>DHWR01000118.1 GCA_002413265.1 Chloroflexi bacterium UBA5177
GTGCAAATGGTTGGGCATGAGAACGAAGCCATCCAGAGACACGCCCCGCCGCAGTATGCAGTGAGAACACCGTGAAGAATTGCCAGGCCGCCCTGCGGGGCGGGGCGGCTCCAGACAGGACATCCCGACTTTGAGAGAAGTAAGAATCCGGCTTCCTCCTAGCATCGATCCCGACGAGGTCGCACGTGCTGTCCGCGCCCTGGCCGCCGGCGACGCCCTGAATGCTGGCCCGCCACGAACCCTCAGAACGATCCCCGATAGCGTCCACTGGCACCTCACCCGCGAAAGAGGCGGCGGCACCCTCGAAGTCACCTTCGATCCGACGCTCTCCGAGGTGCGAGTCTCCGTTCATGAAAACCGCCGCGGCTCGTGGGCTGGCGAAGCCATGGAACCATTCGCAGCCTCACTCGAGAGGATGTGGGAGTGATCGCATTGGCGCAGACACGCCGATGCGCATGTTACAGCGGGAATACCCCGCTGGATGCGGGAAAACATCCATGCGCGGCCAAACACCGATGCGCATCTTACAGCGGGATTATCCCGCCGATGCGCGGAGAAACACCGGTGCGCATCTAACAGCGGCATTATGCCGCAGGATCGATCGGCTGCGCCTGCTCTGAAGGCGGAGGCAACACTTCGTTGCTGGACATCCTTGCCCGAATCGCGGCGGCCTGCCGCTGCAATGATCCGGCCGTCTTCTCAACGCGTTCCGTCCACGCGCTCAGCACGATAAATGGCTTGGCCACGGTATCGAGAGCGAGTGATGTGTACTTCCTTACCGGCGGCAAGAAGCCGTTGACCATACCGAAGATCCACTCCGTCTTACCGTTGACCCAGTGCAGACCGAAGGCAAGGCCCCCCGTGAGGGCTGCGAAGATCAATACCAGGACGAACACCTCGAGCAGCAGGATCGCAGCGGCTGCCTCCGCCAGGTGGTTCATCACGGACATGGCTTAGCTCTTACGCTTGTATAAGGGCTCGGTAAACGACTTCAACGCCGCCCTCGCTGCGCTGACCCAACCGGCCGCGTGCGCGACAGGGCTAACCACCGTCGAGTTGACGAAGCGCGCGGTGCCCTGGACTTCCGCCATGGTTTCCTGCGCGGTGCCCATCAGGGTATGGATCTCACCCCGCACCTCTTTCACCAGCGCGACGATCTGCAGGGCAGCATATCCGAGCAGTGCGAAGGCCGTAAGAGAGACCAGCGCGGTGATCACCAGAATGATGTCGACGAGCAGCTGGCCGTTGAGAAAGGCCAGCACAATCAGCGCGGCCAGAACCACGACGGCGGCGATTCCGCCGGCCACGAGCTTGTTTTTGATGCGCTTCCTCCGACCCCGCTCTCAGCCGAATTGTATCATTGAGGCCGTGATAATCCCCGTCCAGCCGCCTCTACCGCTCTCTTGAGCTCCTCCTCAATCTAACGGAGACCCGCCTATCGCCATGCAAAAAAGCCTGCTCGCCGAACGCGACCGCGCGGAGTGGAACGCGTTCGTCTCCCAGTCACGATTCGGCCACGTGCTTCAGTCGTGGGAGTGGGGAGAGCTGAAAGCTCGTGCCGGCTGGAAGCCATTGCGTCTGGCTCTCCATAAGGACGGCGAGATTCGAGCCGCGGCCCAGGTCTTGATCCGACCCTTGCCACTCGGGATCGCGCAGCTCGCCTATGTCCCTCGGGGACCGGCGCTCGACTATACGAACCAGACTCTTCTCGAGGAGACGCTCCGCGCCCTCACGCAGCTGGCCGCCGACCAGAATGTGATGTCCCTCAAGCTGGAGCCGGACGTTACCACGCCATCAGAACTGCCGGGGCTGCTGCAGAAAAGTGGACTGGACCCCGCGATACCGGTCCAGATGCGCTCGACCATCTGGGTCGATCTCACTGCTTCTGAGGAAGAGATGCTCGCCCGGCAAAAGCAGAAGACGCGCTACAACATTCGTCTGGCCGGCAAAAAAGGCGTGGTCGTGCGGCGAGCCGCTCCCGAAGAGATCCGTCATTGGTACGCGATGTACGCGACCACCGCGGAGCGCGACCAGTTCACCATTCACAGCCGGCAGTACTACGAAGATGTCATGGCCGTCCTCGGCCCCACCGGGCTGGCGACGCTCCTTCTGGCCGAACACGATGGGGACCTGCTGGCCGGGATCATCGTCTTCGGCTTCGGACGAACCGCGCAGTACATGTACGGCGCTTCCAGCAATGAGAAGCGTAACCTGATGGCGCCCTATCTGCTTCAGTGGGAAGGGATGCGGTGGGCAAAGTCCCGTGGTGCACTCACCTACGACATGTGGGGCATCCCCGACGTTCTCAGAGAGGATGAGAGCCTGTGGGGCGTGTACCGGCACAAGCGTGGCTACGGCGGCGAGATCGTGAAGTACATCGGCGCCTTCGATCTGATACGATCTCCGCTGCGGCATCTTGCCTTCGAGCGGGTGGCTCGTCCGCTATTCAAGCGGGTCGCGCAGCTTGCAACCTAGCACGCACAATAGTCACGGTTTAGCGAGGAAGTGCTAATGCTGCTCTACGCCGTGCTGCGCGGGTTTCCCGGCGCTCGCGTGTCGGGCCCCGACGTCGACATTCGAGCGATTAGCTACGACTCTCGAGATGTCGAACCTGGCGCGCTCTTCATCGCCGTTCCTACGGTCGGCGGTCCGCCGGAGAGTGGTGGCTTCGCGGCCGTCCCTCAGGCCATCCAGCGAGGGGCCATCGCAGTGCTGGCTCAGCCTCCCCTCACGCTCGACGGCGTCACCTCGGTTCAAGTCGCGGACGCGCGACTCGCCATGGCTGACGTGGCCTCCAGCTTTTACGACTACCCGAGCAACTCTCTGCACCTTTTTGCAGTGACGGGCACCGATGGAAAGACCACCACGGTCTTTCTGCTGGAGCAGATCCTTCGACGCGCGGGTTTCCAAACCGGAATGCTCGGGACCGTCGAGACCAGGATCGGCGGCGAGCGGATCCAAAACGCCGGCCGCATTACGACTCCCGAAGCTCCCGATGTGCAGCGTTTGCTCCGCCGCATGCTGGACGCCGGCGTAACGCACGTGGCGCTCGAGGCCTCGAGCCACGCGCTGGCGCTCGACCGCCTGCGCGGCTGCCGCTTCGCCGCGTGCGCATTGACCAATCTCAGCGGCGACCACCTCGAGTTCCATGGCTCCTTTGACGCGTATCGTGACGCCAAGCTCAAGCTGTTCTCGGAGCTGGCGCCCGGCAAGCCCGCCGTTCTGAATCACGACGACGCTCACTTCTCCGATTTTATCGAGCAGCTAACCGGCGAACTGTTTAGCTACGGGTTCAATCCCGGCGCCCGGTTTCGAATCGAGGTGAGCGAGTGCTCGCCGAGCGGGTCGTCGTTCGACATGCTGGAGGCGGGCCATCGCATCGGCCCCTTCTTTGTGCGCCAGCCCGGACGCTTCAACCTGCTGAACGCGGCTGCGGCCTGTCTGTTGGCCAGGCAGGCTGGTCTTGCTTTCAATGAGATCGCGGCTGGCCTTCGTGAAGCTGACGGACCTCCCGGTCGGTTTCAAGACGTGTCGAACGGCGCCTCCTTCCGCGTGGTCGTTGACTACGCGCACACGCCCAACGCCTTTCGGTCGGTACTCGCAGAACTCCGCGAGGAGACTTCGGGCAACCTCATCGCGGTCTTCGGCGCAGCGGGCAACCGCGATCGGGCCAAGCGTCCGGTTCTTGCCCAGATCGCGGCCGAGCTCGCGGATTTTTTCGTGGTGACGAACGAGGACCCCTTCGACGAGGATGCGGACGCCATCATCTCCGAGGTCGCGGAAGGCGCTCCTTCCGGCTCAGAAGGTTCGCACTTCGTGCGCGAGCGGGACCGCGGTCGAGCCATTCGCATGGCACTCGAACGCGCCGGCCCCGGCGACACCGTGGTCATCACCGGGAAGGGTCACGAACAGAGCATCGTATCGCGAGGTCGCGCAGAACCGTGGAGCGACGCCGCCACCGCCCGCGCCATTCTGGACGAGCTGCGATGAAGGCCACCATCGTCTGCAACCCTAACGCCGGCCGCGGCTCGGCCGGCGGCAGCCTCAGCCACGTGGTGTCGAGCTTGGAACGCGCCGGCTGGTCGATCGATGTCGCCCTCACAGTGGCCCCACGAGACGCCACGGCGCTGGCCTTCGAGGCGGTCAAACAGGGTGTGGATGCCGTACTCGCCGCCGGGGGAGATGGAACCATCAATGAGGTCATCCAGGCCCTTGCCGGCAGCGAGACCGCTCTTGGTTATCTTCCCTTCGGCACCGTCAATATCTGGGCGAGAGAGCTGGGTATGCCACTCAGCCCCGTGCACGCCGCCGAGTCACTGGTTTCCGGACGCATAGAACAGATAGACCTTGGGCGGGCCAACGATCGGTACTTCCTACTGATGGCGGGATTTGGCTTCGACGGAGAGGTGGTGCGGCGGGTGCGGCGTCTCGAGCGCTTCAAGGGCCGTCTAGGCATCCTTCCCTACGTCGCCGCGGGCATGTTCTCCGCGCCCCTCTTTCGAGGCTCCGATATCGAGCTGCGATACGACGGCATCATCCGCCGGGTGGAAGCGCTCATGCTGGTGCTCGGCAATACCAGGCTCTATGGCGGTCGTTTTCACCTGACACCCAAAGCGGTCGCCAACGACGGCTGGCTCGATCTGTGCATCATAAAAGGAAGAGGTCCGCTCGACCTGGCGCGCCAATCGCTCCCTGTGCTCATCTCCGGATCAGTCAGCTACTCCGATGTGGAGATGCTTCGCGTGCGCGAGCTGTCTGTGCGCGCCGACGAGCCGGTACCCTATCAGCTAGACGGAGAATTGTGTGGACATACCCCCGTGCAGCTCCGCGTGGTGCCGAAGGCCCTCCGCGTCATCGTCCCTGAAGCGTTCTCATCAGACCTCATCGCGTGACCTGATTTGACCGAGATGGACAGGCTGCCCGACGTTCCCTGGCTCGAGGTCCTTGATGCTCGGGAAGCGGCCCTTCACGGACGTGAGACCGCGGTGGGCGAGTTGCCGGGCGCCGAAACAGCGTTGCCGTGGCGCGCTCCAATGCCAACCTCGACCTTGGTTCTGACCCATCTGGCCGACTCCGAGATCGCGGCCGGTCTTCGAGATTGGCTCTGCCACTACTACCCCGCCTCGCACCGCATCCGCCTGATCTTCGGAAACGGAGAAGAGTGGCTCGCTCTAGCCGATCTCGAGTCTGCCTCTGGTTTGAGCGATACCGCATCGTTGCACGTGCCCCCGTTGCTCGACGACGAGAACATCCGCACGTTTGCGGGTCTCATGCAGCTGACACGTCGGCTGCGAGGTCCAGGCGGCTGCCCCTGGGACCGAGAGCAGACCCATCAGTCCCTAAAGCCTCATCTGCTGGAAGAAACCTACGAGGTCCTCGACGCGCTCGACAGCGAAGATCCGTCCCTACTCGCCGAGGAGCTTGGCGATCTTCTCTTTCAAATCACGCTTCACTCGCAGGTCGCCGCCGAGAACGCCGCCTTTACCGTTGAGGACGTGATAGGAAACATCATCACCAAGCTCATGGGCCGGCACCCGCACGTCTTTGGCGAGCTGGAGCTTGGAAGCGCTCAGGACGTTCGCAACGTCTGGGAAACCTTCAAACAGCGTGAGAAACCCAAGCGCCAAAGCGTCTTCGAACAGATCCCGAAAGGTCTGCCGGCACTGCCGCAATCCAGCCTCATGCAGAAGCGCGCCTCCAGCATCGGGTTCGAGTGGCCGAGCGTCCGCGAGGTGCTCGACAAGGTGGAGGAGGAGGTAGCCGAGCTTCGCGCGGAAGTTGACGATGACGCCTCGACGGAGACCCAGCGGGAGGAGCTCGGCGACATCCTCTTCGCACTGGTCAGCGTCGCCCGACATCTCCGCATCGATCCCGAAGAAGCCCTGCGCCTGGCGAATCGCAAGTTTGCCACCCGTTTTCAACACGTCGAGTCAGCCGTCAAGAGCGAGGACAAAGAGCTGCGCGACCTCTCCCCGGAGGAGCTGGACAACTACTGGGAGAGCTCGAAACGCCATGAGTCTGAGTGATCTGCACGTAACCTTCCTGAGTCCCGGGCGTTCCAAGAGAATGGATTTCCAGGGACAGGAGGACACGATGCTTCGCGCAATTCCGATCCCGCTAATCGGCTTCTGCTGGTTATTTATTGCGGGCTGTAGTACCCACGCCACCTGTGCTGCCGCGTCCAAGTCCCTGCCCGGCAACATTAGCCAATTCGGGTCGGGCCGGAAGAGTTTTCCCACCGTGACGTTCTCCCTCAGACGTGAAGCCCTCGCTGTCCTTGACGGCTTCAACACGGCGTTGGTCCATCACAATGTCAGCCGCGCCCGCAGCTTCATCTCCCCGCGATACTTCCGTGCCTGCAATGAGTATCACTCGCAGGGAACCAGATACTTACGCTGTCTGCTCGACGACACCCCTCTACCAGTGCGCTACCGTAACGGAACGATTGAACGTGCTTCCCCCGGCAGCAAAGAGCTAATGGCGCTCGTCACCTATTACCTGCTGAAC
>DHWR01000127.1:0-213 GCA_002413265.1 Chloroflexi bacterium UBA5177
TAGTAGCCCGAGCTTTCCTCACCTACGCGGTTAAGCACCACTCCCGAGACGCGTGATCCGACGCGCTCGAGAACGTCTTTTGCGCGAAGCAACGTGTGGCGAGTCGCCTTACGCGGATCAGCCACGAGCACTACTCTGTCGGCCATGGTCGATAGGACCGCGGAATCGGTGACGGCCAATAGGGGCGGCGAGTCGACGATTATGGTGTCGAAA
>DHWR01000127.1:458-5115 GCA_002413265.1 Chloroflexi bacterium UBA5177
AGTCGACGATTATGGTGTCGAAACTCTGCTTGAACGCATGCAGGAGATCGCGCATTCGCTGAGAGCTGAGAAGGGCAGTCGGGTTCGGTGGAATGGGGCCTGAGGGCAAAAAGTAAAGATGTGGGTCGGCCTCACTCTGCACCGTGCTGGTCATAATGTCGCCGCCGTCCATGCCTAGCAGCAACGCGGTCAGACCGCCTCGATTTTCTATGCCGGCCACCTGATGAATGTGTGGTCGCCGAAGATCGGCGTCTATCAATAGGACTTTCCGTCCAATCTCAGCCATCACCATCGCGACGTTCATCGAAGTCGTGGTCTTTCCTTCACCTTCGCCGCAACTGGTCATCAAGATGACTTTGTTCGCCGCATCGGCTCCGGAAAACAGGAGATTCGTCCGTACCATCCGATACATTTCAGCACCCAAGCTGCGACGGTTCTCGGTGACGCTGAGCCCCGGCCGTTTTGTCTCGCGATTCAGGTCCCCGACGACGCCGAGTACAGGAGCGCCCGACATGAGGGCCTGGAACTCCTCGGGGTTCCGTAGCGTCCCGGCAAAATACTCTCGCGCGAATAGCAGGCCGGTAGCGGCTAAAAGTGCCAGGAAGGCGGCAATTGCCGCACTGCGGACCGGGTGCGGGCTTGATGGGAAATGCGGAACCTGGGCCGGCACTCGCACGTCCAGGTTTGCCGACGTCTGAGCTTCCGTGGATTGCAGGGTCACAAGCTGTGTTTGAAGATTGTTAATGGCGGTTCGATCCTGGTCGATCTCGCGAGTGAGGTCTTGCGTCTGAGCGTTGCCGGCCCCTCCCGCCTGTGCCTGTTTCTTCGTCGCTGACGCCATGTCTTTCTGATAGCTGGAGATTTGGCGGTCTATTGCATCGATCGCTGCCGAAAAACGGCTCATCTGATGCTGTTGCTCGGATTGTTGAGCTGCGTAGGCGAGGGCGTTGGCCGCCCTTGCTGCGAACACGCGGTCATGTGATGACACGGAAAGCGTGACTAGCTGACTGTTGACGTCCGAAGAGGCGGTGGCACCGCCGAGCAAGGTCGACGGAGTGAGCGGCAGATGCAAATGAAGGGCTTTGTAGGCCTTGACTGCGACAGGTTGAGTTACCACCAATCGCGCCTCAGTGTCGGCCAGCTGCTGACTGGCTATCACGCCTGTTCCATTGACGTCGGAGGAGAGCTGGCCGGCATCCACCTGAAGCGTCGCGGTTGCCACATAGGTGGGCTTGATGAAGAGCGTTGTGACGGAGTAACCGGTAACCCCGGCGGCGATCGTGACAAGCACGATAAGCCAGATCCACCGGCGAAATAGATGGTAGTACCAGCGAAGCAGTGCCGCGCGATCACCCGAACTCTGTTCAGCGTCCAGGGCCTGCGTGGCCGGATTGAGAGCAATGCCCACCGAGTCGAACTCCTGACGTCTATTGAGCGAGCCCACACGAAACGGAACTCAACTCATTGACCCACATGACGTTTGAAAATGATCAGACCAACCGGGTCAGTCAGCACATGGAGACCGCACAGGAAGCGGGGTTGACCTTCACGAACATGCACGCTATGGTATCTGCCCGATCGAGTAACCGTCAATAGAGCGACATCTGGTATTTGACCTGGTTGGAGCCCTCCTCGTGCAGACATGCGTATACTCTCTGGGCGATTCGCTCACAGTGGCCCTTGAGCGGAAGGAGAAACACCAAAGATCATGCGGGTTCTCATTTTGGGCGGCGACGGCTATCTCGGCTGGCCGACAGCAATGTATCTGTCTCGCCGGGGTCACGAGATCGCGGTGCTCGACAATTTTGCAAAACGGAATTGGGAGGTCGAGCTCGGCGTCGAGCCCCTTATACCGATCCGCACGCTGCATGAGCGGGTAAGCGCGTGGCGGGAGGTATCAGAGAACGAAATCTCGATCTATGTTGGTGATCTCACCGACTACGGATTTGTTGAAGCGACCCTGAGAGACTTCGAGCCGGAGGCCATCGTTCATTACGGCGAGCAGCCCTCGGCGCCGTACTCGATGGTCGATCATCGGCATGCTGCCTATACACAGCAGAACAACGTGATCGGGAACTTGAACGTGCTGTTTGCAATGCGTGACGTGGTGCCCGACTGCCATCTGGTGAAGCTGGGAACCATGGGCGAGTACGGCACGCCAAATATTGACATCGAGGAGGGTTGGATCGAAATCCACCATAACGGCCGGACGGATCGTATGCCCTTCCCAAAAGTGCCGGGATCCTTCTATCACTTGTCGAAGGTTCACGACAGCCACAACATCATGTTTGCGTGTCGAATCTGGGGTACGAGGGCGACCGACCTCAATCAAGGAGTGGTGTACGGCATCCACACGGATGAGACGATCCTGGATGGACGATTGGTGACCAGCTTCCACTACGACGAGACCTTCGGGACGGCTCTCAATCGCTTCTGCGTGCAGGCCGTGGCCGGTATTCCGCTGACCTTGTACGGGAAGGGAAAGCAAACGCGAGGGTTCCTCAATATTAAGGACACGCTGCAATGTGTCGAGCTCGCTCTACTTAACCAGGCCGAAAAGGGTGAATTTCGAGTCTTCAACCAGTTCACCGAGCAGTTCTCGGTAACCGAGCTGGCAGAGCTGGTTCAAACCGCGGCCGGGAGTCTGGGGATCGAGGCGGAGCTCGCACACGTTGACAATCCGCGCATTGAGAAAGAAGAACATTACTACAACGCGAAGCACACCAAACTGTTCGATCTCGGGCTTCAACCTCATCTGCTGTCTAATGTCCTCGTCGACTCCATGATCCAGACCGTACTGGAACACCGCTACCGCATCAACCCTTCGGTCATCAGGCAAGGAATTAGGTGGTCGGGAAAGACTCCGGAGGCAGCTCACTCCTAAGCTTTCGAGTCTCAGGTGGGCCGCTTCGCGTCGCTACTATAGTGAAAACGAAAGGACGTTGGATACGTCTGATCGAGCCGAAACAAAGCCCACGTGGAAGTCGTCGTGACCCTGAAGCGTGACGATGCTCCCAGTGGTGAAGCCTGGCACGATTACGGCGCCGGCTAGTGCGTCGGAACCGTCGTCTGCCCAAAAAGCTTCGACTCCAGGATCTCCGCCATCTGCCCCAGTAACGGTGTTTGATAAGCTGTCCACAGACTTTGCGTCAAAGGCATGTGAGCAGCATTTGGCCACAACCCGAGCGATAGTGCGAGCCCCTCGACGGGCTCCATTGCCGTTCGCGCAACCGGATATCGACGACCATGACATCGACGCCGTCACTGAGGTGCTTCGCTCAGGGTGGCTTACCACCGGGAGTCGAGTTGCCGCCTTCGAGGGCCTCTTTGCCGAGCGCATCGGTGTTCGAAATGCGATCGCTCTTAACTCGGCCACGGCGGCGCTCCATCTCGCTCTCGACGCCGCGGGTTTGGAACGAGGCGACGAGGTGGTTGTCCCCACCATGACCTTCACGGCCTGTGCTGAGGTCGTTCGCTACTTCGATGCGACTCCGGTATTGGTGGACATCGAACCGGGCAGTCTTTGCATTTCGGTCGACGCGCTGGCCGCTGCCATTACGGAGCGAACCAGAGCCGTTATTCCTGTCCATATGGGCGGCGGTCCGGCGCGAATGGACGAGATCATGGCTATTGCCGCGTCGTCAGGAGTCGCGGTGGTAGAGGACGCGGCTCACGCCTTTCCCGCCACCTACCGGGGGCGAGCGATCGGGAGCATTGGGCACATGGCAGCCTTCAGCTTCTACGTCACAAAGACCATCACGACCGGCGAGGGCGGCATGCTGGTCACCGACAACGACTCCTACGCGGAGCGTGTCCGTTCCATGTCGCTACACGGCATGAGCCGCGATGCGTGGAACCGTTACGCGGGCGCGGGCACCTGGAAGTATGACGTCGTGGCGCCCGGCTTCAAGTACAACATGACCGACCTGGCCGCGGCACTTGGCATAAGCCAGCTCAAGAAGTCGGACCGCATGGCGGAGCGTCGCAAAGAGATAGCCCGGCGTTACTCGGCGGAGCTCGAGCTATATCCGGAGCTGCAGGTGCCGGAAGCTGACCCGCGCGACAGTCATGCCTGGCACCTGTATGTGCTCCGTCTCAGGACCGACGTATGCGGGGTTGGGCGGGACCAATTTATCGAAGAGCTCTCGCTCCGCGGCATCAAAGCAAGTGTCCATTTCATTCCGATTCATCGCTTTACCTACTACCGAGGGAAGTACGGCTACGTCGACGAACAATTTCCCGTAGCCAGTGCCGAGGCAGAGCGTATCCTGTCCCTCCCCATCTATCCAAGCATGTCCGACCACGATATCGATGACGTCATTTGGGCGGTAACCGACACCATCGAGACACATCGCAGGTAGCTCTGTGGCTCGATGAAGCGGGCACTGGATGTCACGGTAGCGACGATCCTGCTGCTTGCCATGTCTCCAATATTGACGATTGTTGCGCTGGCGATATGGCTTATTTCCGGGAGGCCGGTTCTCTACGTTGGCAAGAGAGTCGGTACTGGCGGGAAGATTTTCGGCATGTACAAGTTCCGCAGCATGGCCACGGCTTCGGGTGTTTCGTCGGCCGATGTCACGGCGTCTGACGATCCACGAATAACATCACTCGGCCGCGTACTTCGGCGATCGAAGCTCGACGAGCTGCCGCAGCT
>DHWR01000127.1:5386-7599 GCA_002413265.1 Chloroflexi bacterium UBA5177
CGCCCAGAGGCTCCCGTATACGTCGATCTGTACGGGCCCGAGGCTGCGGAAATTCTGTCCGTGCGTCCAGGTATCACAGGGCCGACTCAGCTGCGCTTCATGGACGAGGAGCAGCTACTTGCGGGAGGCGAGGCGGATCGCGTTTATCGTGAGACCGTACTCGCCCAGAAGATCGCTTCGGATCTGGAGTATGTAAGGAGTCGGACTCTCTTAGGAGATCTGAGACTGCTTCTCGCGTCCCTGATCCGCCTGGTGCGTCTCCGCCGCTGACTACCGTGAGCGCCGTTACGCCGGTTGCCGGCTTCCGTTGTCAGGCGCGTGACGGATTTTCCTGGCGCGAAGGGCTACAAAGAGTGGGATCTCCTTACGGGCCAGATTCGCTGCCCGTGTCGTACTCCCGGCGACGTTGAGCTTGTGGGCCGGGATCTCTTCCATATGCTCGACGAGCAGACCTTGGTCCGCGAGACCGTTCACGTAGTGGCTCATGGGTCGGTGGAAGCTGCGGGTTACCACACCCGAGCCATTGCCGCCCAGAGGATTCATAGGAACCGGCAACGGCGTCAGATATCTGTCGATGCGGCGATAGACGAGCTTGCGTCCCTCATCCCATCCCCAGCCGCTCTGGCGAGGAACGCGAAAGGCCGGATGGGTGAGCAAGAGTACGGCGCGGCCCTCAGCTTTGAGTGCCCAGGCGGCACCCGAAAAGACCGGCTCCAGTGGATCCATATCTTGAATACTCAACAAGAATGTGACGGCGTCATAACTCTGCGACTCGATCTCCCTAAGAGACGGGATCTGCCTCGCGTCCCCAAGGACAAAGAGTCCCTTGCGGCCGTGAGCCTTTCGCGCCAGATCGAGCAACCGGGGGCTGGCATCGAGCCCGACATAGCGTCCCCCAGCAGAGGACACATGTGGCGCGAGTACTCCCTGCCCGCACCCGACGTCCAGGATCTGTTCTCCTGACTCGGGCTCCAGGAGCCGCATCACAGCGGGTACGGCAAGCTGGCGGTGGTACTCGCTGCCGCCCTCTCCCATCCAGCCGTTGTACCAGGTTGCGAGCGGGTCCCAGCTCGTGCGCGCGGCGGGCTGCTGAGCCCCGCGTGGCTCCCCTCCGCGCCTTCGAACGGTTGCGCCAGGGCGAAGCGGACCTTTCTTGTTCGGTCCCGGTCCTTGTTTGCTCGACATGGCTTCTCCTCGCCCCGTGGTCTCAGTGTATGAGGGGTTGGCTGCATGAATATCATGCGATATGGACCACACGCAGGGTGGAGCACCGGCAACCACAATCCAGTGCTCGTTTTGCGGCCGCAGGCTCACCCTGCCCGCACCGCTTGCCCAGGCGATTTCTGCGGTCGAGATCGAGGGGTGGACACGTCAGCGGGTGCGTGGAGGTGTTCTTTGGCGTTGTCCCCGACATCCCGCGTCCGAGGCAGGGATCTTAATGAAAGGCGACGATGAAACCGGCGAGCAGCAGGATCAGCAGAACAAGAGTAATGAGTGCGAAGGCCAGGTCACGTAGCCGAAGGAACTCTTCGAACGCGACAACAACGCCCGCCAGAGGTGTGGCGAAAAGGAGCAGGATTCCGAGATCCAGAAGCGCCGACGGGTCGAGACTGCCCAGGCGAGCCGGTATCTTGTCGAGCGGCAGTACGTGCGCGGACGCGCTACGCCCCTGCAAAGCGCCGTAGAGCAAGCCGGCAAGCATGACCGCAATACTGAACAGGAGGCCGTACAGGAGGCAGAAGCCGACTCGCCCGTACGTCGTAAGATCCGGTTGCTCGTCTTCGGGCGTGGCGCTATGCTCCAAAGCCTGCCGCCCTTGCCACCATCTGCAGCGAATAAATGACCATGACGGCCGTGAAGACATTGCGCACAGCCCGGGGCCTCAAACGACGCAGAAGCCGCGAGCCGAAGGTCGCCCCCAGAAAGACGCCAATGGTCACCGGGACTGCTAGTGCCGGATCCACAAACGACGGTTTGTGGTTGTAATAGACGAAGGCCCCGGCCATGGCCGTGATGCCGATGACGTACGTGCTGGTGGTAGTCGCGACCTTGATCGGGACGCCCATGATCAAGTTCATGACGGGGACCTGGATGATGCCGCCTCCAACCCCCAGAAGGCCGGAAATCAGGCCGGCCAGGGTTGAAATTGCCACACCGAGGGGCACCCGTCCCACTCGATAGTGCACTAGATGGCCGGTGGAGCTCTCCAGGTA
>DHWR01000127.1:7857-8497 GCA_002413265.1 Chloroflexi bacterium UBA5177
CACCCGCAGTCGCGGCATCCGGGGAAGCCAGCATGCGGTAGGCGCTTATAGCAAGCACCGAAGCGTAAACACCTGCCAACACGCGGGCATTGACGACCGTCGCGATCTTGGCCCCTACGATCGCGCCAGGAACCGTTGCGATGGCGAGGACTAGCCCCAGACGAATGTCTGCGACCCGATGTCTCACGTAAACGTTCCCACCGCCAAGCGACGTCGCGATCACGGCCACGATGCTGGCGGCTATCGCCGTCTTGAGCTTTATGCCAAGAAAGAGGTTGAGCGAGGGGATGATGAAAAGCCCGCCACCGATGCCCAAAACCGAGCCGAAAGCTCCGGCCGCAAGAGCAATAAGGAACGAAACAATTGTGTCGACAAAGGACAGAGGAGCCTCACTTGACTCTGATTGCTGACATCAGGTTCTATCACAGCTGTTAGCGGATACAATTGCCACGGTTCACCATGCGACGGGTACTTGGGCCCGAAAGGATCGCCACAACGTGACCGTCCTTGCCGTTGCCAATCAAAAGGGTGGAGTCGGCAAGACGACGACTGTTGTCAATCTCGGGGCATATCTCGGTTCGTTTGGAGCCCGAGTTCTCCTGGTCGATTGTGACCCACAGGCCAACACGACGAGCGGGGT
>DHWR01000280.1:0-3460 GCA_002413265.1 Chloroflexi bacterium UBA5177
GAAACGTGCCGGCAGCGCGAGAGGCGCCCGAACTGAAGAAGCCCCGGCGGACGGCGCAACCGACAGACGCCCTACCCAAAATCCCGCGCAAACACTGAGTGTCAGTCCAACAGCTATCGACCTTCGCATTCCCGTGCTCCTTTCGCCAATCAAGCAAACACACGCCGGTACAAATCGCTCTGCAGAATCCCCTCCGGATCCAGGCGCCGCTTCATTGCCAGATACTCGTCCACCGCCTCAGTCGTCATCGACTGCTGCAAGCTCTCGCGATCCACCGCATTGTCCTTTGCCGGATAGAAGCGTCCCCCGGCTGGAAGGACGATCTCCCTCGTGAAATGTCCCAGCATTTCTTCGATGCGTTTCGCGCGCGCTTCGGTGACGTGGAAGTCCAACGCCAGGGAGTACCCGTCGACCGAGTAGTTGAGCAGGAACGGATCGCGTCGGTGTCGCTTGAACACGGCGAGATAGGGGACCAGGTCGTATGCCTGGGCCTCCTCCAACAACGCAGCGAATGCGACCCGTGCCTGCTGCTCAGGTACAAACACTTGATACTGCAGGATGCCGCCCGGCCGGAAGGCATACTTCCAGTTCGGCACGTAGTCGAGAATGAAGTGAAACTGCGCGTGCGGCACGCGCGTCGTCACTCCTGAGCGGCTAGCGCCCATCGTGTAACGCGTGGCGTTCAGCAACCGCATGCCCCTGTCGTTCATCAGAGGCTTCATGCCTCGCCACAGCAGGGCACGCGGCACCACGCCGAGCAGCGTATCGGGCAGATCCTGATATTCCGCTCGAAGCGTCTCCTCGTGCTCGCGATCGTCCTCCACCGGCCGCGCGATCTGCACCAACCCGCGTCCCAGCTCCGCGCCCCGCCCATATCCGTCGATCCATCCAAGGAGGTGACCGGCAGAGGGCATCTCCTGCTCGAACAGATCGAACATCTCGCCCAGGGAGCTGCAGGCCCGCTCTTCTATTTGCAAGAGGCCGGACCGAACCTTCTCTAGCCGAAAGGTAAGCGACACGAAGACCCCGAGCATCCCCAGGCCACCGATCGCCGCGTAATAGATGTCCTGGTTCTCTCGAGGAGAACAAGCGACGATCTCCCCCGACGGCAGAAGCAGGTCGGCAGAGAGAATTTGCTCGCCGAGCGAGCCGGCATGCCAGTGGTTCTTTCCGTGCACGTTCGTGGAAGCACAGCCCCCGAGCGTCGGATACATCGTGCCCGGCACGACTCTCGGCCACCAGCCGTCCTCGAGCACATGCCTCCAGAGCTGACCGATGCTCACTCCCGGTTCGATTTGTATCTCGCCTGTGTCGGGATCCCACTCGAGAACTCGATCCATGCGCCGCAGATCAAGCACGATGTTCTCGGAATTCATAGAGGTATCGCCATAGCTGAACCCACTGCCGCGAGGAACCACCGAATGACCGCTCCTTCTGGCCAGGTCGAGTACGTCGCGAATCCCCTCGATCGTCGACGGGCGATACACATACCCCATCGACCGTGCCAGCATGGCCCAGCCCTCAATATGCGAGCGCCGCTCAGGCGGCAGCCCGAGTACGAGCTCCCCGTTCCCTAGGTCTTGTGCTCTCTCAAGCTCTTCCGCTGAACTCACATGACAATGCTAAAGCCTCCGTCGGAGCGGACCTTCTCCCTCAGCTACCAGAGCTCTCCATCTCCGACCAAGATGTAGAGGATGGGCCCGATCCCCCAGACCAGAGCCACCACTGCCCACACCACTTTCTTAGCCCGGCCAATGTCCGATCGACCCAACAGATCTAGCCACACCAGAATCACCGCAATCGGGTGCAGAACAATGGCGATAAGAATCTCAATTAGAAGCTTCATTCGTCTCTCCATACATCAATGACCAGTTCGAACCTTCCATGTCCCCATAACCATAAGTCGGCTGACTCGTTATACAGACGAACGCCAACAATTGGAAGGACGCCCATGATCGTCAAGTTCCCGTCACGTGCCGAGTTTCTCTGCGTCGCCGTGTCGATGACTATTCTCGGAGCCTCGATCCTCAGACCCTCGTCAGTGCTCGGAGCTCCGGAAGCCAACGGCGCGGTAAGCCCGATTCGAGCCGTGCAGATACTTGTTGGGCCGTTTTACAAGTCATCGGCTCAAAGGCAATCCTGCAATGCTCTTAAAGGGCAGCTCACCTCCTGCCCGTTAACCGCACGTCTGATCAAGTCTTTGGTCCTCGAGCGCCGCTACGAGCAGACACACGCGAGTGGCGGGAACGGAAATATTTTCTGCCGCTGTCAGAACCCGCCGATGCGGGTGATCATCAAGCGTGTGGTGCCCCATGGCCTCACCGCACGTGTGCTCACCGTCTGGCAATGGGACACGGAAGCACAGAATCTCACCTTCGTCACTCGGCATACGACAAGAGGGTGGCGAATCGCCAACGAGTTTTGTACGGCAAACCCCGCCAGGGATATGTATCACTTCCCCATCGGGCCCTGCTCTTGAGAATATGGATCCTCACGCTCGAGCAGCACTCGGACTCAATGACCTCGGGAGCGCGCCCCTTGCTACGAGCCCGTCTCTCGTGGCCCCTTCTAGTGCGGCAAGCTCCACGTCTTCAGCACGTACCACGTGAACGCGATGCCGGCGGCCAGGAAGCCACTTCCCAACGTGACCTGCACGCCGGGTGAAATTGCGATTACTCTGCGGGCCAGTGACGGCCGAGTCGCGACGAGATAGGCGGTGACCAGCAGTAGCAAAAGCAGAGCGCTCCCGCCGAGAGCTGCGGCCATCACGCCGTAGGTGCGGAGCCTTGGGCGCTTCGGTAAAGCAGGACAAGTGCGCTGGTGTAGAAGCAGCGGCGGCCGCGGCCTCTGCGAAAAGTCGAACGACGACGCCATGGTGTTCGACGCTTTATCGAGCTTCGTCAGCGTCGGTAGCCCGAAAACTGACTCGGCGAAGCGAGCAAGCGACGAAAAATCGTACATCGTGTGATCGACGAAGCCTCGTTTGGCGTACGGCGATATGATGATCGTCGGCACGCGAAGGCCGTACATCGAATAGGGATTCGGCCCTTTCGGTGGCACGACGTGATCGTAAAAACCTCCCCAGTCGTCCCAGGTCAGCACGATCGCCGTGTGCATCCACTCGGCCGGATTGCTCATGATTGCGTTGATCTGGCGAATCGTCCAGTTCTCACCGTCACAGATATTGCTGAGCGCGGGGTGATCGCTGTACGGATCCAGCGGCACGAGCCAGCTGACGGCGGGCAGCTTTCCACTCGAGGCATCTTGCGTGAACCGCGATTGATCGATGACGTTGGATTTCCAGTCTGGGCCAAGTCTGATGTGCTTGACCGCGTTCAACGCAGACCACTTATATCCAGGCTGATCTTGGGTCGGCGCGTAGTACGCCCACGAGAGATGGTGTGCATCGAGCAAGTCGGGAACAGTACGAAAGTCAAAACATGGGTAAGCGAAATTAACA
>DHWR01000280.1:3694-6966 GCA_002413265.1 Chloroflexi bacterium UBA5177
GGGTAAGCGAAATTAACATGACCGTTCGGCAGCTCTTGCCGCACCAAGGTAGTGGCCGGTGCGTCGCATCCCCATCGGTCGGGATGCGACGACACGAAGAGGTTCGAGGGCACACCATCTGTATTTCCCGCCTGCGCCGCGACCGCATACAGGTGATTGGGGAAGCTGTTCGAGGCGACTGTGGAGAAGAACCTGTCTTGCAGCGAGAAGGCACTCGCGTAGTGCCAGTAATTCGGTATATCTGACTGATACAGTTGAGAATCGCTTATATCCATGGCCTGTCCGCTGTACGCGTTGATCTGCCTCACGCCGGTATTTTGTGAAAACCCGTCGAGTTTGCCGTCGTCGATCGCTTGCTCGGCCGCCTGCGCGTCTTTGGTCAGTGACTGCTTGATGTAAATGGGTTGATGCCCGAGCCGGTGTAACTTCCCGTCTGCCGTCCGATACGTTGTCGCGCCGTTCGCGTTCGGGAACGTACCGAATAGGCTGTCGAAGGTGTGGTCCTCCTTGATGATGAACACGATGTGCGTGATCGGACTGCAGCTCAAACTCGTCTTGCACGTCTTGTGTTGCGGAGCCGTCTGCCCGGCGCTCACAGGAGGAACCGTTTGCAGCATAGTGAAGCCCGCGGCAATAAGCGCCGGCAGAGCGCCGCGAGCAACACGCCGCAGCAACCCTCCCGAAGAGCCGTACCTAGCTCTCATCGAGCGACCCAAAGGCAGTCGGTCGCGGCGAAGACCCAGAGTCTCTCCGACGATGGCAGGTCTGACGCAGATGGTGAGATTAGTGTGGCCATGAAATTTTACGGTCGCAGCGGAGACATCGGAAGCCGGCGAATTCCTCTCATTCGATCTTCCTGCTGTTCCATCTCGGATTGTCCTATCAATGCCCCTTGGTGCTTGTGAAGCGACACTTCGAGCCCGGCCTGACCGGTTACCTCGTCTCTCGTTGGTCCCGAAATGGCATCGCTTAGAACTACGCCGTCCATGCCGGTCGATGGCAGGCCGAGCAGCCGGAGCACGGTGGGAGCGATGTCCACACAACGAGCAGACATTTTCGAACGAACGCCCTGGCTGACTCCTGGGCCCGCAAACAGCAGGGGGATGGCTTGAGCTCCCCACGAGAGACCTCCATGGTTCCCATACCTCTGCGGGTAGCTCGTGCCGATGGTGCTCTCGCGATACGGAGCTACAACGTCTGGAGCACTGGGACCAGAAAAGGTCCCGAGGAGGTGCCTGAAGGCATCGTCGAGCGCTGAATCATGTATTGGCGCGGCACGCTCGTAGTGATTGGCCCCGGCGCGGTAGTAAGCGCTGACTACGCCCGGGAGACGAGCCACCTCGCGGGCGACATAACTGGCTCGTTTTCGATCCCGGTCCAGCAGGTAGATGTACTTCGCCGTGCCTCCCGTGTGAAAGAGATAGCTGGCGCCCGCCCCATCCACGGCTGCCTCAATGCTATCGGGACCAACTTCATGGTGGTTGGGAACCATCCCGTGATCTGCAGTGACTACGAAGAGCGTCTGATCGAGAATGCCGGCCTTTCTGTAGGCGTCCACGACCCGGCCAATGTTTCGGTCTTGGCCGCTGACCACGGTGCTCATCACCCCAGGTGAGGCCGGGCCGCCGAACATGTGACCGTAGTAGTCCGTCCCGGGCAGATTGAGCATCAGCGCTTTAGGTCTATACGCCGAGAACGCCTCGAGCGCCAGTTCGGTTGAAACATCGTCCCAATCCGTGAACGACTGAAGTGGAAGTTGCCGCGTAAGAGCCGGCTTTGTCAGGACATCCGGAGAGGGCTGCCGACCGGGCAGAGCCGACGGAATTATGGCCCCTTCACTCAAACGGTGATACAGCACGTAGTCGGCAGCATGAGCCGACATCGCATCAGCCGCATAGACCTTCTCCGACGAGGCGGTCACTACCACCGCGCTGGGATCCGATCGCTTTATGGCTTGCGGAATCGAGTTGACGTGAGTGCGTTCGATTTCTCGACCGAGCCGACCCAGCGTCGCCCCCTGTTCCCACCCGTCGAGGACCTCGCGCCTCGTCACCGGGTCCCGCCACTCGAAGCCGATAACTCCGTCGTGTCGTGGTAGCGAGCCAGTCGAAATTGTTGCATGGCCAGTCGGAGTCTCGCTCTCTATCTGACCCACCCAGGCACGTTCATAAAACGTTCCGCGCTGCACCAGCTCCTGAAAGGCAGGCATCTCAGCTAGCTTCAGATAGTCTGGCCTGAAGCCGTCCAGCACAATCAGACACAGATAGGCAGCGACGGCTTCACTTTCGTCGGGCAGAGCTGCTTCACAACCCGCGAGCATCTCGATCGCTGCCGCACTAAGGCCACAGGCCGCCAATCCTGCCAGGAACTGACCTCGCGAAATGCGCCCGCGCGCAAAGAGACCCTCCAGTCGTTGCCTCTGGGGATTTGGGGTCAACCCAGTTTCCTCATCAATCGGTTTTGATAGACCATAGGCAGCTTTTGCTGGCTTTTTGCTGAGAGACCGATGAAAAAGGTGAACTTGTTCACACGTCCGCGTGGTTTTCTCTTCTCATCCGCCCTCAGCCGGACGCCAACCCGCGGAATACGCGTTGAGAGCCCCATATGATGTGAAACGGGAGCCGTATGAACGCTAGCCAAGACCCCGACGCCGTAGCGCCGGCCGACACACCCTTCAGAACGATCATCGAGCCCTTTCGCATCCACTCCGTGGAGCCGCTTCGCATCTCGACCGAGGCGCAGCGCCGGACTGCGATCCGCGACGCCGGCTACAACCTCTTCAACCTCCATGCCGACGACGTGCTGATCGACCTCCTCACCGACTCGGGCACGGGTGCCATGTCGCGGGACCAGTGGGCGGCCATGCAGCACGGAGATGAAAGCTATGCAGGGTCACCATCGTGGTATCTCTTCGTCGAGAGAGTACGCGAGCTCTTTCCCTTCAAACACGTAATCCCCACGCATCAGGGACGTGCGGCCGAAAAGATCCTTTTCACGGTCATCGGCGGTTCCGGCAAGATCATTCCAAACAACACCCACTTCGACACCACCAGAGCCAATGTCGAATACACCGGTGCCAGTGCCGTCGATTTGGTCATTCCTGAAGGCCGCCTGCCCTCGGCGCTTCACCCGTTCAAAGGGAATATGGATCTGGCGGCCCTCGAAGCCTTGCTCGCTGAGCGCGGCGACTCAGTTCCGGTCGTGTTCGTCACGGTGACCAACAACTCTGGAGGGGGCCAGCCGGTCTCCATGGAGAATCTGCGAGGAGTGCG
>DHWR01000086.1:0-263 GCA_002413265.1 Chloroflexi bacterium UBA5177
TCCAGATAGATGAAGCGTTCGGCTCGCCGGATCGCCGCAATGAGCGAGTGGTAAATCCCGTGGTGTCCCTTAGGGGCGAACGGATATATTCCTGCCGGAATCGTTCGCACTATCTGCAGCGGCGTTTCCCAGCGCGCGTGCGGGCGACGAGGCGGCAACGGCTCTAGACGCTCACCCGTCACTGCGTTCCAGCGCTGACAAAAGTTTGCCTCAACGTCCTGGACGGCTTCGCCACGGATGCCTAGCTGAACATCGTGCCAGTT
>DHWR01000086.1:540-3057 GCA_002413265.1 Chloroflexi bacterium UBA5177
CGGTCGTCCAGCGCCACCTTCACTGAGGGCGCGCGTTCCAGCAGCTTCTGTCGCGCCTGTTCGGTCGTTCGCTCGGTGGGAGCAAAGAGGACTGGCGACCCCGACCAGATGAGGACGAAAACCTCCGCTCGGCGAGAGACCTCGGCGAGCACGTCGGCCAACACTGAGGAGGCAGTGTCTTCTCCGCGGAGAAGAGGGATGCGGGGAGTCACGGACCAGCCGCAGATAGTCACCCGCTGCTTGGCTGAGAGGAGCGCGGCGTACAGATCTCGAAAGTACTCCTCGCCGTCGTGCAGCACCTCGACGGAGTTGTGTGCGCGCGGTGGGAAGTCGCCGCGAAACCACCGTTCGTCTCGCCATGGGTCGGGAAGGGGAGGAAGGTTTCGGTTGGGATCCTGGGCGAACGTGGGGCGGCGCCGGTGAAATGGACCGGCGAGGCGGCGCGCCGGAGGGAAGAGAATCGTCAGCAGCTGGGAGATGGAGTTGCTCACACGCATGTTGGCCATCTATTGTCCGACTTTCGGCTATGTCTTTGCCGGAAGCGGATCGTGCTCATCGGGAGCCAGCAAGGCCGGCCAGCGAGAGCGAGCCCAAAGGTAGAGGTGGCTGACGAGTACAACCCAGAAGAGCCCGTCGAGGATGCCACCCAAGGTGTCGCTCGGCCAGTGCTCTCCCTCGAGCACGCGGGAGACGGGCATCAGCACGATCACGCAGACGAGAACTACGCGGATGACCCAGATCAAGACGGGATGGATGGGTCGCCTGATATGTGTGGCGAGGAATAAGAATAGTCCGAATACCGTGACGGCGTACGTGACATGCCCTGACGGAAAGCTGTAGCTCGTCGTGATGTGCTGGAGCTGGTGGATGCCGTGCCCGTAAGGGCGAGGTCGGTGGACCCATTTGCTGAGCAGAAGCCTTTGATTGGACGAGGCCAGCGCGGCGATCAGCGCGACAGCAGCGTCCAGCCAGCGACGCAAGGCGAGGAAGACAAGGACGATCAGTCCGAGCGTGATGGCAGTAGGGAGGGGCCAGTTCAAGGTGCTGATGCCTTCGATGAGTTGAGTCACCGGGCCGCGATGAAGAAGCTCGCGCTGAACCGCCTGAGCCAGCGCCACATCACCGGGAAGCGGACCAGGATTAGCGTGGACGACTGCAGAAAGGATGCCGAGCGACAGGACCAGGCATGCCTCAACAGCCAGGAAAAGGTGGTGCTTGGGGCGGAGGATTTCTGCAGCCGTTCCAACCCGCTGCGACTGGGCGCTAGAAAACGATGACGTTGCGAAGGGCTTCCCCACGCTGGGTGGATGCGATGGCCTCGTTGATTTGGTCCAGAGGATAGCGGCCGGTGATCAGCTCGTCGAGCTTGAGGCGGCCGGCGCGGTAGAGGTCGACGAGCCAGGGAACGTCCTCGCGGAGGCGGGTCGAACCCATCGGACTGCCCAAAATCCGGGCACCAGAGTTGACGAAAGAGCGGATCTGGAAGGGAACCGTGGCATGCGGCGAGGGTAGGCCGACCAGAACGAGCGATCCTCCGGGGCGAACGAGCTCGATGCCGAGACTGACGGCCTCGGGGACCCCGGTCGTGATGGCGACGACATGAGCACCCTTGCCTCCCGTCACCCCGCGGACGGCCCCAGGGACATCGTCACGTCCGAGCTGCACCGTGTGGGTAGCCCCGAACTCGATGGCCGAGGAAAGCTTTTCCGCGAGAACGTCGACCGCGATTATGGGATTTGCGCCGGCGATTAGGGCACCCTGGATCGCATTTAGACCGACGCCGCCGGTGCCAACCACGACGACGCTTTGCCCCGGCCGCGTATTGGCGGTGTTGACGATGGCGCCGACCCCGGTAATGACGCCGCAGGCCAGCAAGCATGCTCTATCGAACTGGACGTCGTCCGGTAGTGGAACCAGCTGCGACTGATCGACGATGGCGTACTCGGCGAAGGCCGAGACGTTCATCCCTCGATCCGGCAAGGGCTCCCCGCTGCTATTTCGCAGGCGGCTTTCGGTGTTCAAGGCAAAGGGGAAGTCACAGAGGAAGGTTTCGCCGGCGATGCAGAACTCACAGCGGCCGCATGAGCGCAGCAGTGAGACGACGACCCGCCGGCCCTGGTTCACGAGCGTCACGCCTTCTCCGACCTCGTGCACCACGCCTGCCGCCTCGTGCCCAACAACCATTGGCGCCGGCACGTCACGCGCTCCGCTGAGGAAATGGATGTCGCTGTGGCAGATGGCAGTAGCGGCAAGCTTGACCATGACCTCGCCGCGTTGGGGAGGGAGGATCCGCACTTCCTCCACGCTAAGAGGTCGGTCGAAGGCATAGCAGACTGCTGCTTTCATGACACCGGCCTTGTCTGTTGTCGCTGCCGCGCCGCTAGCTCGTCAGAGCAAAGCTGTGAAGCATCGTGCGGAAGAGCTTCATGTTCGCCCAGTAGGTGCCCGGGCTCGCGGAAAGGGTGATCTGCCAACCCTGATCCCGAACCAAAAAGGCAGCGATGGTGAACCGGTCTC
>DHWR01000006.1 GCA_002413265.1 Chloroflexi bacterium UBA5177
GTGACGTAGAAGCCGGCGCCGGGCGCAACCATCACCGTTTCTCTATCTCGTTCGAAATCCGTGAGCAGCCAGCGCGCGAAGAGCGCGGAATCGGGCACCGGCAGCCCGGCCATGAGATAGAAGGCTCCCTCCGGCTTCGCCAGCCTGACTCCCGGTATGGCGGCCATCGCCTTGAAAGTCGCGTCGCGCCGCCGCTCGTATTCTCCCCGCAGCCAGGTCGTGTAACCCGTCGGGTTCTCCAGTAGAGGAACACAGGCAAGCTGCTCGACCGTTGGACTTGAGAGCCTTGCCATGGCCAGCCGCAACACCGCGCTCATCACTTCGCTATTCCTGCTCGCGACACAGCCGACGCGAAGGCCCGTGGCCGAGAATCGCTTGGAGATGCTGTCGACGACGATGACGTGCTCATCCATCTCGCGGAAGTCGAAGGCGTTGATATGCTGGCGTCCGTCGAAGGTCAGCTCTCGATAGGTTTCGTCGGAGATCACGAAGAGCCCGAACTCCTGAGCCAGCTGCATGATGCCCTGCAGCTCCTCGCGACTGTAGACGGTACCCGTCGGATTGCTGGGATTCACGATCACGATTGCCTTGGTTCGGGGCCCGACATGCAGCCTGATTTCAGAAGCCGGCGGCAGGTGATAGTCGGGCGGCGAAACCGGCAGAGCCTTGAGAACGATGTTGCTGGAGGCTGCATAGCCGAGATAGCTGGCGTAGGTGGGATCGAAGATCAGAATCTCGTCACCCGGGTCTGCCACGGCAAGCATGGCGAAACCGATAGCCTCACCACCCCCCGTCGTGACGATGACGTCGCGGGGCTCGAGCTCTATTCCAAGCCCGGCGTAGTAGGCGCACCACGCGGCTACCGTTTCGGGTTGACCGCTAGAAGGAGCGTACGGGATGATGCCGTTTGCCGGCGGACGCAGAGCTTCGAGGATCTCCGCGGGTGCAGGCAGATCGGGCTGCCCGATATTTACGTGATGAACGTGGATGCCGCGCTTCTTGGTTTCGGCGGCCAAAGGCGCAAGCGCACGAATAGGAGAGGCCGGCACGCCAAGCGCACGTTCGGAAATTCTGAGCCGATCGGTCACGAAGCCTGGGCCTTGCTGACCGCCTCGGAAGCCGAGTGTCCATCCGGCTGGGGGAACGAACCCAGCACCCGGACAAACGGGTTGAGGCGGCGAAGCTCTCGCAGGGCACGCGCGACCGAGGGCTCCTGCGCGTACCCCTCAACATCCGTGAAGAAGAGGTATTCCCATGGCCGCTTCCGAGATGGGCGAGACTCGAGTCGAGCCAGGTTCACCCGCTCCCTGGCGAATGTCGACAGCGCTCGCACGAGAGCCCCCGGAGTGTGCTCGACGGCGAAGACGAGCGATGTCTTGCCGGGTCCTTGTGCCGCCACGGTCTCCTGAGCCGTCCATGCGCCGCGAGCGAGCAGGACGAACCGCGTGGCATTGTCGGCGGATGTCTGTATGCCTTCCGCCAGGACCGTGAGTCCATAGCGCTCGCCCGCCAGGCGGCTGGCTACGGCGGCAAAGCGCGGATCCTTTCGCTCGGCCACCATCTGTGCGGCGCCCGCCGTGTCGTAAAAGGGCTCGACCTGCAGGCGGGCCTGGCGTAAGAAGGCGGCGGTTTGAGCGAGCGCCTGCGGATGCGAGAAGACACGCTCGACCTGGGTGGGCTCAGCGCCCTCGATGCCCAGCAGGTAGTGATGCACCGGTTGGATCCACTCGGCCTTCACGTTGACGGGGAAGTCCAGCATCAGATCGTAGGCTTCGACCACGCTGCCGGCGTGTGAGTTTTCCACCGGGACGAAGGCGAACTCGACCTCGCCGCTATCCAGCATCGTAAAGACATCCTCGAGTGTCCGTCCTGGCAGGGGAACGGCCTCGGGCATGAGAGCTAGCAGCGCCTCCTCGCTGAAGGCGCCCGGGACTCCCTGATACGCGACTCTTGTCGCCGGGCCTTCCATCATGTTCCTCCCTCTCCTCCTACGGTCTGAAGCGGTGTAGCGCGCCGGCCCTTGCGCAACAACGGCCTGGCGAGCAGCGCGAGCTGGAGCGCCAGGCGATGCGTGGGGCTCTCGAGGTCGCAGCCCGCAATCTTCTGAATGCGAGTGAGCCGATAGAGCAGCCCGTTCCTGTGCAAATGCATCACGCGGGCAGTCTCTGAGATATTGCCCTGCAGGTCGAGAAAGCAGGTCACTGTGTCAAGCAGATGGGTCTTGTGTTCCTCGTCGTAGCGCTCCAATGCTCCCAGCGTTTCCTCGCAGAATGCCTGGAGCTCCGGCTGGTCGCGAAGGTGAAACAGCAGGCGATACGCGCCCAGCTCGTCGAACGCAGCGGTGGACGAGAAGCCGGAAATGGCCGTGCCTATACGCAGGGCGTGCTCAGCTTCCTGATAGGAATGACGGAGCTTCGAGAGGTCTGCGTAGGTCCTCCCGATCCCGGCCGAGATACTCGGTCCGGCAAGCCGCTTTTCCACGTTTTCCCGCAACGTGTCGACGCGCCGCCGGAAGATCCGTGCGTCGTACTTCCCGGCTGGAGCCAGAACCACCATCGAGTCGCTGTGCTCCCAGATCAAGGTTCGGCTCCAGATGCCCGGGATGCAGGCGTCGATGCTGCGGCGAAAACGATCCTTGAGCTGCTGGATGCCGCTCTCGTCCATATCGTGGCGATCGATGAAGGTCGTGAAGCTGTCCATGTCGAGGATGAACACCACCTGGTCGCCTCGCAGATCGTATCCAAGGAAACGGGCTCGCCTGCGGGTGGCACTCGCCGACGTGATGCGTCCGCTCAGTAGGTCCTCGAGAAAGCTGTTGCGAACCCTCGACTCGCCCTCGATCATGGCTCGCTGACGAACCATCTCAACCGCGCATGCCGCCGCCGCCTCGCTTACCGCTCTTTCTACTCCAGTGCCCAAACGGCCTGAGGGATCGGTGACCCACACGTAGCCGACGATGCCCGACGGCAGCACCATCGGCGAGACTACGTATTCATTGCTTCTTCGGTCTTTGGTCCGCACCGTCGGCGGTGCGGTACTGGCCTGCGGCGTGTTGCGGAGATCGAAATGCAGCGCAGCGCGCGCTTCCTCAGGCAGCCGGCTTTCTTCCGGTGTGAGGTGGCGGCCCCGTGGAGCAAAGCCGTGCAGCGGGTCGAACTCGTCGTCGCCTACGATCGCCGGCAGGCCTACGGCGTCAGCCAGAAGACGAGCCACCGCGGGCAGCCCATGGCCTGCAATCACCTGCTCCATGAGAAGGCGATAGGTGTCGGCGACTCCGGCTGACTGCAAGGTGCCTTTCACGAGGATCCTCTCCAGTTCGTTCGTAAGCACGACAAGGCCCCCGCCAATGGCAGGCCGCTTGTGCTTGGTCTACTGTATCGGTTCCGGACACCTTTGCCACTGGTCAAAATAACCAAGATATAGGCTTCCATATTGTGCAGAGCAACCAAGCGTGATTGCTGGACGAGTGTGCCGCTTCTGGCCGCCTCCTGCCTGCGCTCACCAGCGTGCGAGCGCTTATATGTAGGCGCGGCCGTGTACAGGCTGCCTAGAGGAAGCGGCAATGAATCCAGACAGTCTATCTATAGGGCGCGCGTCCGGCAGCCGCATATCATCAAGGGCTGGAGATTCACGATAGATATGCAGTTCCCTGCCCGAGACACCTCACATCCCGGCGGCTACACCGATGGTGCAGCCGTGTCCGTCGTGACTCCGTCCCGCCCGGGCTCCGCCCTGGGCGGGTTCTTTGTCGTCGAGCTCCTTTCGCTTCTCCTCGTGCTCATCCTTGTACTTATTCGCGAGGTGGGAGGCTAGGCAACAGAGCTCAGAAAGTTGTCAGGCCTCCCGAAAACGGGGAGGCCTTTTTTGATGTTTCGTCAATAGGAGAAAGTCAATGCGAGAAGAAAATTTCGACCAAAACTTCACCTGGCACGAGTGGACCTTCGTGGCCCCGGACGAATCAACCGATGACCGAGCGCCCGATTTCTGGACCGCGGCGCGCGAGGCCGACCGCACCGACGCGCGCATGCCATCCGAACTGACCGTCTTTTTCGACTAGCCCGCCAACCCTCAATCCAGGCCGTTTCCTATCCGCCTTACCGTCGCACTCGTAGGGATCGCCCGGTGTGGCCATCCGCCAGGCCGTCGTCCCGTGTTCGGTCCTACGCTTCAAGGTCGTCGACTAGCAATCGAAACAACGCCTGCGCCTCGAGGCCCAGCTCCCGAATCGTTGCGCCGGGCCCCGCGCCTCGTGCACAATGATAAAAGCGCTACCACGGAAGAGGGCAGCTTGCACGGACCGGCGTTCCACCTCGGTGATCGACGACGACTCGTCTTCAGGGACGAGTCTTTTTGCGGGTCCGTGACAGGTTTCGCCACCCACAGCCGCTGGTGGCGGACCGGTTCTCCCCCGGATGGGCCGGGACACGACTCCCGCAAAACTCACACTCGTTCCACTTTGGGACGAGTGTTTTTTTATGACGTGACGTGGGAGCTGAGATGGAAGTGATCGAGAGGACCAGTCAGGCGACGCCCGTAAAGCAAAACCCGGCAACCGCCGCGACGCTCTTCCTGGCAGATGGCACGAGCTTCAAGGGATCGGGCCTCGGCGAGCGGGGAGCCACTTCCGGCGAGCTCGTCTTCACCACCGCCATGACCGGCTATCAGGAAGCGCTCACGGATCCGTCCTATCGCGGCCAGATCCTTCTTTTCACCTACCCGCTGATCGGCAACTACGGAGTCGCGCCAGGTCATGCTCAGTCAGACAGGATTCAGGCCAGCGGCGCCATCTTCAGCACGCTCTCTTCGCCGGCCGACTGCACCGACTCGCTCCGCGAGCTCCTGCTTTCTTCTCAAATCCCGGTCCTGTACGACGTCGATACTCGCGCCATCGCTCAGTGGATACGAAACCAGGGCGCAACCTCCGCGGCTCTCGCGCTCCACGATCCAGGCGACGAACCTTCGCCCGAAGGCCTGGAGGGAACCGGCGGATCGTCCGAATACGACACGACTGATTTCGTCAGCCAGGCAGGCGTTACGCGGTCCGAGCTGCACGGCAAGAGCGGCAAGTATCTTGTCGCGCTCCTCGACTGTGGCAACAAGCGCAGCGTCACCGATGAATTGGTACGCCGAAACGCGCAGGTTGCGGTGCTGCCCGCGCGCACTCGCGTCGATGACATCGTCGCTCTAAATCCGGACGGACTTGTGATCTCGAACGGGCCCGGCAATCCCGCCGCGTGCACGGAGATCATCGAAACGGTCCGAGCCCTGTATACCAGGATCCCGATCTTCGGTATCTGTCTGGGACATCAGCTGCTGGCGCTGGCCGCCGGCGGCAGCACCTTCAAGCTCAAGTTCGGGCACCGCGGCGCCAACCACCCCGTGCAGGACGTCGAAACGGGCCGCGCTTTCATCACGACCCAGAACCACGGCTTCGCGGTGGATCCCGACTCTCTGCCGAACGATCTTATCGTCTCCCACCTCAACCTGAATGACGGGACCGTGGAAGGGCTGCGGCACCGCACCCTACCCACGCGTTCCGTTCAGTTCCACCCCGAGGGCGCGCCGGGTCCCAAGGATGCCGGCGTCATGCTGGACGAATGGCTGGAGTCGCTGACGTGACGCTCAACAAAGTCCTCATCATCGGCTCGGGGCCCATCGTCATCGGCCAGGCGGCGGAATTCGACTACTCGGGCACCCAGGCCTGTCTCGCCTGCCGAGCGGCCGGCGTGAAGACCGTGCTCGCCAACTCCAACCCCGCCACCATTCAGACCGATCAACACGTGGCGGACACCGTGTACATCGAGCCGCTCACCGTCGAGTCGCTGGAAGAAATCATTCGCTACGAAAGGCCGGACGGCGTGATTGCCACCGTCGGTGGCCAAACCGCGCTGAACCTGGCTGTCGCCCTGGACGACGCCGGAATTCTCGAGAGATACGGCGTCCGAGTGCTCGGTACCGGCCTCTCGTCCATTCGGCGCGGGGAAGACCGCGCGCTGTTCTCAGCCATGCTCGAGGATGCCGGGCAGCCGCTCTTGCCAAGCGAAGCGGTAACCTCCGTGAAGCAGGCCATCGACGCGGCGCAGCGCCTCGGCTATCCGGTCATGTGCCGCTCGGCCTTCGCGCTCGGCGGCGCCGGCAGCGGCTTCGCTCGAAACCAGGACGAGCTGGCGGTCCAGGTGACCCGCGGTCTGGCCTTCAGCGGCAGCGGCCAGGTGCTGGTGGAGAAAAGCGTGTACGGCTGGAGTGAGATCGAGTACGAGGTCGTGCGCGACGCGGCCGGCAACTGTCTCGTGGTCTGCAACATGGAAAACATCGATCCGATGGGCGTGCATACCGGCGACTCCATAGTGGTAGCGCCCAGCCAGACCTTGAGCGACGATCGCTATCAGCTCCTCCGCACCGCTTCCATCGCCACCGTGCGCGCCCTCGGCGTGGAGGGCGCCTGCAACGTTCAGTTCGCCCTGAACGCTGAGACCGGTGAGTACTTCGTCATCGAAGTCAACCCCCGCCTGTCGCGCTCCTCCGCGCTCGCGTCCAAGGCCACCGGCTATCCCATCGCCAAGGT
>DHWR01000051.1:0-270 GCA_002413265.1 Chloroflexi bacterium UBA5177
CTCCAAACGTACATCGTTCACTTCACCCGGAGCTTGATAGCTACCTCAAACTGGGTGAACTAGGCAACGGATCTGCACCGGCCATTAGTGAACGCTATCTACTACGCACTCGTAACCCGTGGTGGTCCGTTAGGCCGGGGCAAATCCCGCCGATTGTTGCGACCTATATGTCCAGAAATACTCCCAGGTTCGCTGTCAACCAGGATGGCCTCATACCGTTGAACATCGTGCTCGGCGTATTCCCACCAGTCGACCTCGATGACCGAGAAT
>DHWR01000051.1:383-2536 GCA_002413265.1 Chloroflexi bacterium UBA5177
TTACTTGCCCTCGTAAATCTGCTTAACTCATTGAGCGACTCATTTCGAGGTGGCGGGCGAACCTACTTCGGCGGGCTGGAAAAGTTTGAGCCCTCGGATATGCTGGCGCTCCCGATTTCCGTCCCAGACCAGCTTCACCATCTCATCACAATGCTTCGCGAGGCTCGCATTGCAGAACTCACATCTCGAACAAGCCCGAGTCGCTGATCTCATCGATTGGAATAAGGCTGGGCGCTTGGATCTGAATCCGGCGTTTCAACGTCTCCAAGTCTGGACCCCAGATGGTCGCAGCTATCTCATCGACACGATTTTGCAAGGGCTGCCGATGCCCAAGGTTTTCATCCGAACGCGATTCTCAACTGGCCCACAAGAGGTCATTCGAGAGGTCGTCGACGGCCAACAACGCATCCGCGCTATCCTGGACTTCGCGGATGACAAGCTTCGATTGAACAAGCGAGCCGGCCAGTTCGCGGGTATGTATTATAGAGATTTAGACGAGGACACTAAACAGAATTATCTAGCATATCCGATTGCCCTTGAACAGCTCATCAATGCGTCAGATGAACTAGTTCTTGAGGTATTCGCAAGATTAAATACATACAGCGTGCCATTGAATGCTGCTGAACACCGCCATGCAAAGTTCCAGGGAGACTTCAAGTCCGCAGTTCATGAATTTTCATCCCGTCACTCGTCATTTTGGCAAAGTTTCGGGATACTCTCACTCCGTCAGCGCGTTCGCATGGAAGACGATCAACTCGCGGCAGAAATGTTCGGCTGCTTCATAGATGGCGTTGTAAACTCTGGGCGGCCGTACCTCGACGAGTTGTACAGGCGATTCGATGCCGATATTTCGAAGGAGAGAACTATCCTTAACAAGAGCGGTAAAGACAAGCTCCCAGACAGCCTTAAAGATGCCTCGAGTGTGCCGCTTCGAGCAGATGAAACCGTGGCTTTCATCACACGTCATTTCGACGGTGTCCTAAGGGGAGGCTTTTTCTCTCGCTCGCCTCAGCTTCTTATCCTATTCGCTGCCATAGGACACCTCATCCATGGGATACCCTTTGGAGATCTGGGTGATGCATTACCAAGCCGTCCACGGCTACAGGACATCGATTTGGAGCTGGCCGCTGCCAACCTTGTTCGTCTTGGAAATGTCATCGAAGAGGAGGACCAACCTCAGTATCTCCGTGAGTGGATTTCGGTTGCAGGCGGCGGTCAGACGACGAGAATAGCGAGCCGAAGCGTACGTTTTCGCTTCGTATGGAACGCCATTGTTGGCAATCAGCAAATATACTAATGAGGCCGATCCACCCCATCGTCAAGAGGTTCGAACGGGAGCTATCGCTGCTCGAGGCGATCTTTCTTCGCGAACAGACAGCCGTTATATCGGGTGGATTTTGGACTGCGGGTCGTGCACTGTCGGCGCAGGCCTACGTTACCATCCGCCTGACCGATGCATGGGGAAGATTCTGTCGTCGACTGATACTTACGTGTGCGTCTGGAATGGTATTCACGCTAGGTGGCACGCCTGTACCGCGCTCACCGAGGGTAAGGTCGGGTCAATCGCCCATTGAGGCACTCTGGGACCAGTATCCGAATCCCCGCAGGAAGCGGGAACAAGCCTGGGAGCCTGACTGGCACATAATTCAACAGGCGCTTGACGCGGCACGGCGCCTTGCCATTCAGAATGAATTGCAGGTGACGCTGGGACTGGGAATCACCTCCCCCGCCCCTGAAGAACTCAGGGCGGTTCGCAACTTTCTGGCGCACCGGTCGTCCGTCACCAACACCAAAATCGACGGGCTCCGGCAACGAATCGGGCTCGCTGCATCGTCAGAGCCGGAGCGCGTGCTGCGTTATGCTGCTGTGAACGGCAAAGCCCTGTTCCAAGACTGGTGCGATGATTTGCGACAACGTGCCCGCACGGCGGCTCAGTAGCCAGTCTATTAGGGAAGTTGAGTCAACACGGGCTCCCGGAGTCGCCCACTGCGAGCAACGGTCAAGAATTTTCGTGAGGAACTGGCCACGTCATTCGGTCAGTCCATCGAGTCTCTCGGTTCCAGGCCAACTGTTCACCACTGCACAAACATCGGCATCACGACGTGCACGTAGTTCTCTGAACCGACCGGGCGGATGACGCCGGGCTGGGACGG
>DHWR01000051.1:2833-3588 GCA_002413265.1 Chloroflexi bacterium UBA5177
TTGCCGTCGGAGAGGACGTTGAGCACGTCCTGCAGGTACTTGCTGTTAAAGGCGATCTTGCTCGCCTCACCCTCCACGGCGGCGTCGATCTCGCCGTTATTGTCGCCGACCTCTTCGGCGCGGGCCGATATCTGCAGCCGACCCGGCGTCAGCTCTTCGCCCGGCTGCACCTGCAACCGCACGATGCCGCTGCCGTCGCGGGCGAAGATGGCGGCGATCTTGGTCTCACGCAGGAACTCGCGCGCGTCCACGGTGGCGCGGGTGGTGTGCTGCTTGGGGATGAGCTGCGCGTAGTTGGGAAAGGCTCCTTGCTTCAGCTGCGCCACCATCTCCACTTCGTAGTCCTTGTTGACTACGCGGAAGAGGACGCTGCTGCGGTTCGGGTTGACCATCATCTCAACCGGCGTGTCCTCGTCGGTGAGCAGCCGGCTCAGCTCGTTCAGCGCCCGCGCCGGCACGATGATCTCGATCTTCTCCGGCACGGCGTCCTGCAGGCTCAGGTGGTACACCGCCAGCCGGAACCCATCGGCCGCGGCTAGCGTCAGCTCGGTGCCTTCCATTTGAAAGTCCACGCCGGTCAGCACGGGGCGTGAGTCGTCGGTGGCGGCAGCGAAGGCGACGTGCGCGATCGCGACTTTCAGCGCCTGGCGGTCGATGCGAATGCCGGCGTCGCTCTGCACGGCCGGGATGGGCGGAAAGTCGTCGGCGTCCATGGTGCCCATCGTCGCTTCGTTGCGTGCGCACGAGAGGTGCAG
>DHWR01000051.1:3795-4634 GCA_002413265.1 Chloroflexi bacterium UBA5177
GCGTGATCGGGAGCGTCGAGCGCGAGGCCACGGCCGGACGCACGATCGCGAGACCGCGGGCCAGGTTCTCCTGCAAGCACGACAGCTTCATATGATAACCCACCTACTCTTTTCAGCATTAGTTTGGCCGTTCCTAGAACTATATCGTACACCGAAAACCGCGTCCAGTGGAGTCAAAGCCCGCTCTACCTGACGATCGCGTATCATACGCGCGGCGGCTGCCACCGGCCCTCTTGCCGGACCCCTTTCCCTGGAGTATTCCGCCGTGAAGATTCCCTTCCCGCTGCAGGATGACGAGCAAACGTCGTGGCGCCCAACCCGTTCCGTTTTCACATGTCCTCGGCCGACCTCGTCCAGATCCAGGACATCACGGTCGGTCGCGACGGCGTCTGGGAATCGATGTTCGACTTCGCCGACAGCCAGTGCCAGACAGCCGGCGAGGACCAGCACTTCAGCTTCCGCGACGTCCCAAACCCACGCCACATCGGCGCCGTCGTCGAGCGCGAATCGCTCGAAGCCAAGGGGCGGCGCTTGGCGCCTGGGCAGTAGGCAGTCGGCAGTCGTGGACCTCACCGCCCCGCCGGGCCTAACCCCCGGCCCCTTCCCTTACCCCTACGCCTAACGGGAGGTACTGGAACCAGGGAAGGGGAGCTTGCTAAGCATTACCGTGCTGCAAAAGCCGCTGTACGTCGCCTTCCAGGTAACCACCTCATCGCCGCTGCACTCCAGCCCGAACGCAACTTCCAAGTATCGTCCCTTCCCGGCGCGGGAAGGGACAGGAGGGTTAGGCACCCATGCCCGAACCCGGCACCCAACGATCGCCCCTCTCCGTTTCGGAG
>DHWR01000175.1:0-3617 GCA_002413265.1 Chloroflexi bacterium UBA5177
TATGTGACGGTGGGGCTCGCCTACACGGAGCTATCCGCCATGTATCCGCTGGCCGGCGGGGGACAGCTATGGGTCATGCGCGGCCTCGGCGACGTCTTTGGCTTCACCGCCGGGTGGTCCGTGCTTCTCGCTTTTACTGTCGATATCGCGCTGTTTGCGTACATCTCAGTCAGCTACCTCAATCGCCTGCTGCCCAGGCAAGTGAACCACCTTCCCTGGGTGATCATCGAAGCCATCGTCATCGTGGTATTTCTGCTCGTCCTCAATACGGTCGGCGTCCGCGAGTCGTCGAAGCTCAACGAGATCGCCGGAGCGATAGATATTGTTGCCGAGAGCACGCTGATCTTCGTAGGCTTCTTCTTCGCCTTCAACCCCGCCTTTTACTGGCATCAGACCACACAGTTTTTCTCGCACCCTCAACCGTCGCGTCTTCTGCTGGGAACCTCGCTGGCCATCATCTCGTTCGTCGGTCTCGAGTCGATTTCGCAGGCGGCGCAAGAAACTGAACGGCCGACAGCGGTCATTCCTCGGACGTCGGTGGCACTGATTCTGACCATCCTTGCCTATGCCATCGCGCTGAGCAACCTGGCGCTGGGGATGGTGCACTGGCAGACCTACGATCCTCAGTCCACTCAGGCCAAGTTTTGCGGGCACCTCGGCCCGTCGGCATGCCAGCAGATCCATCTCGAGCACGAAAATGCGCCGATGGTCTGGCTCGCTCACAATCTGCCGACCATCGGCCCATACATGGAACCGGTGATCGCCGTCCTGGGAGCGACCCTGCTCCTCATATCGTCGAACTCTGGAGTCTATGGTTCGTCGCGTATCGCCTTCTCCATGGCCCGTAACGATCTCATGCCTAAGTTTTTTCAGTACGTCGACCCGCGCTTCAGAACGCCTCTGGTTGCTCTCGTGATCTTCTGCTCGGTCGCGGTCATCGAGCTCATCGCCGCGGGATTTACCTCGAACGCTTTGCAGTCCCTCGCCGAGATGTACGCGTTCAGTGCCGCGGTCAACTATCTGCTGGTGTTCGTCGCGCTGCTCCGCCTGCGCTTCAAAGACCCCGACACGCCGCGCACCTTCCGCGTACCCTGGAACGTTCCCGTGAGAAGGAAAGGGGAGACGTACAGTGTTCCTCTGGTTGGCGTTATCGGCCTGCTTTTCCTGGTCGCAGTACTCGTCATGGTTGTCATCACCAACCCGATCGGGCGCACAGCGGGACCGATATGGGTGATAGCCGGACTCATTTTCTTCTTTTTCTATCGACGTCATCGCAAGCTGCCGGTATTCGCATCCGTCCCGCGCAACTGGTCTGAAGAGCAGATCGAGGTATACCGAGAATCTGGAGAGACGGCTCTCGCGGACGAGTACGTCGAGGCGCTCCGACGTCGGGAGCGGCGCGAGAAGAGTCATCCACGCCCTCCCGGCCGGTAGGATCTCTCGAACCGATGGCTAGGGATCTTCCGGATCTCTTGCCTGGGAGTTGCCGGACGAGCCCCCAGGAGTAACTTTGGGGGGAAGTTCGCCAACCATGTCTCCCGGGACCGACGTGCTGGCGGAGCCGGTTATGGCTCGACACCATGCAGGATCGAACTTGAAGCTTCGGTCCTCGGTTAGAAGCCCGTTGGTTTCCTGCATGGTGTCTGTGAGCTGGGTATAACAGAAGCCTGCGAGCGGCGGACAGTCGAGAACTGCCACTACCAGCTCTTGGTATTTCTCGCGAAACTCCCGCTCGGTGTCTACCGTCCCGTATCCAAACCACGGCTTGCCGGGATCTGGGCGATAGCTAATGCCTCCGAATTCGGTCAGCATGAACGCCGTATCCGGCTTTAGCTCCTCTTCACCGATTTTGATCAAGCGGCCGCCCGGCTGGACCTCTCGAATCCAACGGTCGATAGCGTCACTGGTCCCGTATCTCTCCCGAATCGTCAGCTCATCGAAGGCGTAATCGTGGATCCCACAAATTTCTCCGGACAGGTACTCCCAGCCGTCGTTGCCAATGCAGGGGCGGCCGGGATCCAGCGCCTTTGTCAGGTGGTAGAGGCCGCGGACGAAATCTCTCTGCGCGGGGTCCGTGACCAGGTCGGGCACACCCCAGCTTTCATTCACCGGAACCCACGCGACGATGCACGGATGGCTGTAATCACGTTGGATGACCTCCATCCACTCTCGGGTCAATCGCGTGACGCTCGTCGTGTCGAAAACGTGCGCGTTCGCCATTTCTCCCCACACCAGCAGGCCGAGACGGTCGCACCAGTACAGGAATCTGGGGTCTTCAACCTTTTGATGAACCCGCACGCCGTTGAAGCCCAGGTCCTTGGCCCGCTCGACCTCCAGGCGAAGAGCCTCATCGCTCGGCGCCGCGAGGTTCGTGTTCGGCCAGTATCCCTGCTCCAGCGCGAACCGCAAGTAGTACGGTCGATCATTCAGGAGAAAGCGGCCCGCTGAGATCCCGACAGTCCGGATGCCGGCATAACTGTGCATCTGGTCTCTCGTCTGCCCGTCGACAAGCACGGTAACCGTTGCCTCCAGGAGGTTCGGAGCCTCTGGAGACCACACCATCTGCTCTACGTTCATCGACATTGGATCGAGCTCCAGGGCGATGTCTCGACGCAGCTCCGTCGCCTGAATGAGAGAGACATCGTCCGCCACGAGCCCGTCTGCCATGAAGACCTGGATCCGCACCTGTGCAGCCTCTTCCGCATGTGACGTTAAGCGAAGGGCGACGCCCAGCACCCCTCGATCAAGGTCAGGATGCCACTGCAGTGACGAGATGTACGGCGCGCGAACGAGCTCGATCCATACCGGCTGCCAGATGCCACTCGTGCGGTTGTACCAGATGTCATGCGAGCTTTCTTTCCAGTCTTGCTTGCCCCGCGGCAGGGAAAGGTCGTGAGGAGGATCCTCAGCCCGAACCACCAGCACCTGCTTTTCCTGGTCCACGAGGGCCCTCGAAATTTCGAAACAGAAGGGCGTCTGCCCGCCTTCGTGCGTACCGACGCTTTCACCGTTGACCCAGACCTCGGCCCAGTAGTCGACCGCTCCGAAATGGAGCAAGACCTTCTGGCCGTCGCCCTCTCGATCAAGAGCGAAGGCGCGGCGATACCACATGACAGGGTGAAAGCCGGTGTCGCCAATCCCGCTGGCGCTCGACTCCGGCGGAAAGGGCACTAAAATTTCGCGATCGAATACGTCATCGCGCTCGAACCATCGCTCGGCGAGGCCCCGCGCACCGTCGTCATAGACAAACTGCCACCGCCCGCGAAGATCAACCCAGTGGGCGCGTGCCTGCTGGGGGCGGGGATGCAGGTTGGTGTCGGGGAGCGTCATGCCCGGTTCGTCTCGCGATCCTGCCTTGTCACCGTGTCCGTGGCGCTATCGGCCAATGAATGGTATATGCCGGCTCCCGGAATAGCACTGCCGCTACAGTCGAAATAGGAGGCATTCCTGCCGGCTGGCCACGCGAGGTCGTCGGAGAAACCTTCGGGAGGTCCTGAAAGAGTGCGTCCCATAGAAGACAGGGCAGTGCACGCGTATCGATCCGCCTTTGGCGCCGAGCCTATGCACGTCGCGAGCGCCCCCGGGCGTGTAAATCTGATCGGCGAGCACACCGACTA
>DHWR01000175.1:3800-6618 GCA_002413265.1 Chloroflexi bacterium UBA5177
GGCGAGCACACCGACTACAACGAAGGGTTCGTGCTCCCCTGCGCCATCGGCAGGAGGGTCGCTGTAGCACTAGGTTCCGGCTCGGGAGAGCTGCACTCCGACGACTTTTCCGAGATACGTGAGCTGAATAGTTCCAGGGACGATTCCTGGGCAGACTACCCGCGAGGTGTCGTTTGGGCGTTCAGTAAAGCGGGAGCCGATCTCCTGTCTTGGAGTGGTGCATTCGCCGGAGATGTGCCAATTGGTTCTGGCCTTTCCTCCTCCGCCGCTATCGAGGCGGCCACTGCCCTGGCCCTGAACGCATACGCCGAGCTGGGAACTTCGCTCAAGGAGCTGGCGATTCTATGTAGCCGTGCCGAGAACGGATACGTCGGCGTTAACAGCGGGATTATGGACCAGTACGCCTCGCTGCTCTGTCAAGCTGGCGCAGCCTTGCTGATCGATTGCCGATCTTTAGAGGCGACGAACGTTCCGCTCAACATGTCGCGCCACGGCCTCTCCATCCTCGTCTGCGATACGCGAGTGGAAAGGCGGCTTGGTGGCACCGAGTACAATCAGCGCCGCGAGGCCTGCGAGCGGGCTGCCCAGTCACTCGGTGTGACCTCGCTACGCGACGCCGGCTGGTCCGATTTGGACCGACTGCATGGAGAGGAGCTCAAGCGTGCCCGCCACGTGATTACTGAAAACGATCGAGTGCTGTCGGCGGTCCAGGACCTCGAACGAGAGGACTTCGAGGCCTTCGGCCGCCTCATGCTCGCGTCGCACGCTTCTCTGAGAGACGACTACGAGGTTTCGGTTCCGGAGCTTGATGTAGCAGTCGAGGGCGCCATGGAAGCCGGCGCTCTGGGCGCCAGGCTCACCGGAGCGGGATTCGGAGGCTGCGCGGTAGCGCTCACTCCGGAGGACCGAGCAAAAGCGGTGATGGGCACGGTGCGCGACCAGTTTCAGGAGCGAGGCTTCCGGGAGCCCCTCTTCTACAGTTTCACAGCCGAGGTTGGAGCGGAGCTCGTGGTATGAAGTCAAGCCAAGACGCTAGACAATGAACGGGCCCTTTAGCTGGCATAACTGCCCACGCCTCGTCAGTAATTTCGTCGATGAGTCAGTGTCATTACTGGCTCGTCAGCTCGATGAAAATCTTGTCGGTGTATATCTTCATGGTTCGCTCGCGACCGGCTCGTTCTATTCCCCGAAGAGCGACCTGGACCTCCTCGTCGTGGTCAAGCGGCATATCGAGCCTGGAGATCGTCGATCACTGGCGCAGACATTGTTGGAGATATCAGACCGGGAGCCCACGGCGCCCAGTCTCGAGTTCTCGATACTCCTACGCGAGGCTCTTCGGGGCTTCGAGCATCCCCTGCCATTTGAGCTACATTTCTCCTCAAAATGGATGGCAGCCATTCGAGCTGACGCGTTTGACTTCGATTCTGATCGTCGAGATCCAGATCTCGCCGCTCATTGCGCCGTCGTCCGAGCGAGGGGAGTTCGGTTGTTCGGAGCCGACGTCCTGGACGTCTTCCCCCCGGTCCCCTCCAAGGTGCACATGGAATCGATCCTGAACGACCTGGAATGGATCCTGGAGGATGACCGTATTCTGGAAATGCCTGTCTACGGCGTTCTCAACATTTGTCGGGTGCTGTTTGCTCTGAGCGACGCACACGCTGTGCCAACCAAAGTGGAGGCCGCCACATGGGCTCTGCAGGGTTTACCTGAGCAGTTTCGCGCTACCATCCGGGCCGCACTGAACGCCTACCGTTCTGCGGACCCGATCGCCGAGGCGGACGTCACCCACCAAATTCACGGTTGGGATGCTCCAGCACTCCTGCGCTTTCGGGATTGGGCCGCATCCGCCGGGGGCCAAGCGCGGCGCGCTGCACTGGCTTGAAGTTAGACGCTACCTCGGACCCTTTGGCTGCAGAGCCGCCTGCCGCATTGGCGCTTCGATGCGCTCTCTAATTGCCGCGAGATTTGTGCGGCTGGCTTCCCAATCAGGCTCACTCAAAAGTTTCTGTCGCTTCAGCCGCGAAAGCATTGTTTCGAGTGTGCTGCAAGCGTCCAAAGTGTCGTAAACGTCTCCGAAAACGGCAAAATGGTCGAGGTCAGCCCCTCCCAGTCGCTCCATGTTCCAAACCCTTCCCACCAGAGCGTCTTTCATGTAAGACGTGCCGAAATTATTTATCTTGCGGTGTAACCGCAAGATTCTTGCCGCGGGATCGTCCAAGTTAATGACCGTTTGAATATCAGCGTGAGGGGCGGTCCTATGGCTGCCCCTCACCCTCCCCCCAAACCCTTGGGGGGATTTCACGTTGCGGGAGGGCTCCCTGCCATACACTGGGTGCCCTTGTTCCTTCGACTTCCGCCGCTTTGTCGGTGTGCAGCTTCAGCACTGGTAGCATCGGCCTGATGCCAGTCGAGGGAGGGGACGGGATGTGAGCGAGCAGAAAAAATCGCTTCTGAGCGGTCTGGAATTGCGCTGCCTTGGACCGCATCGTGGCGGAAGAGTCGTGGGGGTGGCGGGGTGCTATCAGGACCTCGCTACCTTCTACTTTGGCGCATGTGCGGGTGGAGTTTGGAAAACAACAGACGGCGGCTCGTACTGGGAAAACGTCTCAGACGGCTACTTTCGTACGGCCGCGGTGGGCGCCATCGCCGTTTCCCCTTCCGATCCGAACGTACTCTACGTGGGTACCGGAGAGACCGCCATTAGAGGAAACGTCTCGCACGGAGACGGCGTCTACAAGTCTGTCGACGCTGGCAGGTCCTGGACCAACATGGGGCTTGCCGAAAGCCGACACATCGGCCGCATTCGAATCGATCCGCA
>DHWR01000068.1:0-694 GCA_002413265.1 Chloroflexi bacterium UBA5177
ACAACCCCGAAAGTCTTTGTGGTCGAAACGCGTCAGGTGGAGCGGCCATTCGACGAAGAAGAGTGGGAGGAGTCGGAAAGCGAAGAGACTGATGAAGGTCAGGAGGCGGAGGACGCCACTCCTTGATCCCGTTTTCCGATCCGAGCGAGCCGGATCACGTCTTCCCGTGGGTGAATATCGGGATCATCCTGGTCAACTTCGCGGTCTTCTTCACAGAGCTCTCGCACCTCTCGCAGGGCCAGGCCAGCATGACCTCCTACATCCTTCAGTACTCGCTGGTGCCGTGCGAGTACACGGGACACTGCGCTCACTATCTCTACCCGGGTACCCCACATCCCTTTTTCATTACCCTGATAACCTCGATGTTCCTGCACGCCGGGTGGCTGCATATCCTGGGAAACATGATCTTCCTGTGGGTTTTCGGCGACAACGTCGAGAACGCCATGGGGCATTTTCGATACATCGTCTTTTATCTGCTCTGCGGTCTGGCGGCCAACGGGCTGGAGATCGCGACGAGCGTGACCTCCCCGGTGCCCGGCCTGGGAGCAAGCGGGGCGATAGCGGGAGTGCTCGCCGCCTATCTCGTTCTCTACCCACTAAGCCGCATCGCCACGCTGATTCCAATCTCGTTTATCTTCATCCCCGTGCGACTTCCCGCCTGGGTCCTCATCGGCTTCTGGTTCATCCTGCAGCT
>DHWR01000068.1:945-7867 GCA_002413265.1 Chloroflexi bacterium UBA5177
TGGGCGCACGTTGGAGGCTTCACCTGTGGCCTGGTGTTGGTTTGGATGTTTCGGCAGCCTGAGCGAGTGGGGCAGTGGCGCCGCTATCACCATGCAGATCCGTGGATGCGGCCGTAGGCATGCCCAGCTCTCTCCTCCAGATGTCTGAGCCGGACAGGGAGTCGCGTTGACCAAACCGGCCAAGACCGTGCTGCACCCGCGCCCCGAGGTCGTGACCGTCGAAGGCACGGTGATCCGAAGCGAGGCAGGATTTCACAGGGTGCTGATTCCTGGAGGGCATGTCATAGTGGCGCGGGCACCCAAACGACTCTTGCTTGGCGAAAGGCTGGCCACCACTGCAGTGGTGATCGGTGACCGCGTGAAGGTGCGCGAGCGCGACGACGGTGTGGGGGTGGTGGAAGAGATCCTTCCACGGGCCAATGAGCTGGTGCGCGGGGCGGCCGGCGGAAGCCACTACCTCGACATAATCGCGTCCAACCTGGACCTTCTGGTCGCCGTGCATTCGTTCGTGGATCCGGATCTGGTGGCGGCTAGATTGGACCGTTTCATCCTCATTGGCGAGTCGGCGGAGATTCCCGTCGTGGTCTGTCTGAACAAGGTAGATCTGATTTCCGCGCCGCTGGCACGCGAGGTCGCGGCGCCATACGGGGCCGCCGGATATGAGACGTTGATCACGTCGACCAAGACGGGCGAGGGAATGGACGCGCTTCGTTCCGCACTCGTTGGCCGGACCAGCGTGCTCGCCGGCCCCTCGGGGGTCGGTAAATCGAGCTTGCTGAATTCGATTCAGCCGGGTTTGCGCCTTCGAACCGCCGAGATCAGCGAGTCCACGGGCAAGGGGCGCCATACGACGACCACCGCCGAGCTGCTCGAGCTGGACGCAGGGGGTTGGGTAGCCGACACGCCTGGTCTTCGGGAACTGGCAATTCGCGAGGTCGACGCCATCAACCTCGACAACCTATTCCCCGAGTTCCGGCCCTTTCTGGGCGGCTGCCGGTTCTCAGACTGCTCACACTTGGAGGAGTCGGGCTGCCGGATCACCGCTGCAGTCGATGAAGGGAAGATCGCGGCGATTCGCTATGACTCCTATTGCCGCGTTTTTCAGCAGCTGCAGGAAGAGGAAGATAAAAAGTACTGACCTAGCCGACGATTTGTGGGTCGGCGCGGTCGTCGGCATCTGTCGGAGGCTCGCCATAGAAGCGATACGCATTTCCGTCGGGGATGCATACGCGGTTGCCGCCGACATGCTTGACGGCGTACATGGCATGGTCGGCCCGGCTAAAGAGCTCGCCGCCCAGATCGTCTCGTCTTAGAAGCGCCATACCCACGCTGACGGTGACATTCCTCACTCCCGCGGTCTCCGGCAGCACTCGGCGCTGGATCATGGCTCGAAGCCGCTCCGCCACGCGTTCCGCCTCGTCCACCGGAATTTCGGGCAGGAGGATGCAGAACTCCTCACCCCCGTAACGCGCCACGATGTCCTCGGCGCGAACCGCAGCTCGGATGACCAGCGCCATCTCCTGCAAGACGACGTCGCCGGCATCGTGGCCGTGGCGGTCGTTGACACGCTTGAACGTGTCAATGTCGAGCATTATGGCGGCCAGGGTGTGATTGTTCCGGATCGCCCTGCTCTTCTCTTCTTTGAAGCGCTCGAGGAGGTAGCGGCGATTGTATAGCTTGGTGAGAGGATCGGTGATGGCCTCCGTCCGGAGCTCGTCGTAGAGGCGCGCACGGTCGAAAGCGATGGCAGTCTGAGCCGAGATGATCTCCAACAGCCGCAGGGAGTTCTCGTCGAACTGATTGATGCCGAGCTTTGACAAGGTGATGACGCCTCGCACCTTGCCCTCATAGACAAGCGGTGCCCCAATCATCGACTCCTTGCGAACGGGCGTGCCGGCGATCTGGGCGGCGCGGCTGTCCTGCAGCGTGTTGGGAATCACGACGCTCTCACCCGATTGTGCGATCCAGCCCGCGACCCCTTCTCCGACACGGAGCCGCAGATCGCCTATCGGCGTTCCCGATTCGCTCAGAGGCACCAGAAGCTTATGGGTCTCGTCGAGAAAGAAGAGGCGGCAGGCGTGGTAATCGATGAGCTGCTTCAGCTCACGGTTGACCAGCTCAGCAATGGACGGAATGTCGTGCAAAGGAGTGAGCTTCTGCACGATCGATTGGATCGTCTGGAGGTCATAGACACGGTTGCGCTGCTCCGTAAAAAGGCGAGCGTTCTCGATGGCAATGGCCGCCTGGCTGGCGAACAGCATCAGAAGATCGAGCTCGGAGCTGGAGAAGGCATTCACCTCCGCTCGCTCCACGTTCAACACGCCGACGATTCGGTCTCGTTGCCTCAGAGGTACTGCCATTTCCGAGCGCACAGAGTCGTCGGCGCCCACGTACCCCGGGAAGCTTTGTACGTCGCCGACACGCAGCGGCTCACCGGTGAGGTACACCTGGCCGGTAACTCCCCGACCAAACGGAATCTTCACCGTCGAACGCCAATTCTCAACGTCCGGGCCGATCGTGCCGACGATCTCCAGGCATGCTTCGTCTATGTTGGGCAGGAGGACGGTCGCCAGGTAGTAGGGTAGAACCGGCCTCATTCCGGACAGAAGCTCGTCGAGAACCGTGGAGAGCTCGAGCGAGCCATTGATCTTTTGAGCCACGTCCAGCATGGCCCTCATCTGATCCAGGTTGGTCTGGGTCTGCGCGAAGAGGCTGGCGTTCGCGATCGCGACGGCCGCCTGAGAGGCAATGACCGACAGCGTCTGCATGTCCTCGGATTGGTAGGCGTGCGTTCGCGTGCTCTGCACCGAGAGAGCGCCGATGGAGCGATTGCCCGTATTCAGCGGGACGAAGATTTGCGAAAGACTTGGGAGATTTTCCTCGTCTCCGATCAGTATCTCCGGCAGGCCGTTGGCTTCGGCGAACTCCAAATACTCGGCGTCCGTATTGAAAAGAAGCCGAAGATTGCGCTCGATGACAAGACTGGTGACGCTGTTGCCCAGCGGCACCTCCTGATCGGTGTGGAGCGTGCCCTCCTCGCGAAAGTAGGGAAGAGAGATAACGTGGCGCTCCGGCTGGACGAGACCAATGAAGAACAGGGTCGTGTCCATGACGCGTGAGACCTGGTCGTAAATGGTCTCGAAGAGACTCAGAAGGTCGAGGGTCGAAGAAAGTACACGACCAATTTCATTGAGCGTGTGGAGTCGGTCCGGAGTTTCGGGCAGATCATGCCCGACGGTATCCAACTCGCCCAAAAAATCGCCCCTCGCTTAAGTCACAGAGTGTCAGAATACTACCGGAAGCTCTGCAACCTATCAATACTACTTTCGGCGTATCACAACGAATTTTTAGACGTCGGCTGTCCATTCGGTCTGCAGAACACGTGAAGCGTACCACGGGACGGCAAGCCCGGGTTCCAATATGCGTCCAATCTCGCGATACTATCCTCTGATTGGAGGAGCGGATGCACATTCTGGTCGTTGAAGATGAACGGCGTCTGGCAAATCTGATTCGGCGTGCCCTCGAAGAGGAGGGTCACGTGGTGGATGTATCGCACGACGGCGCTGAGGGACTGGACATGGCCGAGGGGACGCAATACGACCTGCTGGTGCTGGATCTAATGCTTCCCCACCTCGACGGAGTCGAGCTGTGCAGGCGCTTGCGCGCTGGAGGCAATGACGCGCGGGTATTGATGCTCACCGCGCGCGATGCCGTCGAGGATCGTGTCCAGGGCTTGGAAGCAGGAGCCGACGACTATCTGATCAAGCCCTTCTCTTTCAGCGAGCTGATGGCTCGGGTCAAAGCTCTCTCTCGACGGCAAGTGCAGGCGCAGCCCGAAGAGGAGCTGGTGAGTGGGGACCTCACTCTCGATCTGCAACGTAGAGAAGCCAGGCGCGGTCAGGATGCGATTGAATTGACCGCAAAAGAGTTCCAATTGCTCGAGTACCTTATGCGGAACGCAGGGCACGTGTTAACGCGGACCCAGATCCTCGATCACGTATGGGGCTACAATTTCGACTCGTTCAGCAACGTGGTCGACATCTACGTGCACTACTTGCGGAACAAGATCGACAGGGGATACTCCGAGCCGCTCATCAGAACGGTGAGAGGCGTCGGCTACTCACTCAAAGCCTCCTAGATGTTCAAACAAGCTCGCTGGAGACTGGTCGCCTGGAACACCTCGATCGTCGCGTTACTGTTGCTGTTGATCGGCGGAGCCGTCTATGGCTTCTTCTCCAGCAATCTGTATAACGGCGTCGACCGGCTTCTCCTTGAACGTCAGCAGCGACTCGTTGATCAGATGTCGACTGTCGGGGCCGACGCGGTCAACGAGTACAGTTTCAATTCACAGTTTCACGAGCCGGAGTATCCCGCCCTCATTACCGATACCTCAGGCAGGACGGACCTCTCTACTGCGTGCCTGTCATGGATGACTGCCTTCGGCACCACATGTCCGGCCGATACTAAGACGCCGTTCAGCCCGGATGCCATTCGTGCTGCCTCCACCCAAGGACAGGACTTCCGAACGGTGACCAGAAATGGTGAGGCGGAGCGCGTTCTGACTTTCTTGGCGCCCCCGACATTGGGTTATCCCACGGAGGTAGTGCAGATTGCACACTCAGCGACCGGGGAGGAAAATGCTCTCAGCGAGCTTCGACGACTTCTCCTCTTCGGCGGTTTCCTGGGAGTCCTGTTTGCCGGTGCCTGCGGCCTCTTTCTGGCAAACAAATCGCTGGTACCCATCCGGGAGGCCTTTGAACGGCAGCGACAGTTCACGGCGGATGCGTCTCATGAGCTGCGAACGCCTTTGGCTCTTATCCGCGCAAACGCCGAGATGCTAGGGCGTTCGCGCACCTTGCATCCAGAGGACAGCGTGCTCTCGGACGAGATCATTGAGGAGACCGATCACCTCAATCGGCTGGTCAGCGATCTCCTGACCCTCGCCCGAGCCGATACCGGCGCACTTCAAATCATTGCCAAACCTGTGGACCTTCGTTCCGTGGTGTCCGACGTGCACGAGGACGTGCGCCTGATCGCACAGGAGCGCGGCATCAGCAGCGGTGTTTCACTCAACGGAGCGGTAATGGTGGCTGGAGACGAAGGCCGGCTCCGCCAGCTGCTGCTCATCCTGCTGGACAATGCCATCAAGTACACGGACAGCGGCGGCGAGGTCAACGTCGAGCTGAGCCGAGCCGAAAACCGGGCGCGACTCGTCGTCGAGGACACAGGCATCGGCATTCCAAAAGCTGACCTTCCACACATCTTCGACCGCTTTTATCGAGTCGATAGAGTTCGCGAGCACGAGAGTGGTGGCACAGGCCTTGGTCTTTCTATTGCGCAATGGATCGTCCAGGCGCATCACGGCTCGATTCGCGCTGAAGAGACCGCGGGGGGAGGAACCAAGTTTCAGGTCGACCTACCGCTGGCACCCGGCAAATCGAGCGGAGGCGGGTCTGAAACTAGTTAAACGACCGAAGTCGTTCGGCTAAGCGGACGCCGCGTCGCGCGGTGACTCAAGTCGAGGGAAGATGGGATTCGCCTTTCGGACTTCAGTGCCCGCGATGACGAGCCCGCCCCAGCGATAACGGGTCGCCCAATTCGTTCCGTCGCTCGGTACGCCGAGCTGATCGAAGATTTTCTCGCTCGTCGCGGGGATGAACGGCTCCAGCAAAGCTCCGATGATGCGGACTGCTTCGGCAAGGGCATGCAGCACGGAGGAGAGTCTGATGTCGGCGGCATCGTCACCCTTCTTGGTTTCTGCAGCAAGCTTCCAGGGAGCGGCTTCCTCGACGTACTTGTTGGCGGCGATCACCAGCTCCCAGACAGCGCTCAAGCCCGCCTGCGGATCGTAGCGATCCAGAGCGGCGGTCAGCTTCCCGGGCACGTGTTCGGCGACGTCTCGCAGCCCGTTCTCCAGAGGAGACGAATCGTCAGGTGCAGGAATCACGCCCTCGCGATAGCGGTGGATCATCGAGACGGTGCGGTTCAGCAAGTTGCCCAAATCGTTAGCGAGGTCCGCCGTATAGCGAGCTTCAAAACCCTCATAGGTGAAGTTGTGATCCCCCGTGGCAGAGACAGCACGGAGCAGATAGTAACGGACCGCTTCGGCGCCGTACTGCTCTACGAGCTCGAGAGGGTCGATGACATTGCCGACCGACTTACTCACCTTCGAGCCCCCAATCGTGATGTAGCCGTGGACGAAGAGCGTCTCGGGAAGCGGCACCCCTGCCGACAGCAGCATCGCCGGCCAGAAGATCGCGTGAAAACGGATTACACCCTTGCCAATGGCATGCGTGCGATGTGGGTTCTCGAACCAGTAGTGGCGATACTTCTCGGCGTCATCCGCGTACCCGAGAGCCGTGATGTAGTTGGCCAGGGCGTCGAACCACACGTACATCACTTGCGATGGATCGTCCGGAACTCTGATTCCCCAGCCCTTGGCCCTCTCCTGCGAGCGAGAGATGCTGAAGTCCCGCAGCCCCTGCCGAATGAACGAGAGCACCTCGTTCTTCCGGCTCTCGGGAATGACGCGATAGCGGTCAGACGCGATCAGCTCGTCCAGCTGCTCGGCGTAACGGGACAGCCGGAAAAAGTAGTTCTGTTCTTCAACACGGTCGGGGACGGTGCCGTGCTCGGGACAGCGGCCGTCGTCCAGCTCAGCCTCGTCGTAGAACTGCTCGCACCCGACACAGTAGAGGCCTTCGTAGTGCTTCTTGTAGATGTCGCCGGCGGCATCGATGGCCCGCCAGATCTTTTCGGCTCCTGCGCGATGTTCCGGGTCCTCGGCAGTCGCGATGAACTGATCGAACGACAGATCGAGGATCGATCGGAGGTCCTGGTAGCGGCCGCGATTGCGGCGTACCAGCTGTTCAACCGGCACGCCTTCCTTCTCCGCGGCCTGAACGTTCTTGAGCGCGTTCTC
>DHWR01000068.1:8115-11323 GCA_002413265.1 Chloroflexi bacterium UBA5177
ATCTCGAGCGCGAAGCCGATGTGCGGGGTCGAATTCACGTACGGGATGGCGGTGGTGATGTAGTAGCGTGGCTCGGCGATCGTGCAGGCTCCCGACTAGAATGCCTGTCCCCCGGGTGGAGAACAGGCAAGGTGTAACCATAGTGTAGCAAATCGTCAAGTGTAATCGCTGAAACAATATTCACACGCCGACGGTATTCCAGATGCGGCGATCTGTCGCTACAATAGGGTGCGCGCGGGCGGCTTAAGACCCGCGCTTTTCCATGCGCGTAAAGACATTTTCGAAGCCAGATTTGGCTCAGGACGCTACCTTGTCCCGCACAGCTTCCGGCACGATCGCTAGAGAAACGATCACAGTCAATCCCTACGTCTACCGCCGACGCACCACCCGGGTCGTGATGGTCGGAAAAGTGGCGGTCGGTGGGGACAACCCAATCCGTGTTCAGTCCATGACCACGACTCTGACCAAGGACATCGAAGCGACGGTTGCCCAAACGGCGAGGTTAGTCGCAGCCGGCTGCGAGATCGTTCGCATCACCACCCCGACTCCCGCCGACGCGCGGTCCCTCGGTCCTATAAAGGAAGGGCTCGCGGCTCGCGGCATCGACGTGCCAATCGTGGCGGACATACATTTCAATCCGCTGGCCGCGCTGGCTGCCGCCGACTTTGCCGATAAGGTGCGCGTGAACCCGGGGAACTATGCCGACTCCCGCAAGTTCGCGATCCGCGAGTACACCGACCAGGAGTACGGAGCCGAACTGACACGCATCGAGGAAAAATTCGTGCCGTTGGTGCTGAAGTGCAAAGAGCGCGGAATCGCCATGCGCATCGGTACCAACCACGGATCGCTTTCCGACCGCATCATGAACCGATTTGGAGATACGCCTGAAGGTATGGTCGAGTCGGCGCTCGAGTTCGTGCGGATCTGTGAGGAGCACGACTATCGCGACATCATTCTTTCGATGAAGGCATCCAACCCGAAGGTGATGATTGCCGCCTACCGATTGCTGGCGGCAAGCATGGCCGCCGAAGGCATGGACTATCCATTTCATCTAGGAGTAACTGAGGCCGGAAATGCCGAGGATGGCCGCATCAAGTCGGCCATCGGCATCGGCAGCCTGCTGGAAGACGGCATAGGCGACACCATTCGAGTCTCGCTTACAGAGGAACCGGAGGCCGAAATCCCCGTGGCGCTCTCGCTGGCCGGCAGGTACAGCGGCCGGACTGCAGGACGTTCTCCGGCCTCCTCACCCGCACCGTCGTGGGACCCGCATCACTATGAGCGTCGGGTCGCGAGAGAGCTTGCGATCGCGGGTGTGAGTGTAGGCGGCTCTCAGACCATTGGCGTGATCGCTCCGGTCGACGGTCCGTTGGTGCAGCAGAAGACCGGGGTGGCCCGTGCTCTGCGATGGGCCAGCCCCGCGGGCCGGCGTCAGCCGAAGCCGGACGCGGCGCTCTTCTGCCTCGAAACCGAGGGAGACCTGCAAGCATTCAAGGCGCTCGCCAATCGCCTCACCAAATGGCCGCAAGCGCAACTGACCACTATCGTCGCCGGTGCGGATCCGGTGCTGCTGCTCGACGCCCTCCCACATGCCGATGTCGTCTTGTGCAGCATCCGACAGGTAGAAGGTATGTCTGCGCTGGTCGTAGCAGTCGGCGACGCCGGCAAAGCGCTCATTCTGGAAGCCGAGGTTGGGGATGGTGGCTGGGACAGCACCGTCGAAGCTCTCGTCGAAGCGGCCCGCGAAGCGTCAGAGGCCGGATCTACGCCGGCAGTTACGCTGCGTGCTTCGCCTGAAGATTCTGTCCACGCGTACCGGCTGCTAGCGGCATCGCTCGCCGCCGAGGATCTCGAGGTCCCGATTATTCTGCAGGCATTCGCGCAGGAGGGCGAATTACTGGAGCCGGCCATCATGCTCGGCTCGCCGCTCTGCGACGGGATTGGCGATGCCGTGATGATCACCGGTCTGGAGGACTCGAGTCCGCTGGCGTTCAACATCCTGCAAGCGGCCGGCGCTCGCATCTTCAAGACGGATTATGTTGCCTGCCCTTCCTGCGGCCGAACCCTCTTCGATCTCGAGGAGACTACCGACCGCATCAAGCGGCGAACTTCACATCTCGTGGGCGTGAAGCTGGCGATCATGGGGTGCATCGTGAACGGTCCCGGAGAGATGGCCGATGCTGACTTCGGCTACGTCGGTGGAGCGCCCGGCCAGGTCAATCTCTACGTCGGGAAGGAATGCGTCGAGAAAGGCGTCCCCGCCGAGGAGGCGGACGATCGCCTTATAGAGCTGATCAAAGAACGTGGGAAATGGGTGGAGGACGAAGAGGAAGCTCAGTCTCCGTCAGTTCTTGAGCACCGCTAGCAGCTCGACGTGGTAGGTGTGCGGGTAGAAGTCAAATAGCTCGAGGCTCTCGACCTGATATCCGGCTGTGATGAATGCTGTCAGGTCCCGGGCCAGGGATTGCGCGAGACAGGAAACGTAGAGGATGCGCTCGGGCTTCTGCGCGATTAGCAGGTTTGTTACCTCGTCCGAGAGGCCGGTGCGTGGCGGGTCGAGGACGACGACTTCGTACGGGCCGTCTCCTTCCAGCACATCCTCCGCGCGGCCTGTGAGGAAACGGACATTGGAGATCCCCCAAGCTTTGGCGGTTCGCTCACCCGCTTGAATGGCCAGGGGGTCCGATTCGACGACCGCTACGTCTCGCGCATGCTCCGCGAGGAAAAGCCCAAAGATGCCCACTCCTCCGTAAACGTCGGCTATCCGCTTTCCTTTCAACTCTCCCGCCTCCTCAAGTAGTCGATCTATGAGCGACGGAAGGAGCTTCAAGTTGGTCTGGAAGAACGAGCCGGAAACCAGCTCGACCGATCGACCCGCCACCTCAATGGTTCCGAAGAGGTCTCCCCTCACCAGCTCGATTTCGCCGGTGATGAGCGTAAACGCCAGTTGTTCTACGAACTCCAGATCGGAAAGAGCTTTGAGCAGGATCTCGACGTCTTCTGCCGGTGGCCGCCGATGTTGGTCGGGACGCACCATAACCTGCATGCGAGCACCGTCTCGCGGCGATTGAAGCACGCGAACGTCGAGCCGAAGACGTCCGTGGAAGTCTGGGATCGAGCCTGCTTGCAGCTGGTCGTTGAGCGTCGCCATGAGCTTGCCGATCAAGGGATGCGAGATAGGACAGTCGCGTATGGGCACGATCGCAAG
>DHWR01000068.1:11607-15765 GCA_002413265.1 Chloroflexi bacterium UBA5177
CCCCGCGCTGGCCATCTGCGCATCGACGGACTCTCGCTTCCGGCGGATCTGTCCTTCGTAGGAAATGTGCTGCCATTGACAGCCTCCACACTTCCAATCCCGGAAGTACTCGCAGGGCGGGGCGACGCGATCCGTGGCCGCTTTGAGCACCTCGATGATCCGTCCCTGCGGCCGCTTTCCGGTAGTTACCCGTGCGCTAACGACCTCACCGGGGATGCCTTGCTCGACCTCCAGCCATCTCTGCGCGACACGAGCTCTGGTCACCCCGTGGCTATCGAAATCTCCGAGCGATAGCTCGACGGGCTCGTCGAGGGTTTCCGTCACCGGCGGCCCTATTCGGGATCGGGTCCGGCGCCGCGGCCACGAGTCATCCGGCCGTCGATCGCCAGGTTCGCCACCCGATCAGCGCCCGGGTTCTTTTCTCTCGGCACGTGCACGAAGGTGACGTTGGGGAGGGACTGCGCCAGCTCCGACGCTTTGAGATACAGCGGCAGTATCTCGGGATGACGGACTTTGTACTGGCCATTCATCTGTTTGACGGCTAGCTCGCTATCCATGCGTACCGTGACCCTCTCGGGCCTGTACCTTGCGGCCGCCTCCAGCCCGATGATCAACGCGCGATACTCTGCCTGGTTATTGGTCATGCTGCCCAAGAACTCGGCGATGTGCGTCAGCTGACGCCCGCGGCCGTCCCTGATGATTACGCCTGCCCCGGCGAGGCCCGGATTGCCGCGTGACGCGCCATCGGTCTCGACAATGAGGGCGCCCGAATGCGTCATCTTGGTGCTTCCCGAATCATGGCGTTTGGATCACTTGAGCGGCCACGTAAAACGTGATCGCCATGACCACGACCAGCAAGAACAGGCTGCCGATGACGGCCGGAGGGAGCCGAGGTTCTGGTATCTCTGGGTGCATGGCCTCCCATGATGCCATGGGCGGTCAATGACTAAGGGGCCCGATGCACGAAGCTATCGCGTCGTGGCCTACTTGGCAGGCTCGGCCGAGGCTGAGAAGACCATTGCCTTGGGGCATGCGGCGATAGCAGCAAGTTGCCAAACCCCGAGCTTTCCGAATCCTTTGTACGTGCCCTCCGAATCATGGGGCGAATCGACCTCGAAGTACACGAGCTTGAATCCTTTGGCCACCACATGACTCTTGAAGAAGTTCACGGTCGACTTGAAGCTGGTGGACGGGACATACCCGTAGATGCCAATTTGTCCCTTGGCGGCATGCAGTCTTGCAGTCCTATCGATGACAGTACCGGATGGAAACGGGAACTGCTTCGGGAATGCCGCCGGAAGAGGGATGGGTTTTCCAGCGTGGGCACATGAGGGCGCCGCCGCCTTCCGCAGGTCGTAGTGATACGAGGGCGGCGCCGACGTGTGGCTGGTCCCGCAGCCACAGAGCGCCGGCAAAAGGATGGGACCGAGCAACCGTTTCACGCCTCGACTCTAGCAACGACTGCGGCCTACGAAGGCGCATTTCCGGTGTAACACCCAAATTAGTACGCGCCTGAGGCAGGAATTAGGGCGCCGGCCCTATAGCTCTTCGCGCGTGCAGACCGGGACACTAGACATGGAGATGTGTACTGCACGTTTTGGAGGGCCATGGTTTTCGGCCGGCTTGTTTGAGCCGGTAGCAGCAAGGCCTCACAACTCACGCCGGTAGGGAAAGGTTGGGAATGAAATTTCGGTCGTTTTCGCTGGTAGCTGTTCTGGTCCTCACCGCGGGATGGTTTGCTCGTCCGGTGGTCCCGATAACACACGCGGATTCGGGAACGCTCAGTCTGACGAACACCACTCTCACGTACACGCATGGTCCGTTCTTCGTGGCAAACGTGACGGATCAGGTTGGCCCACCGGTCTGCACCGCTCCCAATATCTGCGATGACTACGGACTGAATGTGAGCGTCCCAGCGGGCACGGAAGCCACTCAGCAGATAAGCGTGACCTTCACCTATGACCAGAGCATTGACCCGCTGGTGGACTTCGACGTTTGGGTTCTCAACTCTCAGGGAAACGTCATTGCGTCGAACACTAGTGGGGTCAGCCGCTCCACGGTCGTGATTCCGGCCATCTCGGGCGCTTACACGGTGCGTGCCGATCCGTGGTTCCCTGGCGGCGAGAGCTACACGGGCACGATCTCTCTGGCGCCTAAGCCGGCGCCCTCCAGCGCTCCCGACGCGGCAACGCAATCCTCGACGGCGCCGCCTCGCTTTCAGGATTACGCTGTCCCTTCGAGCCTGGGTGGCAACGGCGCCGGCGAGCCCTCTTTGGGTCTGAACTGGAATACCGGAAACGTCATGTACGTCGCTGGGCTGCAGACGTTCAGAGTTGGCTTTGACGGCACAACGTCGCCGGCCACCGCGTCCTGGAAGGACGTCAGCTCTCTCACAACGTCGAAGGAGAGCCTGGATCCCATTCTGTACACGGACCGAACATACAGCCGTACCTTCGTCTCACAGCTCACGGGCCAGGACAGCTTGACTGCCTACAGCGATAACGACGGAGCGTCATGGACCCCTTCACAGGGTGGAGGCATTCCATCAGGTGTCGACCACCAGACTATTGGCGCCGGACCTTACTCAAGCAGCCTCCCGGTCCCATCTACGGCTCCGCTGACCGGCTTCAAGGACGCGGTGTATTACTGCTCCCAGGACATCGCGTCGGCGTTTTGCGCTCGCAGTGACAATGGCGGCCTGACCTTCGGTGCCGGAGTGCCGATCTACAACCTGACGACCTGCGCCGGCATCCACGGACATGTGAAAGTGGCTCCCGATGGGACGGTGTACGTCCCGGCCCGCAGTTGCGGCGGCAAGCAGGGCGTAGCTGTCTCCACCGACAACGGCACAACTTGGACTGTTCATCAGATCCCCGACAGCACTGCTGCCATCGGCAATGACCCCTCGGTCGGAATAGCGACTGACGGCACGGTCTACTTCGGATATCAGGGTGCGGACGGCCATGCTCGGGTCGCCATTACACACGATCATGGCGCGACGTGGACCAAATCTGTTGACGTGGGGGCGCTGGGAGGCGTTCAGAACATCGTCTTCCCCGCGGTCGTGGCGGGCGATCCCAATCGAGCTTCCTTCGCCTTCCTCGGCACGACCACCGGTGGTGACTTTCAGTCGCAATCGCAGTTCAACGGCGCATGGTACCTCTACAACGCCACCACCTATGACGGCGGGAGCACGTGTCGCTGGCAAACCTCACGCCCAATGCCCCGGTGCAAAGAGGGTCGATGTGCATCTCGGGGACGACCTGCAGCAATACACCCGATGACCGCAATTTGCTGGACTTCATCGGGTCGGACATCGACTCACATGGCAACGTCAACATCGCGTACGCTGACGGCTGCATTAGCAGCACCTGCGTGAACGGTAGCGGTACCTACAACGCGAGCAACACGGCACAGTCACAGCAGAGTCAGCTGAACGACTTCACGGCTTTGGCCAGCATTTCGCGTCAATCGGGAGGGTTGCCCTTGTTCGCGAAGTACGATCCGGCCAAGGTGCCCTCCGTTCCGGCTCGACCACGGCTCTCCGCGACCCAGACGGCTGCCGGTGGGCCCGTGCAGCTCTCGTGGCAGGCCCCGGATAACGGCGGCTCCGCGATCACCAACTACTACATCTACAAGGGGACCTCGTCCGGCTCAGAGAAGCTCTACCAGAACGTAGGGACACACCTCAGCTTCCTCGATACCAAGGTCAAGTCGGGAGTAACGTACTACTACTACCTGGTGGCCAAGAACGCGGTCGGAAGCAGTCAGCCGTCGCCGGGAGTTTCTCCTGTCGTGACCAACTCCAAGCCAATGTGCACACTGCCGGGCCAGCAGGTCGTGACGGACTCCGCCGGAGACCAGGTTGGAGCTCCACTGAACGCCGGTCTCGACATCCTCGGTGTATACGTTGCCGAGCCGGCGAGCACCAACGATCTCGCCATTACGCTTCAGGTTTCGGACCTCTCATCGCTGTCACCCAATGAGCAATGGAGGGTCTTCTGGGACTACGCTGACCAGTCCGGAAATCGCTGGTACGTTGGGATGGATACCAGCGCGACGGGAGCGCCATCTTTCACCTACGGCACGAACTTCGGAGTGGCGTCACCTGTGAAGTATGCTCCCGGAACACAGCAGACCAGTTTTCCCGCGCTTGCG
>DHWR01000123.1:0-172 GCA_002413265.1 Chloroflexi bacterium UBA5177
ATTTCTGAAGCGATGTGCTCGTCGCGGAGGCTGTGGGGTGAAAGGTTGATGGTCACCCGCAGCGCGCAGCCGCCGTCCCGCCATACGCTGCACTGCCGGAGTGCCTCTCGAACCACCCAGAGAGTAAGGAGGCGGATGAGCCCCGACTGTTCCGCGAGGGCGATGAACTGAT
>DHWR01000123.1:481-14377 GCA_002413265.1 Chloroflexi bacterium UBA5177
CTGCGGCTGGTAGTGGAGCGTCAGTTCTCCGGCCTCGATGCCGCGCCTGAGCTGTGCGGCCAGGGTCAGCCTGGCTCCCCCGGCTTCCTCCTGCTCTGTGGAATACACCACGAAGTCGAAGTGTCGCTGGCGTGCAGCGTACATGGCCACGTCGGCCCTTCGGAGAAGACCGGCGACATCCTGTGCATGCCCGGGGTACACCACAATCCCAATGTGCGCACCGAGCTCTAGAACCTGACCGTCCACCTCAAACGGCCGGGTCATCGCTTGTACGATCTTCTCCGATGCTAGGACCGCACCCAATTCAGCGGCCCCCGGAAGCAAAACGGCGAACTCGTCTCCGCCAAGNNCCCATTTCGGCAGCCCCTGGCAGCAGAACGGCAAACTCGTCGCCTCCAAGCCGGGCGACTGTTCCAAGCCGGGCGACTGTATCGGTCTTGCGCAGCGCGGCCTGTAGCCTGCGGGCGGTTTGCATGAGAACGGCATCGCCGAACTCGTGCCCGAAAGAGTCGTTTACCGTTCGGAAGTTGTCGATGTCGGAGAAAAGGACGGCGAAAGTACCGTCGTCGCGGCGTGCCGTGAGCATCGCTTGCTGAACTCTGTCGCCTAGCAGGCTGCGATTTGGGAGGCCCGTGAGCGTGTCGTACAGAGTCTGACGCTGAAGCTCCTCTTCGGCCTCCTTCCGCGATGTGATGTTCTCGACCACGCCGAGGTCATAGAGCACTTCGCCTTTTGCGTCGCGGACCACCGAGATACTGATTCGAACCCAGATCACGTCTCCGCTCTTGCGAAGGTAGCGCTTCTCCAGCTGATATGAATCGCGGTTCCCCGCTACGACCTCCGCGAAGAGAATGAGATCGTCCTCGAGGTCCTCAGGGTGAGTCAGATCCATGAAGGTCATTTGTCGCAGCTCTGCAGCGGTGTAGCCTATCATCTCCTCGTAGGCGGCATTTACCTCGAGATAGTGACCGTCTACGCTGCTCAGTGCGACTCCCACAGAAGCGTTCTCGATCATGCCGCGATATCGGGTTTCGCTCTCCTCGAGACGCCGTTGGCTCTCGGTCAAGGCCTCGAGGGCGGCACTGCGCTCGACGAGCAGCAGTCGGTTCGACTCGTATTCGTCGGCGTGTTCCAGTGCGGAGCCGATCAGTCCTGATACCAGCTGCAAAGTGCGCACGTCTCTGTCGGTAAATGCGACTTCTCGCCGCGATGACACGATGACGACGCCCGTTGCCGTGCTAGCAACACGAAGCGGCGCGATTATCAATGAGCCGGGCCGCTCGCTCTCTGGAACCTGCGCAATCTTCGGGTCGCTACGCGATTGGGTGACGAGCAATTCGCCGCTTTTGAGACTCGCCTCCGACAGTGACCCTTTTACAGCGGCTCGCGTGGAGCGCGGAAGGGTTCCCGAATAGGCGTGGTAGACAATCTCCTCTCCCTCCACTCGGCTGATTCCCGCTCGATCCGCGCCCGTCAGTTCGCGAAGACCGTCCACGGAGACTTGCATTACTTGCTCTCGGTCGAACCCGGCGCGCGCAATGTCAGCTTGGAGCGAGATAATCGCTTCCAGTCGTCGCTTTGCTCGGACCTGTTCTTCGTCGTGTCGCTTGAGATCATGCAACCGGTCATCAGAGTCTCGCTGTCGAACCCGTTCACCGAGGACTGGTGCCCGCCCAAGTCGCTCTTCCTCGGGCACGCGACGCACAAATGTGCCGCGGCCTTGCTCGACCGAAACAACTCCTTCGCGCTCGAGATAGGCCAGCACCTGGCGCACCGTCAAGGGAGCCACGCCGAACTCCCTGGCCAGCTTTAGGTGTGCGGGAATCCGATCGCCCAGGGAGTAGGTCCCGGCACAGATCCTCCCCCTCAGTTCTTCGTAGACGGGCCGCGCCCTGGGACCGAGCCCGTAACTTAGCATGCAACCCACTCGATTAGAAGTGCTAATACACTAACACTCTTAAGAAAGCTGCGTATAGCCGGTGCGTGCTCGCAGCGTCGTTATCATGGAAAGCGGGCTCCGACTTCGGCGCTTTGCCAAAGACAACGACAGAGAGAGATCAAGATGCAGACGCGCCTTTTCTCGCTGGCCTTCGGCACTTTTTATTTCGCCATCGGAATCCTGGGATTTATTCCAGGTCTCCGCACCAGTCCTCCCGCAGGATCTCCGCACGTGGACGCGACTGCCGCCTACGGCTACTTTCTCAGTCAATTCCCCATCAACGCCGTCCACGACGTTTTTAATATTGTGATTGGACTGATTGGCATCATCGTGTTCGCTCGACTCGAACCGGCGCGAATCTATTGCCGAACCTTGCTGTTGCTGTTTGGGGCGCTGGCCTGCATAGGGTTCCTTCCAACACTCGACACGTTATGGGGGTGGCTCCCAATCTTCGGCGCCGACACGTGGCTCCACGCCGTCACGGCAGTGGCTGCCGGCTACTTTGGATTTGTGGTAACGGAGCCAACCTACGTCGAGCCCGCGCCTGCGCACGCCGCGCACGCCTAAACCGCCAGAAGGCGTGGGGGAAGAGCCTGCCTTCGAACGAGACGGTAGGGTCGGCCCGTCGCTCTCCGAGTGAGCCCGGCGTGAGATGAACTCGAGCCGCTCGGTTAGACAGAGCCGTCCCGAGCTCTCGGCGAGCCATAAACACCGGACGGCCAGAGCGAACGGACCGTGCCCCGATTCGCGGGGCACGGGTCACGCAGTTACGTAGGTGCCCACGTTCTTTGCCGTGACCTCGAGCAGGGTGGAGATCTCAAAGGGCTTCGCGACCGTCCCCTGAAACAGACCGGATCGCGAGGCAAACAGGAGAGTCAGTCTATCAGCGGACATGGCAACCATTGCAGTATGCGGAAAGTAGCTCTCACGCAACCTCTGGGCTAATTGCATCCCTGATTCCTCGGGCAACATCATATCGACCAGAACAAGTTGGGGATCGATGTCGCCCATGAGGTGGTCGAGCTCTGACGGAGTAGCCGCTCCTATGACCTCGTAGCCCTGCTCCTCGAGGATCTCTTGCACCATATTGAGGACGATTGGCTCGTCTTCGACGACGATGATGCCTCGCCTTTTCTCATGAGTCATCGCGCCTTCCTCCCCAGAAAAAATGGACTTCGATTGACGCGGCAGATGTACCGGGCTGAGCCCACCGTGTGCGCTCGCACGCACGTAGTAAAAGTGCATTCGATTGCAAGACGCATGCCACCTTAGCAAGACTAGACTGCGTTCACGGATCGCGTGGGAAATGTTACAGGTATACTAGCGATTGCTGAGGGGGAGAATGAGCAATCCGGTCGTACTGCGCGAAGATGACCCCGACGTGCGTCACCTGGTGCATGAGCTTCTCGAGGAACAAGGGTATCTCGTGTTCGACGCGCGCGATATCGAAGACCTTTTAGACGAGGTCAAGTTGCGCTCTCCGTGCGTGGCTCTAATAGACAGTACGAGCTCGACCGAGTTTGATCTCTGGCATCTCGGCCCGCTGCTGGCTCAGTTCGGAGTTCCCGCGGTCGCGTTCACCGCGCACTCCACAGCTCGCCAGCAGTTCGAGGAAAACCCAAGCGGCTACATTGGCGTGGTGTCCAAACCCTTCGATGCGAGCGAGTTCATCGAGCTCGTGGATTCGATCTGTTTGGAAGAGTCTCAAGAGGCCGTTTCCTAGCGCAGCGCTCGCTGCAAATCTGCGTGATGGATTGGGGCTTCGAGCTCTACTAAGTTGTCGATGATGATGACGGGTATCCGCACCTCGTATCGGCGAAAGAGCGCGGGATCGGATGTTATATCGACCTCGCGAACTCTAAAGTTGCCGTGCTTCTGAAGCGTTTCGAGCATCTCTTTTGCCTCATCACACAGATGGCATCCATCCTTGCCATAAAGAACCACGTCGTGCTCACGCTGGTCCTTTGCATTTGGAAGGAAGCGCTTGAGAAATTGCACGTAAGGGCGCCTCACTTCCAGACATCTGTTCGGCCCATCTTGCACAATGGCCCAAGAACGTTTTTGACGCTTGATTGGCCTGTTTACCTCTATCGTGACATAGGCGGAGAGCGTCTCTTTACAGTGAAGCTTCCACCTGCTCCGATCTAGGGGGCAGCTTCTTATCCTTATTACGCGGAGGGAAACGGAGCATGCGACTTGCGAACAAAGTGGCGATCATCACCGGCGCGGCGACGGGCATCGGCAATGGCATAGCGGATGTGTTCGCGAGTGAGGGCGCGGCAGTTGTCATCGACTACGTATCCGGCCAGGACTCGGACGCGCGAACAGCCACCGAGAAGATTCGTTCCAGAGGCGGAAAGGCTCTCGCGGTAGAAGCCGATGTAACAAGCACGGACCAAGTCAACGCAATGATCGACAAGACGGTAAGCGAATTCGGCAAGCTCGACATTTTCGTCAACAACGCTGGCATCGAGAAGAAGGTTCCATTTGTCGACGTGCCGCTCGACCTGTGGGATAAGGTGATTGCGGTGAACCTGACAGGTCCGTTCGTCTGCGCTCAGGCGGCCGCGCGGCAGATGATCAAGCAGGGCGGCCCGGGACGCATAATCAACATCTCGTCCGTCCACGAGGACCTTCCGATGCCCACTAATGTGCCCTATTGTGCGGCCAAGGGCGGGCTACGAATGCTGATGCGGACGGCATGCGTGGAATTGGCTCCTCATGGCATAACCATGAACAACATTGGTCCTGGCGCCGTTGATACCCCGCTGGACGCGGACATCAAGGCTCAACCGGAGCTCTTTGAGCAGCTGCTAGATGAAATTCCCCTGCACCGCATGGGTCGACCGGAGGAGATCGGATACCTCGCGGTTTACCTGGCGTCCGATGAATCCGCGTACGTGACCGGAAGCACGTTTTTCATCGATGGCGGCATGCTTCGGCAGTCGGGGAGCCTGTAAGTCCTTTGACTTGACAAATTGGCGAGCAGGCGTGATATAATAATGTCACGGGAGCGGAACCGAGAACAGCGGACGCTCCGATCGACGCCGAGGCGACTGTATAGTTAGGACGGCACGAAAGGTGCCGGGGCGTATTGGCGTGCCTCGGTGAACAACGGAACGAGGAGGTTCCATGCAGAAAAAGCGACCATATCGCCCAGGGCCTAAGAAGAGTGATGCCGGCAAGAATCGACGAACCCTGGAGCCTCGAGAGAGCGAAGGACTTCAAGTCGAGGGCGTCGTCACGGAGACTCTACCGAACTGTCAGTTCAGAGTGGAGCTCGAAAACGGCCATTTGCTCCTGGGCCACATCTCGGGCAAGATGCGAAAGAACTACATCCGGATCACGCAGGGTGACCGCGTGACGGTTGAGCTGTCTCCATACGACTTAGAGCGCGGGCGAATCACGTTCCGACATCGCTAGATCGTGAACGACGAGGCAGAGGAAGAGACGGAGCAGGCGCAAGAAGACGCACTCCCTCCCAGGGGTGTCCCTTCGAACGCGGTATACGCGCGAGTGGGCGACAAGATCAAATCCGCCGCACACGAATGCGTGCAGCGTGGCATGAATTCTCACGACATCATCCGCGAGCTGGCGCTGGAGCACGACGTTCATTTGAATGTGGGCGAGCTTCGCCTCTTGCTTGCCGCCCGGCGCCTTCCCGGCGGCGCGGACGAGTAGGTAGGGGGCTGCTTTCACGACGCGTCCACCATAGAAGAACCGGCTAACGCCGGCGCGGCGTGATACGCTTCGGGTGCCCTGCCGGATCTCCTTGGAGACGCGGAGATCGCAGGCTTGTGAGTTGCCGTGTATTTCAAGCAGTTTCTTGATGAACAGTGCGGCTGCGCGTCTTATGTAGTCGCCTCGAGAGTCAGTCACGACGCAGTCGTCGTTGACCCCGCCGCTGGTGTGCAGCAATATCAGGATCTGCTCGAGGAACGGGGGTTCCGTCTCACATATGTGATCGACACGCACGTGCACGCAGACCACGTGTCGGGCGCGCGGGAACTGTGTCGGCGCACCGGGGCGGAGCTCTGTCTCCATTCTTCAGCCAAGGTTCTCTATCCGTTCCGTCCCCTGCATGACGGCGAGGATCTGGAAGTCGGGCAGCTCCGGTTACACGTGGTCCACACACCTGGGCACAGGCCCGAGCTGATCTCACTGCTGATCGTCAATCCATCTAGGAGTCCAGAGCCATCGATGGTTTTAACTGGGGATTCGCTGCTCGTTGGAGACGTGGGGCGCCCTGACTTCGGCGGGGGAGAAGCTTCGGCCCAGTACGAGAGCATCACTCGCCTCCTTCGGCTGCCCGACTGGGTGGGCGTCTTTCCCGGTCATTTTGAAGGGCCGTGTGGCAAGGGAATGTGCGGCCGGCCGAGCACGACTATTGGTTTCGAGCGCCTCTACAACCCGCTCCTTCGGTTGGAGCGAGGGCCATTCGTCTCCAGCCTGGACGGCGAGGTACCGGCTCGGCCACTGAACATGGCGGCCATTGAAGCGACGAACCGCGGTGCTGCCGATCTGGCGTGGGCCATGCCTGCGGGACACCAGAGTGTGCCCATGACTGACCCCAAGGAGGCACAAGATATGGGTCGAGCGCTTCTCCTTGACGTTCGCGAGCCTCACGAGTTCGAATCGCAACACATTAAGGGAGCGATCAATATTCCACAAGCCGACATCGCCACTCAGCTCGATGAGATACCTCGAGAGCGAGAGATCGTCGTGGTTTGTCAGGGAGGCGGTCGGAGCCTTCGATCGGCTCAGTTCTTGAAACAAGTCGGCTATGAAAGCGTAGCCAGTTTGAGTGGTGGAACCGACGCCTGGGTTGAGCTAGGCTTGCCGACGGAGGGGAGCGGACAACTGGCAGACGGCCCGCGCATCGTAGAAACCGAGTGGGCGCACGCGGGTGTGAGCGGCTCCTGACTTTCTCAGGGCCAGGTCTGGAGCGTTGAACGGCCTGGCTTGAGCTGCTGAATTCGGCTCAAGTCACATCCGGAAATTCGCCCAGCCAGCGCACATACGGATCCGGGTCTCGCATGCGCTCGTGCTGAGACGAGATCGCGGGGTAGCCGACGTAGACGAAGGCGATGAGACGTGAATTGTCCGGGAAACTGAGGAAGCGCTTGATCCGTGGGTCGTCCGCTGGTTTCCCCGTTCGCCACATCGCCCCAAGTCCCAGGCCTTCGGCAGCCAAGAGCATGTTTTGAACCGCGGCGGCGCAAGCGCAGATCTCTTCAATCTCGGACACTTTGGGCTGATCTGACGGCACGCAGGCGACGGCGATGATGATCGGAGCCCGGAGCGGCTTGCTGCTCTCTTTCTCCAGCAAGGCGTCCAGCTCGGCACCGACCTTCTCGTCGTCCTCGTCGTCTTCCACGCGCTCCAGCAGCGACGCGGCCATGATCCTCCCCATCTCCTGGCGAGCGCTTCCGGCAACCACCGTGAAGCGCCAGGGAGATGTGCGGTAGTGATTCGGGGCACAGGCGGCAGCTTGCAGAATCTGCTGGATGAGGTCTTTTGAGGGTGCGGTAGGCTGCATCAGCGGGGAGCTTCTGCGATTGCGGATCGCCTCGAGCACAGGGGCGAGCGACTCAACTTTCACCATTCGATCCTTGGATTGCGTTGATTGAGACATTGTCGCCCGTGCGGACTGCTTGGGTGACGCACCAGAGCTCTATTGCAGACACCGGTCCTACGGGGTATTCTGCCGTGAGGGTTCCGGAGGGAGGAGAACTTGACATGACCGAAGCCGAAGAGGAGTCCAAGTCCCGGGTAGCCATTGGAATCTTCAAGGAGCGGATGTTCCAACTGGAGCAGGAACGCTCCTCGATCAACGGCGACCTGGGCGCCATAGACATCATGGGGCTGGCGCGTCGCACCCGACAGCTCCTTCGCAATGCGAAGAATCTGATGGACGGCAACGTGACCGTACTTTTTGCTGCTCAGCCGGCTCGTATGGCCGAGGAGCTGTACAAGTACCTGGAGTACGCCGAAGGTCATGTAATGAAGGCCCTGTCGGAAGAGTACGAATTCGAGGCCATCAAGAGGCGCTTGTACATGTCGACGACGTTGGCGCGCTACGTGATCGAAGGAGTGCAGCAGGCGGTGCAGGACATCGAGGCAAGGGCGGGTGGGGACGGAGAATAGCTGCGGCCGATAACAACGCAGCTGAGCTCGGAATCGTCCGCGGCCTCCGCATCGCGGTCATTGGCTACGGCAATCAGGGACGTGCTCAAGCTCTGAACCTTCGCGATAGCGGCTGCAGAGTTCGCGTGGGATTGCCGGAAGGCAGCACGAGTCGCGCGGCAGCTCGTGAGGACGGATTCGAGGTTGCCGGCACGGAACAGGTCAGCTCCTGGGCCGAGCTCATCGCCGTGCTTGTCCCCGATCAGCTTCAAGGAGCGGTGTTCCACGCTGCGATTGAGCCGCAGCTTCGATCGGGCAAGAGTCTGGTGTTTGCCCACGGTTTCTCGCTGCGATACGGGCAGATTGTTCCGCCATCTGACGTCGATGTGCTGCTGGTGGCTCCCGTTGGGCCCGGTCAGATGCTGCGCCGGCTCTTTCTCGAGGGTTTTGGCATTCCGGCGGTCTGGGCGGTTCGGCAGGACGCTTCAGGAAGCGCGGAAGGCCTGGCCCTGAGCTACGCGGCAGCTCTCGGATGCACTCGGGCGGGGGTCGTGCATAGCACCATTGAAGAGGAGACGGAGACGGACCTCTTCGGCGAGCAGGCGGTGCTCTGCGGGGGCCTGTCGCATCTCATAAGGGCTGGGTACGACACGCTGGTTGGTGCCGGCTACCGGCCGGATCTCGCCTATTTCGAATGCGTTCACCAGGTGAAGCTCATCGTCGACCTGATCTATGAGGAAGGCCTGTCCGGCATGCACCGGAGGATTAGCGACACCGCGGAATACGGTGACTACGTCTCGGGGCCCCGAGTCATAGGGACGCAGGTTCGGGAGGCAATGGGCCAGCTACTGACGGACATCAAGGATGGCTCGTTCGCTCAACGCTGGATTTCCGAAGTCGAGTCGGGCATGCCGTTCGTGCAAAGCAAGCGAGCTGAGGAGGAGCAGTCGAGCATGGAGGCCGTGGGCAAGGAATTGCGTGCCCGGATGCGTCTTGCACTTCGAGCGGAGAACGCTGAGACATAGCTCTCAGCTAAAAGCAAGCTGATCTCCCGCGCGGTGAATTATCAAGTTGTCGATGAGCCGGGTATCCCCGAAGTACAGCGCAAGGGCGAGCAAGGCGTCGCCGTCGATGCGGCTCGTCGGCCGGAGGGTACGGAGATCCACGATCTCCACAAATTCCAGGCGAGCGAGAGGGGCTTCCCGGCGGACGAGCTCGTGAACCGCAAACTGCAATTTCGAGGCGTCTCGCTCACCTGATGCAATTTGCTGTTTTGCGAGCAAGAGCGCTCTGTGCAGTGCCCCGGCTTGTTTTCGTTCCTGCTCGTTCAGGTAGACATTTCGAGAGGAGAGCGCGAGGCCGTCCTCCTCTCTGACCGTCGGAACCACGCTGATCTGGATGGGGAAGGCGAGATCGGCGACCATGCGCTCGACGATCGCCGCCTGCTGGGCATCTTTTTGCCCGAAGTATGCGCGGTCGGGCTCGACGATATTGAACAGCTTGGCGACGATGGTAGAGACGGCCTTGAAGTGACCGGGACGGGATGCCCCATCGAGGTGAAGCGCCAGCATCCCAGGGTCGACCCATACCGTTTGTGCGTCAGCGCCTCGCGGATACATTTCTTCGGCATCGGGAAGGAAGAGTAAATCGACTGCTGTCTGCTTCGCCAGAGACCGGTCGCGCTCCAGGTCACGGGGATACCGATCCAGATCCTCGCCGGGCGCGAACTGTGTCGGGTTGACGAAGATACTGAGGACCAGGAGATCGTTCTCGAAGCGAGCTTTCCGGACCAGAGCGAGATGACCTTCGTGCAGGTAGCCCATGGTTGGAACCAGGCCGATCGAGCTGCCCCGACAGCGTTCCACTCGGACTCTTTGCCGCAGCTCCCGGGTCGTTTTGATTTCGTCCATTTTTTCCGACTTCGGCCGACAGTGGTCCCCGCTAATAGTATTCAGTTGGTTGGTGGCCACTGGTGGTGCCGCGTCCGGTCGGCAGGCGGGCCGCGCCAGCCACAAACTCGGAATCCTCAAGACCGAAGGCACGAGCGAGAGTCGCGCGGGCACGCGCGCGACTGAACATCTCGGAGACGTACCGCCTTCCGCGCTGACCCATGGCTGAGCGCAGATCCGCATCATCGACTAGTCGCCGGGTGGTCTGCGCCAGTCGCTCGGCGTCCTCCGGCGGCGATGACAAGCCTGCATCTGACTCGCGAAGTAGATCGGCGATGTCGCCTTCTCCGGAGAAGACTACGGGCAGGCCATAGCTCATGTATTCAAAAATCTTGCTCGAAAGTGCGCGTCGCCAATACGGATGACTGGAGAAGGAATGAAGTGCTATGTCCGCATCGGCGAACGCACGCTCCATCTGGTCGCGAGGAATGGCACCGGGAAACGTGACGTTATCCAGCCCTCGAGCCTGGCAGTCGTTGGCATACGCTTGTCGACGTTCGCCTGCGCCAAGAAAGACGAAGCGGACGTTCTTGGAGCCACTGCGAACCAGTAGTTCCGCCGCGTCTATGCACGTAGAAACGTGCGTGGCCCTGCCCAAGCTGCCTGCGTAGATCACGGTCACCGCATCGCCCGGCCGCGTCGCATTCGACCGCACGTGGTCCGCAGATGCTTCCGAACTTGGGAAGTAGTTTGGAATCACAAAGGTACATTGTGGGTCAGCGCCTCGCGACAGGAGAAGTTCTTTGAGGCCAGGGCTTACTGTAATGACGCTCTTTGTCTGACGTCGTAACAAGCCGTTCCAGCCTGACAAAAGAGCCACCAGAAGACGAGAGGGTTTTAGCCCGACCGCAAGCGCGGTATCGGGGTAAACGTCGCGCTCGTCGACAACCAGGGCTGCCCTGTGCAATAGAGCGAGTAGGGAAGCCGCGGGCGTAACAAAGGGCGGGTCCGTCCCGACGAAAACTGCATCCACCCGTCGGGCCGTTAGGCCGGCGACCGCGGCGATGACGGAGTAGCCGAGATAGCACGCCAGTCGTCGCCAGGACGACCTTCGATAGTCCCGCGGTGACCACGTGCGAATGATCGTCGTGCCATCTTTCCGTGTCCGCTTCCACGGGCCTCGTACCCGGTGTCGAATGGACCCGGTCAGGTAGTGCGCGCTGGCCGTCACCACGGTCACCTGCCAGCCGAGCTCTTGCATCAGCTCGAGCTCCGCCCAAGGACGTGCTGCTCCCGGTTCATCGGGGGCCGGGAGGTGAAAGGTGAGGAAGAGTACGTGCACGCCGGGGCTACGATTCAGGTGGGAGAGAGACCGCGTCCACTATGCGCTCGGCAGCGTTTCCGTCTCCGAACGGATTAATCCAATTCCGTTCAACGGATAGCATCTGAGCAACCGCTTCCGCGATGGACGCGGGTGTGTCCCCAGCGAGCATGTTGGCACCAATGGGCAGGGTTTCAGTCCACTCGGTGGACCGGCGGAGAGTGACGCAGGGGGTTTTCACGATGCATGCCTCCTGTTGCACACCTCCTGAGTCGGTAAGCACCAGGCCCGCAGAGGCAAGAAGGCAGAGGAAGTCGAGGTACCCAAGGGGGTCGACAACGCGCAGATCAGCGGGTTGGAGGCGGGTCTCGTCTAGCCCGAATTCTCGCAGTCTCAGTCTTGTGCGCGGATGCGCGGGGAAGACTACCGGCATGGCATGCCGGCTACCGGCTCGGATGATGGCATCCAGAAGAAGTCGGAGCTGCGCAGGGTCATCTACGTTCTCTTCACGGTGCAGCGTCACCAGCAGGTATTGGCGGGCCTTAAAACCGAGGTCCGCCAACACGGAACTTTTTTCCATTGCCAGACCTTTGTGCTTGAGCACGGCGTCCACGACCGTGTTGCCAACGACTTCCACCCGCCCGCGGACGCCCTCTCGGCGCAGGTTCTCGACGGCGTGTTCTCCCGGCGCGAAGAGCCAGTCCGAGATGTGATCGATCATGACCCGGTTATGCTCCTCCGGCATGCGCCAATCGAAGCTGCGTAATCCGGCTTCTACGTGCCCGACCGCAATGTGAAGCTTGCGTGCGGCAAGGGCGGCAGCCAGGTTGGTGTTCGCGTCGCCTCCGACAAGAACCAGACGGGGCCGCTCATCGAGAAGCACTCGTTCGGTTCCGACCAGCATCGCGGCCGTTTGCTCGCCGTGCAGGTGGCAATCCTCCGGCTCGGTCAAGCGGTACTTCGGCACGGAGAGGTTGAGATCTGAGAAGAAGGCTGCGTCCATCTCCGGCGAATAATGTTGGCCGGTGTGAAGAGTGAAGAAGGGCAGTTCGCGACGCGACAGCTCGCGGATCAAGGGGCTCTGCTTGACGATGCCGGGCCGCGTACCTAGAACGACGCATATCGAGGAGGTGAGCTGGTCCGGTTGTAGAGTCTTCAGCCTCGCGGTGCCGGCGCTCGTCAACCTTCCCTCATCGTCGCGTCGCTGATCCGGCTAAGACTTCAGGCATGGACCGACACCGCGGTTCCACGTTTGTAGCGCGGCAAGAAGCGCCGAGTAACTTCTACGCCTGTCCACAAGTGTGCTCCCGTCGAATGCTGCGGCCATTGCCCACGGCGCGCCCATCTCGTCGCCCTTTCGCGTAATCTGTCGCTTCTTACAGTAGACCAAATGAGCACGGACGGGGATGCGCGTGCTGGCGAGTCTCGACCGACCTTTGTGCTCCTCCGCGTGTGGCCGACAGTAAGTGATTCGCCGGAAAGAACGGCCCTCAGCGAGCACCGATATCGACTCGTAGGTGAGGGCGTCGGGTGGAGAGCAGCCCGGCGTCGATTCCCTTAGGGAAGCATCTGCGGGCGAAAATCCTCAAGCCTGCCCAGCACAAGATTTGCGCGAGCAAGCGCCGTCTCGGTGGGCGGATAGTGGGCGTTGGGGACCGCGATCGTCCACATTCCTGCTCTCACTGCCGCCTCGATGCCGGCTGAGGAATCCTCAAAAACAGCGATTTCGTGCGGTGGGACCTGCAGCAGTCTGGCTGCTTCCAGAAAAACCTCCGGATTGGGCTTCCCCTTCCCCACTTGATCGGCGGACACGACCACCTGAAAGCGATCCAGCATGCCCGCGAGTCTCATCGCATATTCGACGATCTCCTGAGGCGAGGAAGACGCGATGGCGAGGGGATAGGACGAAGCGAGGTCTCGCACAACTTCCTGCGACCCTGGCAACAAAGGCAACCGTTCACGATAGAGTGCCTCCACCCGCTGCGAGACCCCTTGAACGATCGATTCGATGGTTTCGGCCAGACCGCAGCGACCTTTGATTACCGTCGCCCACTCAGCGGAATTGTGGCCTTTTACCGTCAGCTCGTCCTCTGCCTTCCACTTGCATCCGACCGAAGCGCAGTAGTCGGCTCGCGCCCGCTCCCAATATGGCTCCGAGTCGATCAGGAGCCCGTCCATATCGAAGATCACGGCTCGGATGGTCAGATGGCTCCTCCAGCGTATCTAAAAATGCGACAAACGCTGACATTTTGAAATTTTGCCTTTACAAATTGTAAAGCGTGTGTTTCAATATGGCTATGGAAGATCAAGAAGTGACAACAGCCCCCACCCACTGCCCTGTTTGCGAGCAGGATCTATTAGCCACACGGCTGGAATGCTCGTCATGCGGAACCGAGGTGACAGGAAGATTCATCTTGGGACGGCTGGCCTCTCTCCGCGAGCCGCACGCCTCCCTTCTCGAAATGTTCTTGCGAGTGCGCGGCAACGTGAAGGAGATGGAGCGTGAGCTCGGGTTGTCGTATCCGACCGTGCGAGCTCGTCTCGAGGAAGCGTTCTCGGCGGCCGGATTCGAAAAGCCGGACGATGCAGAGCGGGACCCGTTGGGAGACATGGACCTGGGC
>DHWR01000123.1:14589-16741 GCA_002413265.1 Chloroflexi bacterium UBA5177
TTGGGAGACATGGACCTGGGCGAAGCGATTCGCTCTCGAGTCGAGGAGGCGCTTGCAAGCGTGAATCTTGAAGATCGAATTCGCTCACGTGTTGAGCGCGGGTTGTCGAGAGCGGCGGAGTCACACGGTCGCATGCACCGAGTCTCGCATCAACGGCCGGATCTCACCCAAGAGCGCAAAGAGATCCTAGACCGCTTGGAGCGAGGAGAGATCGAAGCAGACGAGGCAGCGCTGCTGCTGCGAGAGCTAAAGGACAGGAGGTCCTGATGGGCGAGGAAGAACGGCGACAAATATTGCGAATGGTGTCGGAGGGCAAGCTGTCTCCCGAGGAGGCAGCCGGCCTGCTGGAGGCCGTGGAGGATGTGTCGGAACGACGCTCGGGTCTAACCGAGGGATTGGAAGCAAGCAAAGAGGTTGCGCGGCATATGCGGCACGGACGAGGAAGCCGCAATCGGGCACTGATCATTCACATCAAGGAGGGCGGGGACAACAAGGTGAATCTCCGCATTCCTCTCAGCCTGGCGAGGGCCGCCGGCAAGTTCATCCCGCGACAAGCGGCGACCTATCTGCAGAATTACGAAATCGATTTACAGCAGTTTCTCGAGGACGCGAGCGAAGCCGACGGCGGGACCATCCTGGAAGTCAAAGACGGCGAGAATCGCGTCCTCATAGCGGTGGAGTGAGGATCACATGACATTGGCAGTTGGAAGGCTCCAGTTTTCAATCACATTCAGCACACCCCGGCCTAGGCCCGCGATCGAGGAACCTCCAGATAACCCTCTCGAGCGCATCTTCCGCACCGATTGTCGACATCAGAACGTCGACGCGGAGCGGCAGCGCTGGCAAGCAGAAGCGCTGGCACACGCCGGCCGGCTGTTCTAATTCCCCTACAGCCGGCTTGCAATTCCAGAGCGGGCGCCACCGAACCTGCACCCCGGTGGCGCCCGCACCTTGTGTTTGAGAGGTTACTGGGTGAAACCGGCTCGCGGTTCAGGCACCACCGTCGCGAGAAAACAATCAGTACAATTGCCGGGCAAGACGCGGCATGAGGATCTTAGGAGGTTCTCGACATGGCCTACACTGCCGAAATCAGCCGAAGCAACCCATCTGTTTTTCTCTTCCTGATCGATCAATCGGGCTCGATGGATGACGCTTTTGGGAGCGGCGAGTCAAAGCGCAAGAAGGCAGACGGCGTCGCCGACGCGGTGAATCGCTTGCTTCAGAACCTTGTCATAAAGTGCGCAAAGTCTGAAGGAGTACGTGACTACTACTCGGTGGGCGTTCTCGGCTACGGATCCCAGGTTGGTCCGGCATTCACGGGCGCACTCGCGGGGCGCGACCTGGTGCCGATCAGTGAGATCGCCGACAATCCCGCCCGGATCGACGAGCGAACCAAGAAAGTCGACGATGGCGCCGGCGGTCTGGTCGACCAGTCGGTCAAGTTTCCCGTGTGGTTCGATCCGACGGCGAAGGGCGGCACACCGATGGTCCAAGCCCTCACGAAGGCGCGGGATGCGCTCTCCGATTGGCTTGGCGATCACGGGGACGCCTTCCCTCCAATCGTGATAAACATCACCGATGGAGAGTCGACCGACGGCGACCCATCGAACGCCGCGGAGGCTCTGAGGGGGCTTGCCACGAGCGACGGTGAGCTTCTGCTGTTTAACGCGCATCTGTCTTCCCGGGAAGAGGCTCCAGTCGAATTTCCCGATCAAGAAGAGGGGTTGCCGGACCAGTATGCGAAGCTGCTGTTTCGAATATCGAGCGACCTGCCCGGATACATGCGCGCGGCTGCCGGAGCAGAGGGCTACCAGATCTCTGACGGCGCCAAGGGCTTTGTTTTCAACGCCGACCTAGTGTCGGTGATCCGCTTTCTTGATATTGGCACGCGCCCCAGTAACCTCCGCTAGACCGGGAAGCGTTCGGGTTCAGTCCCGCGCGCTCTGGGTAGAAAAGCTTGGGAACAGGCCCGAGGATTACGAGGATGCCGCCTGGCCCCTTCGATCGGCGCGGAGAGAAACCCGCGCCTTTCGTTGCGCCATCGCCGACGGAGCAACCGAGACATCGTTTGCCGGACAGTGGGCCAGGATCCTGGCTCGCGCTTACTGCGACCGCCGGCTAAGCGCGCATCGCTTCGGATCTGATCTCCTTA
>DHWR01000229.1:0-21825 GCA_002413265.1 Chloroflexi bacterium UBA5177
GCCATCGTCGCGGGATTCAAAGCGGCCGTCTCGGCAGCCGCGGCCAAGCAGGTACCCAGCACCATCAGCCGACCAATCTGGCAGCGAGGGTTTCACGACCGGATCATTCGCAGCGAGGCGGAGCTGCGACGGTTTCGGGAATACATCGCAAATAATCCCGCACAGTGGGAGTTGGATCGGTATTTCGGAAAGGAAGGATAGGGTTGGAGTAGATGCTGTGCGCAGGTCCGCCCTGTGGGGCGGAATGGGCGAGCGCGACTCGCCCATACCGGTGTGACGCGAGGGAAGCATGAACGGGATACGTAGTGACACGCCTCGTCACCATTGGCTTGAACCGAACGGTGCAGGGGGACGGTCACGGTGACACTTTTCACCGAGTGCATCGCCGGTTGTACGCTGTGCGTGCGGTAGACTACGACGACAGGAGATTGAATTTCATGAGCATGTTTGGCAGGATGAATACGATTTTCCAAGCCAAGATGAGCAAGGTGCTCGACAAGGCGGAAGATCCCAACGAAACGCTCGATTACTCGTACGAGAAGCAGCTGCAGCTGCTGCAGAATGTACGGCGTGGTCTGGCGGACCTGGTGACCTCGAAGCGCAGGCTGCAGATGCAGCACGACAAGCTGCAGAGCGACATGGCGCACCTGGATGGCCAGGCGCAGCAAGCACTCCAGCAGAACCGCGAAGACCTGGCTCGCCTGGCGCTGCAACGGAAGGTGAGCCTTCAGGAGCAGCTTTCGAGCCTCGACACTCAGGTCCAGCAGCTCGAGGGCCAGCAGCAGAAGCTGAGCGACGCCGAGCAACGCCTCCAGACCAAGATCGAAACCTTTCGAACCACCAAGGAGACGATCAAGGCGCAGTACACGGCGTCGCAGGCTCAGGTCAAGATCAGTGAGGCGGCGACGGGCATCTCCGAGGAGATGGCGGACGTCGGGCTGGCGGTGCAGCGGGCGCAGGACAAGACGGAGCAGATGCAGGCTCGTGCCTCAGCTCTGGACGAGCTAGTCGATACCGGCGCGCTGACTCAGCTGGGAGACGGCGAGAGCGACATCGACCGGCAGCTGGCTCAGCTCAGCACCGGCAACGACGTCGATGATCAACTGGCCGCGATGAAGGCGCAGCTGGCTTTGCCGGATCAGAAGCAGGCGGAGGCCGGAAAGTGATCGTGCGCATCAGCGGCACCGGTCAGTACGAGCTCGACGACGACGTTGTAAAGAAGCTGGATGAGCTGGATACCGCGCTGACTAACGCGTATCACGCCGGAAACGACGCCGACTTCCGGGCCTGCCTACACAAGGCCATCACGTTTGTGGAGCAGTCCGGCAAGCAGCTTGCCGACGAGCAGCTTCTCCCGTCGGACGTGATCATGCCGCCTGATGATTCAGGGCTGGAAGATGCCAGGGATTACATGTCGGATGAAGGATTGATGGCTCCGCTGGAGGCCTAGGGGGTCTATGACTCCAGGGGCATCCCGTACATGGCATACCACATAGTCTGATCCGGTTCGATGTTCAGCTCTCTCTTCATCAGGGAGCTGAGTCTGAGCTCGGCCGCGGTGTCACGCCCGTCCTTGCCCTGCGGAACGAACGGATAGAAGCTGCCGCGTTTGTAGTTGTACATCCAGTAGACATTCTTTCCCTTGTCGTCACGGAACTGGTAGACGGAGGCGAGCAGCTGGCTGCCGAAGCCGCCGTCCTGCAGCTCGCGGCTGATGCCGTGGATCGTGGTGACGAGATTGGTGAAGTCCTGTGCCTGGATGACGATCCACTGGTAGCTGTAGGGGTCGGTGAAGGGCTTCCAGGTCAGCGGCGAGTCCTTGGCGCTGACCTGCAACAGCTCGTCGATCTCTTTCTGCAATGCGGCGAAGTCGCCGGTACTTACCGGCTTGAAGCAGACACCGGCCGCATTTGTCGCCTTCAGGTCGAACTCGGTCTCCAGAGTGATCTGGGCAGTGGTCAGGCCAAAGAGCTGATCAAGGCTGGCTCGCTGCGGTTTGGTGCGTCCTAATAGTGCATCCAGCCAGCTCACTGCGCTCCAGCCATCTGGCGCTCGATCGATTGGAGGCGAGCCAGCCGGTGCTCGATCGACGGGTGATCCATCAGGAGCTCGCCGATGAACTCGCGCGTCGGGGCGGCGAAGTACATGGCGCTGAGGGGCTGTGCGGCACGGAGATCCTTACTTGGGATTGACTGCATGGAGCCGCTGATTCTCAGCAGAGCCGAGGCCAGCTGCTCCGGCGCACCAGTCAGTATCGCGCCACCGCGATCCGCCGCGTACTCGCGGTAGCGAGACAGCGCGAGGATCAGGAAGTGGCTGATGACCTGCACGGCCAGCGCGGCGAGCAAGATGACGATGAAGGCATTACCGCCGTTATTGTCGCGCTCGTCGCTTCCGCCCATGCCGATCCCAAACCACAGGCCCCAGCTGGTGATGAAAGCGGCGACGGCCGCGAAGGACGAGGCCATGGTCATGATGGTCATGTCGCGATGGCGGATGTGGGTCATCTCGTGGGCGAGGACGGCCTCAACTTCCTGAGGAGGCAGCTTCTGGATCAGACCCGTGGTCACGGCCACCACGGCGTGTTTGGGGCTTCGGCCGGTAGCAAAGGCGTTGGGCATGGCTGAATCAATGATCGCGACCTTGGGCGTCGGCAAGGCAGCAGCCTGAGCCAGGCGCTCGATCATGCCGTAGATCTCGGGTGCCTGCTCCCGCGACACAATGCGGGCGCCTGACGCGGCCAGCACCATCTTGTCCGAGTAGTAGTACTGCACGACGAGACCAACGATTGGGATCAGGAACAGAACGAGTCCAAAGTGGGTGACCTTGAACAAGACGAATGTGAAAACCAAGTAGAGGGCAGTCAGCAGCAACATGGTGACCAACATGCGAAGCTGCAGACTGGCATCGGCTTTAGGTATGCGTGAGCGTGGCATATCTCCCCACCTCCTGCGGGGCATTATTTGACACCCACAGTGTAAACCTTTTTGCTAAGAAGAAGATTAGGAACTTCCTACATGCGCGCCCTGATTTGAATGCTCGCTCGGTAGAGATACCAGACACCGACACCGAGGTAGGCGACAAGCAGGAATATGCGCGGTCCGGTTATGGAGCCGCTTTGTAGGAGACCGAAATAGACTCCTGCAATCAGCATCGCGATTCCCACCGGGATGTTGATCCAAAGCGGCGCATTCCAGCCGGCTCGACGCGGGCGTCCCATCCCGCTGCGCGTGGCAGGTTCGGGCGAAGGTTCCGTGTACGCCGGTCCCGGCAAAGAGCGGGCGCCGCGGCGCTGAGGTTTTCGCCGCTTTCCCTTTTGTTCAGGCATAATTTCTCCCCCGATTTCCGTCGGTTCGGTCCCTATTCGCCTACCGCGCGACCTCCCTCGCGCCCCGGCATGACCGCTGGCCGGGGAGGCTCGTCCGCGGGTTCATCGACAGACGCTGGTACCACAGCCGTCGGAAGCGAATGTCCGAGAGCGAAGTACGCATACAGAGAGCGCACCACGATATGGACGATTCCGGCCAGCGGGACGGCGAGGAACGCCCCTAACAGGCCTCCCAGCGGATAACCCACAAGGACTGCGAGGATGGCCTCCAGCGGATGAATTCCCACCGCCATGCTGTTGATGCGAGGGCCGATGACATTGGTGACGATCTGCTGAAAAATGAGGAACCAGACGACCAAGGCAACGGTGGTAAGCGGTGGCATAAAGAACAGCGAAATCAGTGCAGCCGGCACCACGGCGACCATGGGACCGATCACGGGGATGGTCTGCAGCAGGAAGGTCATGATTCCGATGAGCAGGGGATAGGGAACGCCGAGGGCCGCGGCGCCGCCGCCTCCCAACACGCCGGCGAGGGCGGAAAGGAAGAGCTGGCCGCGAATGTAGCCGCCAAGAACCTGATCGAGGCTCTCAATGAAGAACCACACCTGCTCGCGGAACCGGTGCGGCGTGAGGTCGATGCCGCTTCGAATGAGGCGGCCGGCATCGAGCAGGAAGTAGAAGGCGATGATCAGGATGAGGGCGACGTTCAGCAGAATGTTGGCCGTCGCCGTGACGATCGTGATGATGTTGTTCAGAACGTCGGTGCCCTGATTGCTCACCTGCGAGGCGGCCTGCCCGAACTTGTCCTGCACGTTGATCTTGATCCCGTGCTGGTCGAGCCAGGTCTGCGAGCGGATCAAAGCGATCGGAGTAGTCGACATAACGTGGAACATATGTCGTGTGGCGCTGGTGAGCTTCGCCGCCTGGGAGATTGCTGCCTGGTATTGCGAAATGTTGATGTGCTGGGGATCACGTGCGGCCGAGTTCCAGTCGTTCTGCAACAGCGTGGCCCGCGTTGCCAGCGGATCGATGTAGCTGGACGGCACCTCCGTTTGCGGCGGCGGGTTGGGAGGCAGGCGGGCGCCCGACTTACGCGTCCTGACGTAGTGCGTCTTAGTCTGGCCGGAGATGGTTCCGTGCCGAACGTTGGCGACATCGCCCTGAAGGCGGCCGATCTCGCGATTGAGCAGGTTCGCCTGATCGCTCTGAAGCTGTGTAGTGGAGGCGACTATGCCCTTGTTCGCGGTGAGATCGTTATGAATCGAGCGCGCGTCGTCCTGCAGAGTGCTGATCGTGCGCAGGCTGGCTGCCGAGGGATTGCGCAGGTTGTCGACGAGAGACTGGCTCTGCTGCACGAACGGGGTGAAAAGCAGGACGCCGATCGCAAAGAGGCCGGCTGCCAGCAGAGAGTAGGAAAGCAGAATCGCCAACCAGCGGGCTCGAAATGCGGTCTCGAGCCGGTTGACCAGGGGCGTCAGGATGTAGGCGACGATCGCGCCCATGACGAAAAGGAGGATCGCCTGCGTGAAGCGGAAGAGGACCGACGCCGTGAGGAAGATCAGCGCGTAGGCCGCGAGCACGACCAGCAGGATTGTGAGAATACGTGTCCAGTTCGGTTGTCTCACGAGCGCTCCTAGGGTCCTCGGCGGTGTCCGTTCAGAACGGCCCTATTGTAGGACCTGGGACGAAGCCCTGCAGTCAATCGAGTGCCGGATCTGCGCCGGTGAACTCGAGGACCAACCTTGCGAATTCCGCCGGTTTCGTGGCGTGGATCGCGTGACCGGCCCCGGGAACTGAAACCAGCCGGCCGTTTCTCAATTTTGTGAGCGCGTGCTGAGCTTGTTCGCCAGTCAGCGTGCCGCCGAACGCCCGGTCGGCCTGCATCAACAGGACCGGGGAGTCGACCGACTCCAACGCCGGATCGAGCTGGAAGTAGTCGTTCACGTCGGCGAGCACGTCTTCGATGACGCCGTCCGACGCTTCGTGCCACATGTCCGACATCGCATCCAGGAGGAACCGGCTCGCCCCCGGATTCTGGGCTGCGAGAAAGTCTGCGAGCAGCGCCGGCGGCTCGTGCTTGAGCCGCAAGATCTGCTCAAACATCGCCGCGTCTCGTACCGGCCCTCCGGTGAGCGGAGGATCCACCAGGATCCGATGAGTTACCAGATCGACGGGCGCTTCCACCGCGACGGCAACGGCGCCGCCCAGAGAGCTGCCGACGATGACTGTTCCGTTCAGCCCCAGAGCATCGATCACGTCCTCCACATCGGCCGCGTAATGCGCGAGCGAGTAGCCGTGCCTGGGCTTGTCGCTCTGCCCGTGCCCTCTCAAGTCGAGCGCGTACAGATGAAAGTACGGCGAGAGCCGCCTGATCGTCGCTTGCCAGACTCGCCAGTCCATCCCAATGCCGTGAAGCAGCAGGAGAGGGGGACCTTCCGCCGGCATTTCCACATAGTGGATGCCGACTCCCGCGTCCACCCGGCCATGGATATTGCGAGGGGACGGCTGCGGACTTGGCATGCTGTCCATTATGAGACTGTTTCTCTGTCATAGTTGGGCGCACGGAGGTAAAGATGCGCGTGATGATCTGGGGAGACATGGAGGGCGTGGCCGGCATCCATGCCTGGGAGCAGGTAAACGGCGGCTCAGATTCGTATCAGGAGTGTCGGATCCTCTTCACGGACGAGATGAACGCAGCAGTACGTGGAGCGCTGCGCGCCGGGGCAACCGAGGTCGTCGCCGTCGACTGTCACGGCGCGGGACATGGCTGGTCTTTCCGCAGCATGGTCCCCGGTAGGATGGAACGTGGAGCAACCTGGGTGCTGGGGTATGCCTGGGCGCGTTACGTCGAGCCGCTGCAGCGTGGAGTAGACGCGGTGCTGTTCGTCGGAGCGCACGCCCGTGCCGGAACGCCGGATGGCGTGCTTTCACACACGGTATCGAGCGAAGCCTGGTACGAGGCCACCATCAACGGAGTTCCGGTAGGTGAGAGCGGCATCCTCGCGGCGATTTGCGGGACTTGGGACGCGCCGTCGGTCTTCGTCTCCGGGGATGAGGCCACGTGCCGTGAAGTCACCGATCTTCTCGGTGACAAGGTAGTCACCGCCGAGGTGAAACAGGGGCTAGGGCGGTTTGCTTGCCGAAGCCTCACGCCTTCGGAAGCCTGTGAGCTGATCGAGATGCGGTCATACGAAGCGTTGACGCGCAGGGATTTCCCGCCGCCGTACAAGCCGGCTTCCCCGGCCGTTTTCCGCGTCGAGCTGGCCTCAGTCGATCAGGCGAGCGCATATTCCGGCCGAAGCGGAGTTGAGCTCGTGGGGCCGCGGACCGTTCAAGCAACGGGAGACACCTTCTGGGACGTCTGGGACCGTTTCTGGTATCGGGTAGGTTGAGGCACCTGAGAGCAGCATTCGGCCGCCTGCCAGACTTTTGAACTTCTGTCAGAGCACACGGACGTCACCCGGGCGAGACGAGCCGGGGTTCCAATCTGGTCTGAGACGGCGTGCCAGGTCCGAGAGGATGTGTGCCGTGGCACCCCAGACTTTCACCTCGCCGAGACGGTAAAAGGTCACCAGCCACTGCTGGTCGCGGAATTCCCACGTCTCCTCGGCCAAGCATGAAGGATTTATGAGGCGGGAGAGTGGCTCCTCAATGATTTCGGCCACCTCTCTGTCGTCCGGCGACAGTACTGGTCGCGCAGGGTTCCACGCAACGAAGGGGTGAATGACATAGTCGGTCATGCGGAGGTGGTAGCTGTCGAGGCGGCCGAGACGCACCAGGCGACCCGGTCGGAGACAGATTTCCTCGCACGTTTCGCGGACCGCGGTGTCCCACAACGAGCCGTCCTGCTCTTCCGCCACGCCTCCGGGAAGCGAAACCTGTCCGGGGTGGCGAGTGAGATCGTCCCGGCGCCTGGTCAGCACAAAATGCACCTGGCCGTTCCTCGGGTACAGGAGCAGTAGAACGGCCGAATGCCGCACTGGTCCCGCCCCCGAGTCGCATTCCAGCTCCATCGGAAGCAGCGACTCGTTGAGACCTGCGAGCAGTGGCGGGAGGGTCATCCGTGAATCAAAGGATCAGCATGGCGTCGCCGAAGCTATAGAACCGGTACTCCAGCCGCACGGCCTCACGGTAGGCGTGGAGCACCAGATCCCTTTCGGCAAAAGCGCACACCAGCATGAGCAAAGTCGAGCGGGGCAGGTGAAAGTTCGTGACCAGCACGTCGACTGCACGAAAACGGTAGCCGGGATAGATGAAGAGCGAGGTCTCCCCGACAAACGGCCGCACCGCGTCTCCGTGGAACGCGAACTCCAAGAGTCGGGTCGTGGTGGTCCCAATGGCGATTACACGGCCGCCACGCTCGCGAGCCGCGTTTATTGCATCCGCGGTGCCGGCGGTTAGCTCGCCCCATTCCGGATGCAAGACGTGGTCTTCGACCTGTTCCGTCTTCACGGGCTGAAAGGTCCCGGGCCCGACGTGGAGAGTCAGGAACCTGACGTCGACCCCGCAGTTTCGGATGCTTTCCAGCAAACTCTCTGAGAAATGAAGCCCCGCCGTCGGCGCGGCAACGGAGCCGTCGCGGTCTCCATACACGGTCTGATAGCGGTCCAGCGGAGCGTCTGGGTCGGTGATGTACGGTGGCAGCGGAACCCGTCCCGCTGCCCTGATCTGAGTTCCAATGTCACCGCTTCCGGTGAAGTGGACGGTCCACATTCCGCTAGGTAACTGTTCATCCAGCTCAGCTTCCAGCGTTGAGTCGGGAATGCTCAATTTCATCCCAGGGCTCAGCCTTCGTCCCGGCTTCGCCATGGAGACCCACACCGACTCGCTCAAGGGTCGGACCAGCAGTAGCTCGACCTCTCCGCCAGTCGCTTTTTTCGCCGCTATTCGGGCGGGGATTACCTTGCTCCGATTCGCCACCAAGACGTCGGGCTCGCGGAGCTCGGCGGCGATATCCGAGAAGAGGCCATGCTCGATGGTCCCGGTCCTTCGCTCGAGTATCAATAGGCGAGATTGGTCCCGATGTTCGGCGGGTCGCTGCGCAATGAGCTTTGACGGAAGCTCATATTCGAAATCGCTGGTGCGAAGCCGCGTAGACAGCATGTGAGATTCTACGGCAGCCACTCGGGATGTGCTTGCCGTGCTGCCTATAAACTGACCTGAAAGGGACACGAGTGAGAGCGGTCATTATGGGCTGCGGCCGCGTCGGTGCGCGCGTAGCCGTCCGGCTTTGTGCGGAGCACGATGTGACCGTGCTCGACTGGAATCCAGCGTCGTTCGAGCGGCTGGGCCCCGAGTACACGGGCGAGACGATCCTCGGGAATGGTATTGACGTCGACATTTTGAAGCGAGCCGACGTCGCCTCGGCCAACGTCTTTCTTGCTCTGACCGACGGAGACAATCGAAACCTGATGGCCGCGCAGATAGCTCGCAGCCTGGGGTCGGGGAGGGTCGTGGCGCGGGTCTACGACCCGACGCGATCTGGGATTTTCTCAGAGATGGGGCTGATAACGTTTTCACCGACCATCAATGGCGCAAAGAGACTGTTCTCAATGGTTACCAACGAAGGGGGACGCTAGGTGTATATCGTCGTGGTTGGGGGCGGCAAGGTCGGGTACCACCTCACCAAGTCCCTCCTTGCCGAGGAGCAGGAAGTGCTCGTCATTGAGCGCAACGGACCGAAGGCTGATCGCATTACCCGAGACCTGGGCGCGACGGCGCTGGTAGGAGACGGAGCCGAGGTGGCGACGCTGGAGCAGGCGGGCCTGGAACGGGCGGACGTGGTCGCTGCCGTAACCGGTCACGACGAGGACAACCTGATCATCGCCCAGGTGGCCAAGCGCCGTTTCAACGTTCCCCGCACCGTCGCACGCATCAACAATCCGCGCAACGAGTTCATCTTCACCGAGCTGGGCATCGACGCGACCGTAAGCGCCACACAGGTGATCCTGTCGATCATTCAGCAGGAGATCCCGCAGCACCCGTTCGTACACCTTCTGTCTCTGCAGGAGGGTGGGATTGAGTTCGTGGAGCTGCAGCTAGTGGATACCTCGCCCTCGGTCGGAAAGACGATCAACGAGGTTGGCTTGCCCGATGCGACGGCGGTTCCGCTGCTCATCCGCAACGGCAAGCCGCTTATCGCGGAGCACGATCTTGCCCTGGAGAAAGACGACCATATCGTGGCTGTGACGGTGCCGGAGCAAGAGGCCGCGCTTCGCGCCCGGTTTTTGGGAAGCGCCCTGTAAGCCACTACTAGTGGCTGCCGCCGTGAAGGATGGCAACTGCGTGCTCGAGCACCGGGCCGATCGTTCCCATTCCTTCGGTTGCACCCGCGGGGCTCCCGGGCAAGTTCACTATTAGGGTCTTGCCGCGTACCGCCGCCATTCCACGAGAGATCATCGCCATGGGAGTCTTTTGCAGACTCGACGCGCGAATTGCTTCCGCGATGCCTGGTACGAGCGTGTCGGCAACCTGGACCGTCGCCTCAGGCGTCACATCCCTCGGCCCGAGCCCCGTGCCTCCGGTAGTCAAAACGACGTCCAGGCCCAGATCGGTCCAGGCTGTCAAAGTGTTGGCTATCGTCTCGATCTCATCGGGGACGGTGGCCCGCGCGGAGGTTTCCCAGCCGCGACCCTCGACCGCCTCCGCCAGGGCGGGGCCGCCACGATCTTCGATCTCGCCGCGAGCGGCTCGATCGCTGATGGTCAGGATGCCTACCCGAAGGCTCATAACCATTCAAGAATAAGGCACCCCTAAAGGCGTGCGGCTACGGGGGTTAGGGCGAATGACAAAGGGCGCTCACCCGGAGGTGAGCGCCCTTGCCGGTGCTAGAGCTCTACTTCATGAAGCGTCGGATGAAGCGACCGGCGCCGATGGCAAGCGCCGCCAGCAGCGCGAGCGGAGCCAGCGGGCTGGTGGGATCGTTCCCGGCGCCGCCGCCCGTTCGCGGCAGGGAGCCGGGGGCTGCGAAGCTCGACCCGCTCAGTGCACTTGCGTGGCTAAGTCGAGCCGCTCCCGCGGAGCTGTAGATGTACGTGCCGCCTGCTCCGGTTGGAGGAACCGTGGGCACGGGCACGTTCTTGATCGGGGCCGCGGTGGCCGGAGGAACAGCGGTGGCCGCCGCGGCCGCAGTCGTGCTCGTCGGCTTAGCCGATGGCTTTGGGGTGTTCGTGGGAACGGCAGCGACAGGCGTATCGGTCGGTGCAACCGGCGTGGCCGTTGCCGTCGGTGCTGGCGTCGGCGTATCCGTGGGCGGCGCCGGCGGCGGGGTTATCGGTGTCGGGATAAACGTCGGCGGTGGCGGTGGCACCTGGCCCGGAGCCGGCGTGTTAGTCGCCGTTGCCGGGGCCGCCGTCGCGGTATCCGTTGCCGCCGCCTGAGCATAGGTATGCGAGGGGGACAGATGTATCGAGCCTGCTACCGCGAACAGACCTGCAACGAGCGGGATCACGATAGCTATGGTTAGACGCCTCTTCATTCAGGACTCCTTGCGCTTTCGATGTGCGTTTCGGGTCGTTGGGCTTGTGCTCCCGGAGGTGAGAGCGCTCGGTCATCTATCGCTGCGCATGTAGAGACATTGCGTTTTCTTCGCTTCCTTGGACGCGAGTCTCGGCGGTTGAAGATTAAGAGGAAAGCCAACCCGTTGTGGCTCTCTTCATCCCCCCTTTCTCGTACGCAGCACGATATTTGACGGAAGGCATGACTTTACCGACTCCATCATACTAAGGGCGCTCAAGACTGTCAATCGAAATTTCACGCAGGGTTCATATGTGCTTCACGAAAGCTTCATCATCGCGAGGTCGCATCCGGTCCGATCTCTGGGGCTGAAACAGGCAGGACGGTGTCGTTTGAACTGCGTGAGGAGCCATGACCGAAAGACTTGGGTGAGACGCTCGACCTGGGCCGCTCGACCATATTGGTGGACACCGGCCGCCAACAAGCGGACCACGAGAAAACCATGCGATCGGGGGAACGGACCCAGGAAGTCTCCCGGTTTGGCTGTAGAAGCGGCCAGCGAGACCGCGGCCGCAAGTCGAAAGGCTGCTTGCCACACCGTCTCGACCGACGCCTGACCTGAGGCAAGATGGTGCGATTGAGCCAGCCTCAGAGCGCGGGCACGACCCTGGTCTCCCGCGGGAAAAACGAACTTTTGCAGGTGGTAGGCGAACCCTGACCTGGCCCGGACACCGACCACCAACTGCTCAACCTTCAGGATCAGAGCTTGCCTCTCGAGTACGTGGCGCAGAAAACGTCTCGTGGGGGCTGTCGCGTAGAGATCGGCGGTGTAGGAGGCAGGATTGGTGAGGGCCTCCGTTTCCGCCGTTACGCGGCTATGATCCGCCGCCGTCAGGGTGATGTGGCGCTCGCGCGCGTACTGCAACACGACGCTCTCTTGCAGTAGGCGCGCCAGGACCTGCTCCCGCAACGGCCCGCACGGCGAGGCACTCGGTTGAAGCTGTTTGCAGGCAGCGTGGATGGCAGAACCGGGATAGGCTGCCGCGTAAAAGGCGTTGGCGTAGTGGGCATAGGATTGGAGCTCTTGCACGGTAATGTCCTGGCCTCCGACGCTGGCGACCAGGTTGGCACGTGGCTTTCCGCCCGTCGAGCCGCAGGAGGCCGTCAGGAACAATACGGACGCCAACGTTGCCCATCCTGCCGCTGTGGAGCTTGTTCGCAGGATGCCTTCGAAGCCCCTACCGGTCAGTGCGATCCTCGGCAATCTGCTCCAGAATCCTGGTCGTCGACCTGCCGGGAGTCAAGGACACGATGGCGACTTTGCCGCCGTCTCGTGATACCGCGTGCGCCTCGGGAGGGTAGGCCTCGTCCTCAGGGTCGGCCGAGTAATCTCCGCCCTTAACATAAACGTCGGGTTTCAAGACCTCGACCAGCTCGAGGGCGGTGTCCTCATCGAAGATGGTGACGGCCGTGACGCAGTGCAGCGAGGCCACCACTTCGGCGCGCTCCGACGCGGAATTGACGGGCCTGCCCGACCCCTTCAATTTCCCCGCCGACGAATCGCTGTTGATGCCCACGACCAGAACATCTCCCAGGGAGCGTGCCTCCTCGAGGTATCTAACGTGGCCCACGTGCAGAAGATCGAAGCAGCCGTTGGTGGCGACGACTCTCCGCCCCTCAGCTCGCATCCGCGCTCTGAGGTCTAGGAGATGGGGGCGGGACAGGATCCTCGCTCTCGCCGGACTGTCGGGGTAAAGGGAACTGAAGGGTTCCGCCATCGTATGTTTCCAATGCGTCGAATTCTAGAGGCAGGTCGAAAATCTTGCAGTAGAGATAGCTCAGGATCTCCTTGATGCTGGCAGCAACCGGCACGGCAATGATAAGCCCAAATAGCCCGGCGGTTACTCCACCGGCGGTAACCGAAAAAATGACGATAAGGGGATGCAGCCGTACGGCTCGTCCGAGAACATTGGGGATGATGAGGTAGTCTTCGAGCTGCCTGAGCACGAGATACATGAGGCCGACGACCCCTGCGTAGGCGACTTGCTGCCAGCCGAAGGGGTTCGATCCATTGAAATAAGCCACCGAAACCGCAAGTAGACCGGCGGTCCAGGGGCCGACGAGGGGAAGGAGCTCGAGCGCGCCACTGGCAAGGCCGAGGAATATGGCGCCGGGCACGTCCAGGATGATCAGCCCGACAGAGGTGGCGACGGTCATGATCGCAAAGAGCAGCAGCTCGCCGCGGATGTACTGCTGCCAGGTGATGTTGATCTGTGTCCCAAGCGCGACCAGCTCGTCGCGATAGTCCTCGGGTATCCAGGCGCGCATGTTGTTCTTGATGCGCGACGAGTCGACCAGGAGATAGAAGGTGCTGACCAGGAAGAGAAAGAGGGCGAGGACCGTCTCGAAGGCGTTGACGAGCAGGTGGCCGGCGTTTTTTGAGTTGCTGGTGACCCCAGTGACCGTTCGCACCAGCTGATCGATGACGCCCTGCACGTCAATGCCGGCCGGGTGCGAGCCTACCAGATCGATTAGCGAGGCCTCGAGTCTGGGGATATCCTCCAGAAAGACGGTGCCGTTATCGACCACTCCCGGATACAGGTATCGCGAGGCTGCAAACAGTCCCATGCCGGTTAGGGCGTAGATCATGAACACGGACCAGATGCGAGGCAAGCCGCCTTTGACGTTGAGGTAGTTGACTATCGGCGCGAGAAGGTACGCGGCCACAAAGGCCCACAGGAACGGCATGAGGATGCTTCGAATCTGGGTGACCAGGTACAGAAGAAGCAACGCCAGCGCGATGACGATGGTCAGCTTGACGCGCGGGGGGAACGGGGCCGAGGGCCTGACGTCGTGCCCGTTCATGCGATGGGCGGGTCCACGCCTTAAGCGCTGAGAGAGGCGGCGACCTCGTCGGAGACGTCGAAGTTCGAGTGAACCTGCTGGACGTCGTCCAATTCCTCCAGACGATCGATCAGCCTCATCGCCTGCTCCGCGGTCTTCTCGTCGAGCTCGACCGCCGTTTTCGGAATCATTGAGGTCTCGCTGCTCAGCACTGGAATGCCGTTCGCTTCCAGGGTCGAGCGCACCTCTTCGACCCTGCCCGGCTCGGTGTAGATCTCGATTCCGCTGTCCATGAGCTCAAAGTCGTCAGCACCCGCGTCGATCGCCTGCATGGCAACCTCATCAGGATCGCGCCTGTCGAGATCGAGGGTGAGGACTCCCTTTGGGTCGAAGAGCCAGCGGACAGATCCTGACTCGCCGAGGTTGCCGCCCGACTTGCTGAAGGCGCTTCTCACTTCGGCCGCGGTACGGTTTCGGTTGTCGGTCAGAACCTCGACCAGTACCGCAACGCCGCCGGGACCGTAGCCTTCGTAGGACATCTCGTGATATTCGGCGCCCTCGCCGTGTCCGGAGCCACGCTTGATGGCTCGTTCCACGGTGTCCATCGGCATGTTGGCATCACGGGCTCGCTGGATCGCGAGTCGAAGCCGCGAATTAGCCGTCGGGTCCGCTCCGTCCCTTGCGGCGACGGCGATCTCACGCCCGAGCCTCGTGAAAACCTGGCCGCGTTTGGCGTCGGTCACGCCCTTCTGACGTTTGATTTGCGACCATTTTGAATGTCCCGACATATCACCGATCCCCCTCTGCAGGCCTGCGGAAATGCCGGTCTCAACGAACCCAAGTATACCACCGAGCTTCGCCTATACCGGGGACGCGCGGCGCACTTTTGGTGTCCAGACTGGCGTGCGGGGGCTCGAGCAGTCGAGGTCCGAGAGCTAAAAACCGGTCGGAGTCGGAGTCGTTGTCGCAGTGGGGCGGCCGCGTTGGGTGGGAGTTGGGCTTGGCAGCGGCGTAGGCGTGACGACCGGCGGTTTCCCGCTCACTCGAACGACCACGGTCAGCTTGTCGCCGAAGAGGTTGCCCGAGGCATCCGCCGCACGCCATACGCCAAAGTACGAGCCGGGCTTGGAAGGCGCCTTCATCTGGACCGACAGGTTAACGGTATGGCACGGTGAGACACTCGGGAGCGGGAAGCTCTTGACGCCGAAGGTTGGCCCCGAAACGTGCCGAAGTGTCCACCCCGGGCCCCAGGGGAGTCTGCCGTTGTTGAAGATCAGCCAGGTCTTTTGGAACAGTCTCCGGGGTTGAATGGCGGTTCCATCAGGGATGGAGGTATCCGCTACGAATTGAGCGCCGGTCACGGGAGCTGGGGCCGGTGTGGGCGTAGGCGTGCGAGGTATCGGTGTTTTCACTCCTGCAAGCACCTGTAGCGGCTTGGCTCGGGGCAGAAGCCCTGTTTGGCTCAACCAGCTCGCGGGCAGTTCCTGGAGATCCCACACCACGAGGTAATCGCCTGGAGACGACGGAGCCTGAACGGTTTCCTTGAGGGTCACCGCGTGAGCAGGCAGAACGTTGTGGGGCAAAGCCAGAGTGCCCTGACCGAGAGCGACGACTCCGGGGGAGAAGGGGGAAAAGGGAATCCAGGGATCGGCTCCCCGCGTAAAAAGGTGGTAGGTGAGAGAAATCGCGGCCGTGCCGCTGGATGCCCAAGCGAGAGTTCCGGTGTTCTGAACCCGAACGGAGACGGTCTGGAGCCCGCCGGGAGAAGAGGGAGAGAGGTCGCCGGTCCCAAAGCTTGCTGAAAACGCCTGCGGCGGTTGGAGGTGAGTCTTGTTGGGGCTGTACGAATGTGGATCGTGGCCGATGAGCGTGCGAGGCGGCATCCAGACCTTGACGGCCTTCCATAGCGGATTACCGTCCTTGTCCTGCGGCGGGTGCGAAACCAGGTAGAGGACGCGCTCCTGATACGGGTAGGAGGCAGGGTCGGTGGCCGGCGTGCCCCGCCGCGTAAAGCGCGGGTTGTTCGGATTGTTCGCCCACCCCCACCCGTTGTACGCCCAGAGCGCGTAGTACCAGTTCTCGACCTTTGCAGGATCGCCGTCGCCAATTCGTGGCACGGCAGCCCATTTCTGAGCGAGCATCTTCGCGCCGTAGCCGATGTTGAAGCGATAGTCGGTGGCGATGCTGCTCTGGACGGCCGGGTCGATACTACCGCCGGCATTGCCGAAGGCCCCCGCCATGCCCGACGTGATCTGCATGGTGCCGTAACCGAAATCAAAGCTCACCAGCGGACGTCCCGCGGGGGTGAACTGGCGCCAGCCGCTCTCCACCCATCCGACGGCCTTCAAAATCGAAGGAGGCACGGTTCGGGGGGCCGAGGTATCAGCGGGCTGAAGCGCGGGGTCGGTGAGGAGGCCATTGGCGGCGATGTCGAACGCGCCGGCCACGGACCAGATATCGGGCTGTGAGCAGGCTAGCGCGGAGGTTGACTCCCGCAATGGAACAAGGACCGAGGTGAGGAGAGACAGAGCGAAGAGTGTGACGCGTGGACGCAGAACGTACCTCGATCGATTAGTGACTCACCGCGCGTACCCTACATATTTGACACCCGATACGGTGTCGTAGACGACGATACGGGAGCCGGTGGGCCGGCCCCGAAAGATGTGGGTCCAGCGAGCCGGCATGTTCGAAGGCAAAGTATACAGCACTATCCGCCCCGAAGCGGCGTTCAGCATCGCTATGCGGCCATGGATAACGGCAAACAACGACCGCCCTATACCCGTCCAGCCCACCGCTGTGGGGTTCGGCACGCCGGTGGGTCCAAAGTGCGGATGCAAGGTCTGAGTGTCGAACCAGTCGAGCGTGCAGGTGCCCCTGCAGTTCGCTGGAACGACATACGAAATGTAGCGGCCGTTGGGAGACATTTGCGCGGAGGTCACGGCCTGAGGCATCAAAATCGAGACCTGGGTGAGCTTCTCGTCCGCGGCAGTCATCAGGCTCGTATCGGCCTGGCTGATGACGGTGAATAGCGGCGACCCACGCAACCAGCCCAGCGGCTCGGCGTCCAGCGCCCTGACGGTAGCCAGCCGAGTGCGTTGGTGAGTTGAGAGATCGTACTGGAGCAGGGACCAGATGGCGAGCGGAAACCCCTTGGACGCCCGAACCGACACAAACAGAATTTTTTCGCCGTTGGAGGACCAGACTGGTCTCACGTAGGGATCACCAAACCCCGCGTTCAAAGCCGGACCCGAGCTCCTCGTTATATAGAGAGCCGCTTTGGAGCTGCCGGCCGCTCCGACCACAAATTGGGCCAACCCTTGCTTGCCGCGCACCGTACCATCCTCGGTCGTCGCCTGGCTGATACGCCTGAGTAGCAGCCGAGACCCGCGCTCCATCAGCGCGCGGTGATCAGATCCCTTCGCCGGCGATTCGGACACGTCCTTCTGTTTCTTCGCCTTGACGGTCGCGGTTGCCCCGGGCTTGGCGGTCGGCACGGAGCGGACCGTAGAGGTCGCCAGAGGTCCCGGCGTGGCGGGCGGTGTCGGTATCGTCGTGCTACCGGGCGCCTTGACCGTGGAGGCGGTCAGCGATGACACCAGCAACACCGCAAGGACCACGACGATGATCAGAACGATCCCCGTCAATCCCGCCCGAATGAGTCCGCGCCGCGCGTTCGGCTGCGGTCGTCTGCGCGCCATGCGTGTACTCCCGCGAGTTCGTGGACGGGCCAGTCTATCAAATGGCTCCGGACGGACTGACGGAGAGGGTTTGATTCCGTGGCCCTAGGGGGCGTGACGCCCCTACAATAGTGCGGCCAAAAAAGTAACGACGCGGAGAGCCAGCTGTACCTCAAGACCCTCGAGATTTCCGGCTTCAAGAGTTTCGCTCGTCCGGCCCGTCTCGAATTTACCCCAGTTATCACCGCGCTCGTCGGTCCTAACGGCAGTGGCAAGAGCAATGTCGTGGATGCCATTCGCTGGTGTCTCGGCGAGCAGAGCATGCGGGACATTCGAGGGCAGACGGCCCAGGACGTGATCTACGCCGGACCTCGGCGAACTCTGGGAATGGCCGAGGTTCGCATGGCGTTTGAGCGTCGCCGTGACGACGACCTGGACGTCCCAGGGGACCTCAGCGTGGCACGCCGGCTGTATCGGTCCGGCGAGAGCGAATATCTCCTAGACGGACAGCGAGTGCGTCTTCGCGATGTCACCGATGCGCTTCGTGCCATCGGAATAGACGAAGCAGAGCACGTGGTAGTCAACCAGGGGATGGGAGATGCCCTCCTTTCCGCCTCGGCTATGGATCGCCGTGGGCTTCTGGAGCAGGCGGCGGGCCTGGCCGGCTATCGCACGCGTCGGGACGAGGCCAGATCGAAGCTGGTAGTCACCCGACGAAACGTCGACACCATCGCAACCGTTCTGGCCGAAATGGAGCCACGGTTGCGGATGCTTCGACGTCAGGCGCGCGCTGTGACGGAACGAGATGAGGCGAAGCGGCGCCTGCGCTCCCGCTTAGAGCTCTGGCTGGCCCATCGATGGAAGAATCTCGAGCGAGCGATGGAGCAGCTCGGAGAGCAGCGGGCCGAGGTCGATGCGGAGCGCACAGAAGCCACCAGTGACGTGGCTAGGTTGGAGGAGCAGGCAGAGTCGGTACTCGAGGTTGAACGGTCCTGGCAGCAAGAAATGGACGTGGCTGCCGCATCCGTCTATCTCTGTCAAAAAGAGCGAGACGCCGCCGGCCACGCCCTGGAAGCTTGTGAGCAGAAACTGCACGATCTGCGTGCCAGGCTCGAGGAGCGTTCATCCCGTCTGGCTGAGATCCGGGATGGAGAACGGTTGAGCGATGAACGGCGCGACCGGCTGGTACTGGAAATCGCGGCCTTCCGCCAACGCGCCAATGAGCTGGCTGCCGAGCATTCCACCGCGGAGGCGGGTGCCGCGACTTTGAGGTCCCGCCTGGGGGACTTGTCGCTGGACTCCGAGGCACGATCCCTCGAGATGCATGCGAAGCGGCAAAGGCTGGACGAACTTCTGGAGTCTGTGTCCCTGCAACGGCGGGTGGTGACCGACCAGGAAGAACGGATCGGCCGGCTGCAGAGCTGGATATCGCGGGCGCAAGAGGAGGCGGACGGGGTCGACGCCGAACTGAGATCTCTCGAGGAGCAGCTGGAGTCAGTGCGGGACAAGGTAAGAGAGGTATCCGCGGCGCACGACGAGGCGCGCACGCGAGCCGGTTCCGCAAGCGCTCGGCTCGCCAAGCTGGACCACGTAGAAGCTCGAATAAGGACGTCCATCTCGGACCTATCCAGACAGATCCAGAACACGTCTCGCGTGCTGGCCGCCCTCGAACCGCAGATTGCCAGTTCTCCGCTGCAGAATCTCACAGTCAAACGCGGCTGGGAAGAGGCCGTCTCGGCTGCCATCGGCAGCTGGTCGGGCGAGCGCTCGAACTGCGACCTGGCGGACTTCCTGGAATGGAGAAGCCGGCTGGAAGGCTCGCTGAAGGACTCGATCGTCTGGGGAGACACCTTCTGTTCCGGACTGCAAGGCACGACGCCGCTGCACGCGACCGCGATGGTCGAGAGAGATGACCAGGTAGGGTCACTGTGGGCCACTCTCGCCGGCAAGCCGGCGCATACCATCGGGTCTCCGCCGTTTTCCGTCGTGTCGCGTGGAGGCAAGAAGCTAAGCGCGCTGGGCGAGGAGCCGAATCCGGTGGACGAGACCCGAACGCGTTACCTGCAGGCGCGGCGGCAGAAAGAGGATGCGAGCTCGCGACTCGACAGGATGGAGCTGCGGGTGAACCCTCTGGCGGCCGCTCGGGAACCGGCCCTGCAAGGTGCGGCGGAGTGGCGGAAGAAAGTCGAAGTTCTGTCCATCGAGCTTGCCGAAAGTAACGAGACGATCGCACGAATCACCGCCCGGGCCGAACGCCTGCGCCACCAGAAAGACGCGATCACGAATGACCTGCCCCCGCGCCTCCAGGAGCTCAATGAGCTGCTAGCAGGCCAGCAGGTTCAGGTGGCCGCTCTCAGCGCCGGCGAGCAAGAAAGGGGAAAGGCGGCGGCCGACTTGCAGGCACTCTCGGAGGATGAGGGAACGCGCGAACAGGCTGTCGCTGGAGTCCGCGAAGAGGCCGCGGCGGCCGAACGTACCCTGGCCGATCTAACCCGTGAGGGCGAAGCGGTGGAGGCCAGGCGTGCCACCCACGAGCACCTCCTCGAGGCGCTTCACCGAGGACGCGAAAGGGCCACTTCTGAGCTTCAGAAGCTGGACAGCGAGGCCGCGTTGCTGCGTGAGCAGGAAGAATCAATCGTCGGCGAGCTGTCCGGCCTGCGTGAGAAGCTCGAGCTGGAGGACGAGCGGGTCCGTGAAGCGGTTTCTCGCCGAGAGACGGTTGAAGGCAGGCGCCCGGAGCACAGCGTGCGCACGGTCGCGCTGCAGGAGGCACGACGTCGCCTTTCAGATGTAATTCCGAGGCACGAACGGGTCCTGGCTCGCCTCGAGCATCTGCAGACAGATCGTGAAGCGCTAACGACCGAAATCGAAGAAGAGCTTTCCACGTCGCCGGATGGCCTTCCCGAGGTGTTGGACGATATCCCGACGGCCGAGGAGGTTCAGCGATTAAGGGCGCGCGCTTCGCAGTACGCCGATGCCGATGAATCGGTTATCGAGGAATCGCGCGAGCTCGAAGAGAGGTTCGCGTATCTGCAAACCCATGCCGAGGATCTCCGCGCGGCGGCCGACAACCTCCAGGAGATCATGCAGCTCGCCGACAACGAGATGCGAGGCAGGTTCGCGGATGCCTTTGCCGCCGTCAATGCCGAATTCGGACGCGTCTTCGAGGTGATGCTCCGCGGCGGCCACGCCGAGCTGATCGAAAATGCCGATGGTGGCGTCGATATCGTGGCTCAGCTTCCCGGCAAGAAGACGCGATCAAGTGCGGCTTTTTCGGGCGGGGAACGGTCGCTGGTCGCCTCGTCGTTACTGTTCGGTGTGCTCAGGATTCGCCCGACGCCGTTTTGCGTGCTCGATGAGGTCGACGCGGCGCTAGATGAGAGCAATGTGGATCGTTACCTGGCGGCGCTTCGCGATATTAGCGAGCGCACGCAGATTGTGGTCGTGACGCATAACCGCGCGACGATGGCGGCGACCGACACGCTGTATGGCATGACGATGGATGATGAAGGGGTTTCTAGCCTTCTGTCGCTTCGTCTGGATGCTTACGCGGCAGGCTGAAATCTAACCCGCGACCCGGGCCAGGCCTAGCGCGATCAATAGAAATGCTAGGGCCACGGCTATGGTCACGTTGAACAGGATGCGCTCCGCCCCACGTCGCGTGTGGAAGACGCTTCCCTCTTGACCGAATACGCTGCCCAGGCTTGTGCCTCTGGATTGCATAAGAATGAGCACGACCAGCGCGATGGCAAGGAGTAGCTCCACCGCGCGCAAAGATGATGCCAAGGTATTTTCTCCCCGAATCTATGCGCCATGCGCGTCTTCGGACGCCGCGCGCAAGTATATCACCCGAACAGCCCCCTAAAATGGGCGGCGAGGGCGCGGAGAACGTGTAAATGGCAGTACATCGAGAGCCGCTGGTTATCTTTCTCGACGTGGACAATACTCTGCTCGACAACGACGGATTGAAGGCGGATGTTGGGCAGAAACTGCACGCCTTGTTCGGGGAGGCGCGAGCGGCCCGGTTCTGGGAAATCTACGAAGAGGTCCGCGCCGAAGTGGACTACGTCGACTACCCAACGACCATCGAACGCTTCAGCTCCGAGGACGGTGAGCCGGGACTCTTGGGGCGCCTCACTGAGATCCTCTACAACTACCCGTTCAAGGATCGGCTCTATCCGGACGTGTTCGAGACACTGGAACGGCTCGAAAGGCGCGGCTTGCCGGTGATTCTGTCGGATGGCGATCCCGTCTACCAGCCGCTGAAAATCCAGCGCAGCGGGCTGGCCGAAGCGGTTGGAGGCAGAGTTATGATCTGCGTGCACAAGGAAGCGGAGCTGCCTCGCGTCTTTGAGACGTATCCCGCGGATCACTACGTGATGGTGGACGACAAGCCGCGGATTCATGCGGCTCTTGAGCGCACCTGTCCAGCGGACTTCACGACGATTCTGGTAATGCAGGGCAAATACGCCCAGGACGATACGTGGGAGCCTCGCCCAGATCTGGTGGTCGACAGCATCG
>DHWR01000229.1:22041-32885 GCA_002413265.1 Chloroflexi bacterium UBA5177
CTTCCGGAGCCCAGCGCGCACCTTTATCCGAGCTTACGGGTGGCCGGAGACCCGCTTAAAGCCCGAGGAACCAGAGAACCCCTATCACCACAAACGCGCCGGCGAAGTCCGGAAGCAGGCGCAGATCACCAACCCGCATCAGCGATATTCCCGCTTGCTCGGCGATGAGCTCACCGCCCAGAAATCCGGCAAATACCGCGACCCAGTAAACCAAGACTCTCCAGCCGTATCTACGACTGAAGATCTGATAAAGCAGTGCGAGTGTCAGCGATAACACCAGGCTGAGGACCAGCCAGGGTGGAACCGTCACGCTTTGCTGTGCAGCTGCAGGTACCGAGTCGCGGCATTGAGCTGTGCATCGTTTCCCAATGAAGCGCAGCCTGTGCCGGAGGCGGGGGCAACGACCAGGTTGGGCTCTATCCCACGATTGTTGATCGATTTCTTGTTGGGAGTAAGCCAGAGCCGATCGGTGATTCGGATGCTGGAGCCATCGGAGAGGCTGTACACGCTCTGCATGGAGCCCTTTCCGTAGGTGCGGGTTCCGATGATCACAGCCCGGCCATGATCTCGTAGCGCCGCGGCTGTAATTTCCGCTGCACTGGCAGTACCGCCGTCCACCAGGATGGCGACTGGCACGTTGGGAGCCTGCGGCATGGAGATCACATTGAGCGGCTGCAAATGGCTCTTCCCGCTCTGCTCGTAGGCGATGACGCCGTGAGACAGAAATTGGCTGACGATGTGCTGGGCCGCGTCTACGAAGCCGCCTGGATCATTGCGCAGATCGAGTACCAGCCCGCGAATGTGGCGTGCCTCCAGCGTCGTGAGAGCTTGCTGCACCTCGTCACTCGTGGTGTCGCCAAAGCTTGTGATCTGAATGAACCCGAGACTGTGTCCGAGCATATATCCGTAAGCGGTAATGGGCGCGATGTTGCCTCGTTTGACGCGGACCGTGAAGGTGGAGCGTCCGGGCCTGGTAACCGTGAGGCGAACTCCGGTACCGGTACGTCCGTGCACGCGGCTGATCGCTTGATCCTGTGTCATGGAGGCGATCGAGGCGCCGTTGATTCGCGTCACGAGATCGCCGCGCCGAAGCCCCGCCTTCAGCGCCGGGCTCCCGGGAAGCGGGGTGACGATGTTGAGCCCGCGACAGGCGCCCTGCACGATGGCCCCGATGCCGCTGAATTCAGATCCGTTCAGCTGCTGGGAGGCCTGCCGGTTCTGGGGAGGGGACAGGAACAGGGTGTGCGGATCGCCGGTGGCGCTCAACATGCCGTCGATCGCGGCGTAGACCAGGTGATGCGTATCGAACGGGCGAAAGTACGACCGCTGGGTGACGAGGTGGTATGCAGTCAGAAACTCACGGACGTTCGGGTCATTGGCTCCGAGATCGTTGTAGTGACGCTGCTGCACGATGGTGCCGGCAAAAAAGCCCCCGAAGAAAATCAACGAGAGCAATGTGCCGATGCCGAGGCCGACCAGTAGATTGTTGAACTTTCCCTTCATTCCTCTCCCCTAGGCGGTTGCCGGCGCCGCTTTATCGGACCCAGCATACGGGTTTTGACGGAGATACGCCTCGATAAAACCGTCGAGGTCGCCGTCGAGCACGGCAGTCGTATTACTCGTCTCGTATCCCGTCCGGTGGTCTTTCACCATGTTGTAGGGGTGCAGGACGTACGAGCGGATCTGGTTACCCCAACCTGCCTCGACATGCTTGCCTTTCAATCGAGCTTGTTCTGCCTCACGCTCTTCCAGGCGGCGTTCCAGTAGCTTACCAGTGAGGATGCGCATGGCGACTTCACGATTCTGCATCTGGGAACGCTCGTTCTGACACGTGACAACGATGCCGGTTGGTAGGTGAGTAATGCGGACGGCCGAGTCGGTCTTATTGACGTGCTGACCGCCGGCCCCGGAAGAGCGGTAGGTGTCGATTCGCAGGTCGTCCGGATTGATCTCCACGGCTTCTTCGGCCTGCTCGATGTATGGCAAGACCTCGACGAGGGCAAAGCTGGTGTGACGCCGGTGAGCGGCGTCGTACGGCGAGAGTCGCACCAGACGGTGGACGCCGCGCTCGGCCCGTAAATAGCCATACGCGTAGAGTCCGTCGACCTCGATAGTGGCGCTCTTGATGCCCGCTTCCTCGCCTTCGGATCGGTCGAGCACTTCGACCTTGAACTCATGTTTTTCGGCCCAGCGAATGTACATGCGGAACAGCATCTCCGCCCAGTCCTGCGACTCGGTCCCGCCGGCTCCGGCGTGGACCGTGACGATCGCGCCGTTCTCGGCGTATTCGCCGGAAAGCAACGTTTGAAACTCTAGAGCGTCCACCTCCGCAGCCAGCTTTTTACTGTCCCGCTCGATCTCGGCCCCGAGGGCAGGATCGCCTTCGGCGATAGCAGCGAGGTCATTCAAGGAGGCGGCCTCGTCCACCAGCCGATGCCAGCCTTCGACACGGTTCTTGAGCATGGTCAGGCGCCTGAGCTTGCGGCCGGCGGTGCGAGGGTCGTCCCAGAAATCCGCCTGGCCGCTCTCCAGCTCGAGTCGAGCTATCTCGTCCGTCGATCGATCGACGTCAAAGATGCACCTTTAGTGTGCTCAGCTTCTGCTGCAGCTCAGCCAGCTGCGTCTGAATCTCTTCCATCTACACGTTCCGCCCGTGACAGAATTTGTATTTCTTTCCGCTGCCGCAGTAGCACGGCTCGTTGCGGCCGATCTTGCCCGCGGCGACCTTGGCGGGACGGGCGCGCTTCGAATGCTGCGCGGCGGCGCGTGCCGTCTTGGCGGCATTCGGACCGGAACCGTTGCCCGCGGCTTGCGCACTTGGAGCCGCGCCATTGCCATCGGTGGCCTCATCGGCCATCGTGTTTTCTTGCAGGATGAATGCTGCATGTGGCTGGTAGAGCACGTGATAGATCTGGTAGACGACGTTGCGCCGGAAGATAGCTCGGAATTCGTCGAACATGCCGAACGCCTTGCGTCGATAGGCAACCAGAGGATCCTGCTGCCCGAAGGCCTCGAGCATGGCGGCTTCTCGGAGCTCGTCCATGGCATCCACGTGGTGGATCCAGAGCCCGCTCAGCGTAACCAGCAGAACCCGACGCTCCCACGCCCGAACCACGTCCTCACCCAGTACGCGTTCACGTTCTGAGTACTCCTGCTCGGCGATTTCGACCAACCAGTCACTTAGCTCGTCTTGAGTGAGTTGAACCACCGCCTCGGGGGTCACGTCGTTTGGAACCTTCATGATGGTCCCGAGCTGGTTGTACAGGTTGATCGCGTCCCAATCGTCCTGGTGCTCGGATGAACAGTTTTCATCCACGAGCGTCGCGATCTCGTCCTCGATCAGGGTGAGCATCATGTCACGCACGCCCTCGCCCTCGAGGATCTGACGCCGCTCTTCATACACCAGCTTGCGCTGCTGAGCCAGCACGTCGTCGTATTCGACGAGGTGCTTTCGGTAGTCGAAGTTCATGCCCTCGACCTTGGTCTGCGCCTGTTCGATGGTTCGAGTCACCAGCCGGTGCTCGAGCGGCTCATCGCCGTCCATCCCGAAGCGCTCTAGGATTCCTTTCACTCGTGGACCCACGAAGCGCTGCATCAGCTCGTCTTCCAGCGATAGGTAGAACCTCGAGTAGCCGGGATCGCCTTGCCTGCCGGCGCGGCCCCGAAGCTGGTTGTCGATCCGCCGGGACTCGTGTCGCTCGGTGCCGATGACGGCCAGCCCGCCGTTCTTCTCCACACCGTCGCCGAGGATGATATCGACCCCTCGGCCTGCCATGTTTGTCGCTACGGTGACGGCCCCCGGCTGCCCCGCTCCCGAAATGATGCTCGCTTCCTTCTCGTGCTGCTTCGCGTTGAGAACCTTGTGCGGGATACCTCCGCGGTCCAGAAGTCGGGAGAGCTCTTCGTTCTTCTCGATCGACGTCGTGCCAATCAGCACGGGCTGGCCGGCTTCATGCCGGTCCTTGATTTCTTGAACCACGGCCCGGAGCTTGGCCTTTTCATCTCTGTAGATGAGGTCCGGCATGTCTGCCCGGACCATCGGCTGGTTGGTCGGGATAGCGACCACGTCAAGCCGGTAGATCTTATGAAACTCCTCGGCTTCTGTTTCCGCGGTGCCGGTCATGCCGGCCAGCTTCCCGTACATGCGGAAGTAGTTCTGCAGCGTGATTGTGGCGTGGGTGACATTCTCTTTCTGGATCTGGAGATGCTCTTTGGCTTCCACTGCCTGATGAAGCCCGTCGCTCCAGCGCCGGCCCGCCATCATGCGGCCCGTGAACTCGTCCACGATGACGATCTCGCCCTCGTGAACCACGTAGTCCTTGTCCTTTTGATAGAGGACGTGCGCCCGAACCGCCTGCTCCAGATAGTTGACGAGCTGGAAATTGTTCTCGTCGTAGATGTTCTGGATACCCATGAGCTTTTCCATCTTGGCGATGCCGTCGTCGCTGAGAGACACCGTGCGGGCTTTGGTGTCCACCGTATAGTCGGTTTCTGCATTCAGCCTTGGCGCCACCTGGGCAAACTGTTTGTACATCTCGGAAGACTCTTCGGCTTCGCCGCTGATGATCAGCGGTGTTCGTGCTTCGTCGATCAAGATGTTGTCTACCTCGTCGACGATCGCGTAGTAGTGCCCGCGTTGCACCGTGTCTTCCAGGTCGAGCGCGAGGTTATCGCGCAGATAGTCGAACCCGAACTCGCTATTGGTTCCGTAGGTGATGTCGCAATGATAGGCTGACCGGCGATCCGTAGGACGCAGATGTCGCAGTCGCGGGTCGCCGGCGGTTTCATCCACGTATTCCAGGTCGAATTGCACCGACAGGTCACCGGCAATCGCGGCCGTCGTCATGCCGAGGGCGCTGAAAATATTGCCCATCCAGCCGCAGTCTCGACGAGCCAGATAGTCGTTGACGGTGACCAGATGGCAGCCCTTGCCGGCCAGGCCATTGAGATAGAGCGCGGTGGTCGCGACAAGGGTTTTGCCTTCGCCGGTCCGCATCTCGGCTATCTTGCCCTGGTGAAGGACCATACCCCCGAAGAGCTGAACGTCGTAGTGGCGCTGTCCCAGCGAGCGCTTGGCCGCTTCCCGAACGGCGGCAAACGCTTCGGGAAGAAGATCGTCGAGGCTCTCGCCCTCCTCGAGGCGCTCGCGAAACTCTACCGTGGTCTCGCAAAGCTCGGAATCCGACATTTTTTCGAACTCCGGCTCGAGCTCATTGATCTCGTCGACGGTCGGCTGAAGCTTGCTAAGCAAGCGCTGATTGGGGTCGCTTCCCAACCATGAAAAGAGGCTCATGATTTGACAGGGCTCCGAATACGTACGTATCGCCGTCCATCGGCTCAGGCGGCCGAACCGGACGGCGACGTGCATCAAAGTTTAGCATAGGGGCGAGGATTCGGCAATGGCCCGGGGTGGCCATTTTTCCTGTGTTTGCGCGGTTTTAGAGGAGATTTTTGCTTGGTACGCGTGGCATATCTCGACACCATTGGGGGCGCCGCCGGAGACATGATCTTAGGGGCCTTTCTGGCCGCCGGTCTTCCGCTTGACCAGCTGCGCGACGCTCTTGCCCTGCTCGGTCTGGAGGGGTGTGAAATTTCCACTCGCCGTGTCGAACGAGCCGGAATTTCGGCCACCAAACTCGCGTTCGGACTTCCGGGACCGCTCCGGCGACAGCACTCACACGTTGGGTCGGATACAGGTCCGACGCTCGCGGAAGTAGATGCTCGCCTTTCCGTTTCGCGACTTCCCGGCCCGGTGGTCTCGGCGGCTGCTCGCATTTTCCGCTGTCTCGCGGTTGCAACCTCTGCTGTCTTGAGTACGCCGCCCGATCTCGTCCGGTTTGACGAACGTGAAGTGCTTGACACGTACGTCGATGTGGTGGGTGTCGCGTTCGCGCTCCACTACCTGCAGATTGAGCGTCTCTACTGTTCCCCGCTCCCGCTATGGGTTGGCGAGCTGATGACGCCCCATGGTCCCATCTCGCTGCCGCACCCCATCACCTCAGAAATAGTGCGGATGGCCGCGGTTCCGGCTCGGGGTGACGCCGAGTCTGGAGAGCAGGTAACTCCGACCGGTGCGGCGATCCTGGCGACTCTGGCCGATTTCGAGCGGCCGGACATCTCGGTCATTCTTCGAGGTTACGGAGCCGGAGACGCGGAGCTGGTCGTGCCAAATGTGGTGAAGGTTGAGATCGGGATGCTGTCCGAGGACGAACTTCAGTGAGCCTGCAGGTGCCGCGCATAGTCGTGCTGGTCGGCCCGACGGCCGTGGGCAAGAGCCGCCTGGCAATGACGCTTGCCGAGGAGTTCGACGCGGAGATAATCAGCGCCGACTCGCGACAGGTCTATCGGTACATGGACATCGGAACCGCAAAGCCGAGCGGTGAAGAGCGGGCCCGGATCAAGCACCACATGATCGATCTGGTCGAGCCGAACGACACCTATTCGGCCCGTCGTTTCACCGAGGAGGGCACGCGAGTACTAGCGGCGATCGCGAACCGGGGGAAGCTTGCCCTCGTGGTCGGGGGCACAGGGTTCTACATCCGAGGGCTGCTGGACGGTATGTCGATCCCGAGGGTCTCCCCAAACGCTGAGCTACGGATACGCCTCCGCGATGAAGCGGCTGCACATGGGCCCGAAGTCCTTCACGCTCGGCTTGCAGGTCGAGACCCGGTCTCGGCGGCTCGGATCCATCCCAACAACCTGCCGCGTCTGGTTCGTGCCCTGGAGATAGTCGAACAGCTGGGGACGCCGGTCCCCACCGCGTTGCCGACTGCCGCCCTACCCGCGCTCTTTCTCGGTCTCACCATGGAGAGGTCGGATATGTATACGGCTGCAGATATTCGTGTTCGAGCCCAGGTGGATGCCGGCCTCCTGGATGAAGCTCATAATCTGCTTTCCATGGGCTATCCGCGTGAGTGCCCTGCGCTGACAGGTTTCGGCTATCGCGAGATGATCGCCTTCATCGACGGTCGATGCGACCTCCCGACCGCCATTGCCGGCTATCAGGGGGCAACGCGCCGCTATATCCGGCGGCAGTACACCTGGTTCAACGCCGACCCCCGAATTCAGTGGCTTGATGCGCGCTCCCAGCAGGATAGAGCGCTGTCTTTGGTCGACGGATACCTACGACAGGAGCCGCCGGACCCGTTGTTCGAGTCCAGTAAGTCTGACGATTAAGGTTTCTTGGCTTTGGCGCCCTGCGGGTTCGCATGCGCCGGCCTGGAGGTCGCCTGACTCGTGGGGGCTTGCGTGCTGCCTTTGGTGCCGGCAACTACTCGTGGCGGGTTGAAGACGGACACGAGATTGGCCGTCGGATCGTCGACTACCAGCTTTCCGTCGGACATGACCGTGAGGCCCACCGGCAAGGTGAACTTCGAGCTTGCCAGGGTGCCGACGAGCGTGCCTGAGGGTGTGAACTCCAGGACCTTTTGCTGGGCCGGGTCCGTGACGAAGACGTTGCCGTTCGCCGGTGAAACCGCGATATAGGGCTCGTCATACGACTGCGGCACCCAATCGGCAACCGGCCAGGACCGCAGATAGGTGCCGGTCGAAGAAAACGCCTGGACGCGTTGGTTCCAGAAATCCGCGACGTACACCGTACCCCGTGGCCCGAGGGCAACGCTGGACGGCTCATTGAGCTGGCCCGGCTGACTGCCGGCTGCGCCGAAGGCAAACAGGAACTTACCGGTGCGGCTAAACACCTGTATCCGTTTGTTGCCGGTGTCCGCCACATAGACCTTGCCGCTCTTGGAGATCGAGAGCGACCGAGGACCGTAGAACTGGCCGTTCTGGCTGCCGAGCGGCCCGCCGCCCCACTGTCGAACGAACTTGCCCTTCTGGGTGAAGACCTCGATCCGCTGGTTCCAGGTATCGGCGACATACACCAGGCCGTCCGGCCCCATTGCGATGCCGAGCGGAGAGTCACGCTGATTGAACTGGCCGTGGCCAGTACCCGCGCTGCCCCAAGCCCTGATTAACGAGCCGGTTGGGGAGTACTCGACGATGCGGTGGTTCAAGGTGTCGGCCACATACAAGTTCCCATTCGGCGAAGCGGCCACGTCTCGAGGACCACTGAGGTGCGAGGCAACTGGTCCGAGCGACCCGAACGACGCCGCGATATTGGACGTCAACTGAGGCCCCGACGTTGCGGCCACGGGGTTGGCCTCGCCCGGGACCGTCGTGGAGAAGTACTTCGACCCGGGGACCAGATCCCGCCGCTCGAGGACGTACATCAGGCGCGCGCCGCGCTCACCGAAAGGTGTTCTGTAGACAAACCAGTTCCAGACGTTCTGCCAGTCGGTGCTGGTCGGCAGAGCGCTTTCTCCGGGTGTCGACTTCCCTCGTAGGTCGTCGAGAAGCGCGTTCCAGTGCGCCGGGAACCACGTCTTGTAGTCCTCGGGGAACCACCAGTTCCAGCGATATTTGGTCACGACGTAGTGCTTGAGCAGGTAAGCGCTGTTCGGGTCGAATTCGGGACCGAGCATCACCAGAACCGGGCAGAGTTTGCCTCCGCAGGCCGGTTGATTGAAGGTCGTCGTATACGTGACGTTGGGGAAATCTCGCAAGTACCAGGTGAACGGCCATCCACCAACGTCCGAGCTGTCCACGCCTACCGGCATGCTCGTGCCACCAAACTTCCTAGCCGAAAGCTGATGGATCTCGTTGGCAACGGTCGGGACGTCCTGCGACGTCTGCACGTAGATGAGCAGCTCGGTGGGGTTCGCGGGGTCGATGAAGTTCAGCGCGAACGTCGAATGAACCTCGACGAGGAAGAACAGCGCGAAAATTGCACTCACGACTCCGATCGCCCAACGCCGATGGGAGAGGAGGACCTCCCCGACGAAGTAGCCCGCGAGCAGGATGAGAGGAAGCGCAATGTGGACCGTCAGCCACGGCATCTTCTCCCCGGCCCACGAATAGAGACCAAAGGCGATGAGAGCCCACCAGACGAGGAAGGTGCGGGCCAGCGAGCGACGGAAAGCCGCGTAGACCATGCCGGCCATGCCGAAGATCAGTCCAATTTGCTCGTATAGCGGCAGGGTCATCAGGTAGTAGAACCACGGCTGTCCACCGCGTTCGACCCCGTGCTGAGCCTTCCAATAGGTAAGCCCTCCCAGGATGTCGACGCGCTTGGCGGAATCAGCACCGAACAGGGAGTGATTCGGGTCCCAGATCCCGTATGGATTCGTGAAGAAGGTCGAGTACATCAGTACCAGCAGAACAACAAAGATCGAAAGAGCCGTGAGCCAGGTATCGATAGACGTGGCTCGAATAGCGGCGACGACCGGACCGGTACGATCTCCGATCCACTCCCGGACTCCCTCAAAGAGGATGAACGTCCCGAAAATGAAGAGCGTGATATACGCGGCCTCCATGGAGGCGATGGCGAGCGCCGTGGCCGCGGCCCCGGCGTAGAGCAGGGCCGGTCGTGGCTTCTCCAGGTAATGCACGATGCATATGAAACAGATCAGCGAGAAACAGGCGAGATAGATGTCGTCGCGAATGAACCGCGAGAAGTAGACCATGACGGGCGAGATCGCCAGGCAAGCCGAAGCGATCAGCGCGCCCGGAACGGTGATGTAGCGACGAAGGAGATACGTAAGCGGGAGCATGGCAGTGCCGAGCAATACCGCCAGCAACCGCGCCGAAAACTCGCTGACACCGAATATCAGATAGAAAAGCGGTACGACCTCGAACTGGAAGGGCCCGTGCATCAGAGGGTTGTAGCTGTAGCCGTGCCCCTGGAAAAACTGCCAGGCATAGTACGCGTGAAGGCTCTCGTCGTGGTGCAAGGCCCGAGTACCGAGGTCCCAGATGCGAAGAACAAAGCCGAGGGCCAGGATGGCCGCGTACGCGACGAGCTCCCAATGTGCCGTGAGCGCCACGATCCGCTGCCAGGACGGCACGAGCGGCCGATCTAGCCAGGTGCTCTCTTCACGTTGAGGAGCGAGGACTGCGTTGGCCATACGCCTCTACCGGCTCACTATAAGGGGCTCACGAGGCCCTTCTTGACGTAATAGTAAAAGTTAACCGAAGCTTTGGGTCCGAACGGGCGGCGATCGATGAGCCACTGCCAGTACGTGTTCCAGTAGTTCGGTGACGCTAGGCGCCGGCCGAACTCTTTCCAGGTCCACGTCTTGTAGTCCTCCGGGAACCACCAGCGAAGTTTGTACAGCCTCGCCGTGTAGGACTGAGAGAGCTTGGAGGCGACAGCAGCGTTATCGCCTTCATCCACCAGAACGACCGGATTAGAGAGATAGGTTCCGGTAGTCAGCTGGCTGGCGGACGGATAGGCGACGTTCGGCATGTCACGCAGGTACCAGGCGAAGGGCCAGGTTTCCTGCGTGTCGATCGTGAGCTGCATGTCCGGCCCGTTGGTTAGCTTGTTCGAGATCGCCAAGATGTTGGCAGCCACTTTGGGAGTATCCGGCGAGCTCTGCACGTAGACCATCATTTCGACCGGATCGGCGCCGTTGACAAAATTGACCTCGTACATGGAGTGAAGCTCCAGAAGCCCAAGCAGGGTCAGCGCGGCCAGGGCCGCAGTTCTGGCCACCGCTCCGCTTCGCAGAACGTTCACGATGAACATAGCGGCAAGCAGCGTCATCGGAAAGAGCGGATGAACCATGAGCCAGGAGAACTTCTCGCCTGCCCAGGAGTAAATGCCGAACGACAGGATCGCCCAGTAGACGAGCAGCGTGGTGAAGATCGTCGGCCGGCGGAAAGCCCAGATGATGCCGCCGATGGCAAAGACCAGAACCAGCTGTTCGTACAGGGAGAAAAGCAGCGTGTAGTAGTACCAGGGCTGTCCCCCGCGATGGACGTTGTGCTGACTCAGCCAGTAG
>DHWR01000109.1 GCA_002413265.1 Chloroflexi bacterium UBA5177
GTCCGGCACGTTCTTCACCCGCAACACCAGATCGTCGATCTCCGTTTGACTCGGTAGCTGGCCATGAATGTCCACCACACCTTCGGCGACCACGACGTTCACGTGTTCTCGTGAATAGCGCGGATCGCGGAAGACCTCGGATTCGACCCTATCTCGCAGCGTGTTGTCATCGGGATTTGGGTTGTCCGATCGATGCGGTACAGTCTCCCGAAGGACCCCTTGCAGTTGTCCACCGGCATGTTCGGCCGTGTGCTGAGCGGAGCGACTTGTCTTGTTTAGCAGCGAACCGGCCTTGTCGCGCGTGATGTGTCGTCGGCGCTTACCCGTGTTGGGGTCGAGGAAGTAGGCAGTCAAAGCGCCCACTACCGTGCCAATGATCAGCGTTCTGCCTCGCATCGTGAATCTCCTTTTACAGTTCGTCGGCCCGTCCGGGTCTTGTGATTCTGTTTGAATCATGCACGATTCGTGCCGCTGTACCACTCCCCTGGATATCTCGAAGTTGGTCGTGTGGCACGGAGCTTGCGCCAGTTTTAATTGGGCACGCCATTACCGGCGGGCTACTTCGAACCGTCCAAGGGAGGCTATCCATGGCTAGCATTACAGAGTCAATCGACGTAAACGTTCCAGTTCGAGTCGCCTACGATCAATGGACCCAATTCGAGAGTTTTCCGCAGTTCATGGACGGCGTCGAAGAGGTTCGGCAGCTCGATGACGCACATCTGCATTGGAAGTCGAAGATCGGCGGCCAGGAGAGCGAATGGGGCGCCGTGATTACCGAGCAGATCCCGGACGAGCGCGTGGCCTGGCGCAGCACCGACGGAAAGAATAATGCGGGCGTGGTGACATTTCACCGGCTCGGCGAGGACCTGACCAGGGTCACGGTTCAGATGGAATGGGAGCCGAGCGGCATTGTCGAGAGCGTCGGCAACGTCATCGGAGCCGACGACAGGCGAGTCCAGGGCGACCTGGAGCGCTTCAAGGAATTTCTTGAGTCGCGAGGAACGCCAACCGGTGCCTGGCGCGGCGAGGTCGAACAGACTCACACCAGCTAACGTCGCGCATCGTGCTGGCCCGCGCTAGCTAAGGCGCGGGCCAGTTCTGATTCATTGGTCTGGCTGGGGGACGCGTATAGGCTCCGCATCCGTCCATCCGGCCGCCTCCCAGGAGAGTCTGACGCCCTCGCAGTAACCGGCGGCCGGACCCCATCGGTCGTAATCGAGATCCGGCAGACAACCGGTGACGCTGATCTCGACAATTCCCCCGTGCGATACGACAAGGCCCCGGCCATTTTCGGGAAGAGCTTCGACCATGTCTTTGAGGAGCGACGCGAGTTCCTGTGCAAAGCTCCACAACGCTCCGTGCCGCTTGGCCGCGCCGGCCAGCGCCGCAAAGCCGGAATCCCACTCGGCTTCCGCGCTCACCGAGTCGTCCATCGTACTCAGGAGATCGCTGCGGCTGTTCACGGCAAAACCCATCGCGACGACCGTCTCGTAGGCGCGTGTCACGGTGCTGGTAACCACCCAATCGAAGGAGCCCATCTCCTCGCCCACGCGCCGAGCCAGCGTGATACCCGGCTGAGACAGGTGCTTCCCGGGCTTCGATCTCATGCTGTGACGTCGATGCTCGATGGTCTTCATTCTGGCCTCGTCCCTGCGAAAAGCGTCCGCTTGAACCCGAAAAACACCGGGCGGTCCGGCATTGCTTCGCGGATCTTCTCACCATACCGCCTGAGGAACTCCGGACGCAGATCCGCCAGGAGACGCTCGAAGTATGGGATCAGCGCGGTGCCCGCCATCCACTCCACGACTGCGTCCCAATCTGGCAGAACATGCGGATATACCTTGTCCAGGGCGATGATATCGCTCGCGCCCACCTCGAACAAGATCTCGGCATAACGGGCAACGGGTAATACGGGCCACTGGTGCACCCAGCCCTTCAGCCCGTCTCGCATGGCTCCCTCGCGCGCAGTTTCAGCTATCAGGGTCTGACTGGGATGGGATGTATTGGATGGGACCTGCACGGCCAGGCGGCCGCCAGGAGCGAGCAACGAGAATAGTTGCCGCACCAGAGACTCGTGGTTTCCTACCCATTGGATCGCCGCGTTTGAAAAGACCAGGTCCCACTGGCCCTCGACATCTTCGATCCTCTGCGCCAGAAAGGTGACACCTCGCTGAGCTCTATCGTGGGCTTTCTTCAACATCTCCGAGGATGAGTCGACTCCTACCACTTCGCTGTCCGGCAGTACGTCGGCAAGCCGCCGCGTGAGGTCTCCGGTCCCGCATCCCAGATCGATGACTCGCATCCCAGGTTTCGTCGGCACCAGTGCCAGCAGATCTTCAAATGGGGCGGAGCGCTGTTCGCGAAACTTTAGATACTGCTCCGGGTCCCAGGTCATGAAAATCCCCTCAAAACAGGTGCGGATGCGCGGCCGCAATGATACCGACCAGCACTATTCCCAGCACCAATAGCGCGGCCACGAGACATCCCAGCAGCAGGAGACCGCGCTCTCTCAGCTGCCTGGGGTCTTGCTTCTGAACGTTGTTTATGCGGTGCGAGATCGCCGGGATCCGCCCGATGAACTCGTCGCTCCCCGATCGGCGCTGATAGAGCCACACGGAGCCCAGCGGCGCATCTCCGTTGAGCGCCTCCACAATGGGCTCCCGCAGAACGCGCGAGGGCAGCTCTCGAAGACGTTCGATCGCCTTCGACCGCGTGAGAAACGCGGCATCGAGAATGAAATGGTCCGGATCGGCCGGAGACAATTCCCCCCGAAACTTTGTCACCTCGAAGACAAAAAAAGTCGCGAGATCTTGGCGTGCCGGCAGCTCGCTCGCTGAATGCGCATCTTCGTCCCGATTGTCGACGTGAGCAACGTAGACGAGACGTTCGGGAACATCGACGATTAAGCCTGTCTTTTCTCTCACCTCGCGCCTGAAGGCATCGAGCAAACTCTCGTTTCCCTCCACCAGCCCGCCGGGTAACACCCATGACGGCGCGGAATCATCAGCCCCCTGCCGTTGAACCAGCAGAAGAAGCTCGCCGCTCCGAATGACCGCCGAGACAATCTGCTGATAGACCGTGGTACTCCTCCCCAGGGAGATGGGCCGTCCGCGTCCGCTCGTCTACATGCTGGCACAAGGACAACCCCTGCCGGCCTCCATGGCCTTGGGCAGCAGTACCGCCGAGGTATGGCAGTGGGGGACGTTGTGGCACGGACCGAGCTGCCTTCCCAGCACATTTCAGCCAACGTTTTCGGACATTTCACCGCGGGCGCCCGCAGGACGGTAACCGTCTGTGACTCGCCCCTCCGACCTTTGAACTGTTACCCGTAAGCGTAACGTTGTCCTCGTTTGGCCGCGTTCAATTACGGGTGCCATCTCGCTACAACAAACGAATTCGTAGGGGCGAGTAGCGGTCGCCCGCGGTGGCCCTTCAGAGATTCTGGCCGCAAATGCTACGCGTCCGCCCGGAGCCGAATAATGATCTGGTCTTCAGTCGCAGAACGGAGATCCTGAGCATTCGGTGTTCCGTCAGGAGCCATCCTTACACCCATGGATCGAGCAGCCGACGGCAGGGCCCGGAAGTAAGCTCTGGCCGCATCCATCACCGCTTCCGGCTCTGCGTCTGAAGAGACGATGTCTGCTGTAGCCGGAACGTCACGACCCTTGAGGTGAAGTTTCACCGTCGCGCCGGTTCGGAAACCTCGCCACCACGTTTTGCGCTCATGGCCGCCGGCGACAACATATATGGCCAGCTCGCCTTTCACATAACCGACGGGTATGGTGTACACGCGTTTCGTCTTTTGCCCCGAGAAGGTTATCAGGAGGAGCCGTGAGCTCAGCACACCGTGTGCTGGAGACTCCAATAGAAGACGCACAAGAGGGTTGGCTAGGTGGTTGACAAACCACCGGATTTCGATCATGTACCTCCGTTCGCTTGGGTCCGCTCGTACCACTGGCGAGCGGACACCAAGAAATCGACTCCCCTACGGACAACCTCCAACGCGTTCTCGGTGTCCCTGCGTTGCCGAGACCTGTTCACGACCGCGGCATAGAACCGACTGATCTCTGTCCGCATCCATGATCGTTTCTTAGTTTCTGTCTATGACCGACATTGTGGCGAGCACCCCACGCACCATGACCCGGTAGGATCGACGCCGGGCAAGTTTCTTCTCCCTACGAACGGCGCTCTCCAGCAGCCTCGACTCGCTGCTCAGCAGCACCAGTCTTCCTCCCGGCTGCACCACTCGGGCCCACTCAGAAATGAGCGCAGGGTAGAGAGCCCTATTCTGCTCGCGAGTTCCTATCTGTTTTCCGAACGGCAGGTTGCAGGCAAGCGCTGAGATCTCTCCCTGGGCGAACGGGAGACGAGTGGCATCCCACTGCTTGATCTCAATCGGCTTGTAGCGGCTTCCGATGTTCTCCCGAGCTGCGGCCACTGCTTCAGGATCATTGTCGCCTCCCCACAGCTGCTCGTATCGGGCCGTCTCTGCCCTCTCCATAAGGACGGTCCCAGCTCCGCACATCGGATCCAGAAAAACGTCCTCCGGTTGCGGCGTGGTCAGAAATACCATGGCGGCTGCGATCGTGGGTTTCAGGGCCGCCGGCCTGCTCGCCGCCAAATAGGTTCGATGCCGCATGCCGGCGTCAGAGATTCGAGCGCCAAGTAAGAATGTCTTGCCTACCAGGTGCGCCCACAGCTCGAGCTGCGCGTCGTCGGCGACGTGTCGCCACCCACCTAGTCGCTTAGCCACGCCCTCTTCCACTGCGCGTTGCAGATCCACCCTGCGGAAGGTCTGATTCCCGCTCATTCGCGCCACGACACGCCACGTGGGGCGACCACGTGCCGGGCGTAGTCGCTGCACCGTCGAAGCCGCGCTGACGACCTGAGAGTCAACTTCGACGAGCTGCCGGACCGCCAGTAACGGCGCTCGAGACGATCTGACATCCGGCAGCTTGGCGGTCAGGATGAAGACATCTTCAACGGTGCGCAGCCGGAGCAGCTCAGACGGCGGCCCTGACCAGTTCACGATCAAGAGGCTCGTTCGCTCGTCGAACCGCGCAAGTGTCTGTGTGATCCGTGCCTCGATTCCCGATCTTTGCAGTTCATCTGCGACGATCTCTTCCAGACCGGGGACGCAATGCAAGAGGTAGGTGGTGGCACGGGACATCTCCCTGGCAGCATAGCGTCGCCGCCTTCTGGCTCAAATGTTGCTAGTCTGTAGCACCCTATGGAAATTCGATATTGGGGCACTCGGGGCTCGGTACCGGCTCCCGGGCCTTCCACTGTGCGCCACGGCGGGAACACTTCCTGCGTCGAGTTGCGACTTAGTGATGACTCACTAATTATTATCGACGCCGGCACCGGCATTCGCGCACTCGGTGCCAGTCTGGGCCGCTGCGAAGCCACCCTCCTCCTGACTCACTACCACTGGGACCATATTCAGGGCATGCCGTTCTTCGCTCCCGCGTACATTCCGGGCAGCCGCATCACTATCTACGGCCCGGAGTCCTCGGGCCGAGGCCCAGGCCACTGGCTCGAAGAACAGATGACTGTTCCGTACTTCCCCGCCGTCCCGGCGCAGCTTTGCGGCGTGTCCGACTACAACTGCACTCCCTTCGAGCCGTTTCGTCTCGGCGACGCGGTCGTCAGAGCCGAGCGCGTGTGCCACCCCAGCGTCACTCTTGGTTACCGTATCGAAGAAGCCGGAAGCTCATTTGTCTACATCAGCGACGACGAGGTGGACGACGCCACGCCGCAGCAGCTGCAGAAGATTATTGCTCTCGCGCAAGGGGCGGACGTGCTGCTTCACGACAGCCAGTACTCCGAAGGCGAGTATCCAGGACACCGCGGATGGGGTCATTCAACGCCCAGGATGGCGGTCCAGCTGGCGCAGGAGGCCGGAGTAAAGCATCTGGTGCTCTTCCATCATGATCCCAGCCATTCCGACGAACAGGTGGAGGCCCTGGCGGATGAAGGCCGCAGCCTGGCAGGCGACCTCGCTCTCAGCGTGGCCAGAGAAGGCGACGTTCTGCAAATCACCGGCACGCCAACCATCGAGAGAGCTCGACAAAGCGTCCTGTAGACCCACGGTGCAAGATGCCGAGTGGCCGCAAGCTCCGGTTCTACCAGCTGACGCGGAGCTTCAGTCGGCTACCGACGAAACCCTGGAAGACGACGCGCGTATCGAGGGCGTTTCCCTGACTGACCTGTCCTTCGGCGGCCAAGCCGCGAAGGATGCAGTGATCGCGGAAAGTCGCTTGCGCCGTGTAAACCTTTCGGAAACACGCCTGAGCGGCCTGTACATGCGGGATGTCCTTCTAGATCACTGCAATCTGGCGAACGCCGGCTGGGAGAGGCCCCTATTGAAACGCGTGGCCTTCGAGGAGTGCCGTCTCACCGGATGGTCGGCAAACGAAGCAAGATGGGAGCACGTCGGCTGGATCGGATGCTCCGCTCAGTACGCAGGCTTCCGTTCGGCGAGATTCAAGAGCGTCCGCTTCGAGCGCTGCATGCTGGCCGAAGCGGATTTTGAGGGCGCGGATCTTTCCGGCTCCGTCTTTCTTGACTGTGACCTGACCGGCGCACAACTTTCCGGCACACGGCTGCTGAAGACGGACTTTCGAGGTTCGAAGCTCAATCAGATCGCGGTCGGACCCGCAGAGCTCCGTGGCGCCATCATTGATACCGATCAGGCTCTCCTGGTCGCCCAGCTCCTCGGAATAACGGTCATTCCGTAAGAGCGTTCTACCAAGCGAGCTTGATCTCGCGAAGCTCGGCTCAAACGAGCCTGGCCGCGAACGGCCGCAAAGCCTCCACCGTTTCCAGAAAACGGTCAATTTCTTCATGTGTGTTGTAGTGGACGAGCCCGACACGCTGCGTGGCCTGGAGTCCAATGAACCGCATCGGCTCAACCGCGTAGTGGCTGCCCGCCCAGGAAAAGATACCCTCTTCCCCAAGCTTCCGAGCCATAACCGAAGGGTCGGAGCCCTCAATCACAAAAGATATG
>DHWR01000298.1 GCA_002413265.1 Chloroflexi bacterium UBA5177
ACGCTGGAATACTTGGAGACGGCCGGCGTACCCGTCCTCGCGTACAACTCGGAGACGTTTCCTGCCTTTTATGTCCTGGATAGCGGCTTCGCGGTTCCGCGAGTTGAGTCGGCAGCGGAGATCGCTCATATTGCGCGGACGCAGTGGAACCTCCAGTATCCGGCCGGCCTCGTGGTCGGCAACCCGATACCGGTAGACGCGGCGATCGCATCCGCGGAGTGGCAGTCGTGGCTGGAACCCGCCTTATCCTCTGCCGCCCTGAACGGCATCCACGGGAAGGATGTTACTCCGTACCTGTTGTCGGAGGTGGCGAGATCCAGTGGGGGTCGGACGATCGAAGCGAATCTCGCTCTGTTGGCTTCGAACGCTCACCTGGCCGGCAGGGTCGCCGTCGAACTCTCTCCTTGATATTGGTCGTCGGCGACCTGATGCTCGATATCTTCCTGCTTTCACACCTGCAGCAGGAGGAGCAGGCGACCGGTCTGCTCTTGAGAGGCGGTGGATCGGCTGCCAACACGGCGGCGTGGCTGGCCTCCGAGGGCCAGTCAGTCACCTTCGTAGGGTGCGTAGGCGCGGACAGCATAGGCACCGCCCTGATGCACGAGCTCGACGGACAAGGCGTGGCTCTCGCGGTTCGACAGGTCGACGGCGCCGAGACAGGAGCGGTGGTAGTAGAGGTCCAGCCTGAGGAGCGAGTCATGCGCTCCTCCCGCGGCGCAAATATGTTGCTGTCCCCTGCTGACATCGAGGCAGTACTTGTACCGGAGGTACACGCGGTGCACATCACCGGCTACGCGTTGCTCTGCGAGTCTGGGTTCGAAATGCTGCGAGCGGCAGGCCGCGTGGCAGCTTCCAAGAACGCGTTGCTTTCGTTCGACCCATCCTCGGTCGGTGTCATAGATGCTCTAGGTAGACGTGAGCTGGAGTCGGAAATGTTGGCAGCGGGTGTCGACATTCTTCTGCCCAACGCGTTGGAAGCTCGTGAGCTTTCCGAGAGGGCGAACGTCGAAGATGCCGTGATCCAGCTCGCGCGGCGATTTCACCAGGTTGTGGTCAAGGATGGCGCTGGTGGCGCCATCTACGGTTCCGATGGGCAGGCATTTCGAGTGCCGAGTACGACCGTTGTTCCCGTCGACACCACTGGTGCCGGAGATGCATTCAATGCTGCGGTCGTCCGCGCGCTCCGCGAGGGGGCTGATATTCGAGATGCGGTTGCCTCGGCCATCGCGCTCGCTGGGGTCGCGGTCAGCAGATTTGGGGGACGTCCGCGGTGATGAGTACTACTTTCGGCCACTTGGCAATGGCAAATGGCGCGTGTATACTTTCTGTCGATTGGCTTTGACAGACTCTAGGTTTGGGGAAGGTAAGGAGCAGGAAGGCCAGGAGCCACCAACCACGTGATTGATACGTCACGGCGGATTGAGGGACCTGAACTGGCGTCAGCGTCATGGATGAGCGTCTGATTTCGTCGTCTATTCCGACATGAAGGAAAACGAGTGTACAAGCTTCTAGGCGTCGCAGCATTTATCGGAGTCCTTGCCTTTAGCGTCCTGCCGGCCAATGCCGCCGGGCCCACTCCTGCCAGCCAGGCCGGCAGACCGTTGGGAATTGTGCCGGTCCACAACCAGGCGAAACCGGGCGGATCGGGCGGCAATCTTCTGTATCACTCGGGCGGGGCGGTGCAGACCGGCACGCACCACACGTACGCCATCTACTGGGGCAACGCGTCAACCTTCCCGGACAGTAATTATCAGTCGCTGATAAATGGCTACTTCACGGATGTGGCAAAGGATAGCGGCAAAACCAGCAACGTCTACTTCAGCGACACCCAGTACTACCAGACGATCAACGGTGTAACCACACCGATCACCTACAGCGAGAGCTTCTCGGGAACCTGGGCGGACACCAGCAATCCTGCTTCCAGCGGTTGCAACTCAGCCGCCGGCGGCTCGGTGGCGTGCGTGAGCGATGGTCAGATCCGACAGGAAGTGCAGAAAGCGCTCACCAGCAACCCCACCTGGGCTGATGGGCAGGGCAGCGAGTTCTTCGTCTTTCTCGGTAAGGGGATAAGTACCTGCTCGGGCAGCAGCTGCTTCGTTTCGCAGTTCTGCGCCTATCACGGAAGCTTCACAGACGGCGCCGGACATACCGCCCTCTACGCGAACATGCCGTACACCGGCTACAGCCTCGCGGCATGCGGCAGCGGTCAGTACCCGAACGCTGACTCGGCGGCTGATTCGACGATCAACGTGACCTCTCACGAAGCGAATGAGACGGTGACCGACTACTTTGGCAACGCGTGGTTCGACAGGCGAGGCTACGAGAACGGCGACAAGTGCGCCTGGATCTTCGGCTCGGCCATCGCGAACAACGGCGCCGGAAGCTACAACCAGGTCATCAACGGTCACGACTACTACATGCAGGGCGAATGGGGCAACCACAGCTCGGGATGCGTGTGGTCGGGAACCTAGCCCTCGAACCAGTCTGATCCAAGGGAAGAGCCCCCGAGAGAAATTCTCTCGGGGGCTCTTTTCAGTCCGCGGGTAGCCGATTCTTTTGACCGGCCAAAGCGAGTCGAATCAGCGGTTTCTGCCGCGTGCAGAGTACGCTACGGCGAGGATCACGATCACGACGATGATGATGATCGCCCAATACAAGTTCCTGAGACCTAAGAACGCCCCGAAGTTCTGAAAAAGCATTGAGTGCATACCGACCTCCCGAGATTTGTGTCCCTCAACACAGACTACGCCCCAACGCTCCCGTCATGCCTTACGGCTTCATCGGAAGCTGTCTTGCAGCGACTCCAGGGCCGCTGCACCGGGGCAGAGTGATTCGTACGGCAGGTTGACAAGAGGCAATTCGGAACTGTTGCTGGACTCATGCAGATCGCCCACTCCTTCGTCGACATACAGCAGGCCCGTAGCGATCTCGCCTTTCTGTTCGACATCGTTAAGGAACGTCATCACCGCCTGCCTATCAGTGGGATCGTAGGCTTCCGGAACCGCGCGGAAATTGACCACGCTCCCGTCGTGCATAGTGACGCCGACGGCGCCATTCTGCGGCACGGCAGCGAGTATTTCATTCGCAGGAGGCACAAAGTCCGACTGCATGACTTGCAGGCGATGTTGCCGCGTGTA
>DHWR01000180.1:0-3922 GCA_002413265.1 Chloroflexi bacterium UBA5177
TTTGGCGCCTAGAAGGACTTTGAGTTTCCCACGACAGCCGAGATGGCGACGAGGGTGCCGATGAGGCTTACAGCGCGGATACGGAATCCCGTCATTCCGGGATACCTCCCTTCAGGGGGGACTGACGACGCAACGAGTGTATACCCCTTTTGGGTGAGTATCAACTGGCGCGACGTTGTCTCACGCTGCTACCGGGGAGTTCGCGATCTTACGCTCAAGGAGAGCCGGACACTTGGGTGGATCGTCGCGCTGTCCCTGAGTTGCATCGCACTAGCCATCCTCCTTTTCGAACTGGGCTACGGGCTCCCTCTGTGGTGGCAGTTCATCGCGCTAGCTATCGTCACCGCCGCTACAGAGCGACAAAGCGTCCGTGTGGCTCGCAACGTCGAGACGTCTGTTGCATTCTTGCCGTTCGTCTTTACGGCTGTGGCATTCGGACCCCTGAGCGCCTTGGCAGTCGGGATCTTCGCCAACGCTCTCGACTTTCGAAGGCCTTATCTCAGGTGGGCCATTTACATTCCGGCGCGAGGTCTAACCGGGGCCCTCACAGGATTGATCGCAGCTCAGATGATCTCAGGGCACGCGAACTTCGGGACGGCCACTCTCGCCACCGTTGTGGCGGGCGTGGCGAACGTGTTCTTTGACGGCCTTTTCAACGTCGGAACGCTACTAGTGCGACGCTCGGCTCCGATCAGCGTCTATGTTCGGTCGGTTGGCCCGCTTACACTTTTGTCATTGCCGCTCTACGTACCTCTCGTGGGGCTTATGGTTTTCGGCTATCAGCACTACTCCTTCTGGACGGCGGCGATGTTCCTTGGTCCGACCCTCGCCCTCCAACGCGTCGTCCATCTCTATCAGCGGCAAAGGGATGTATCACAAGAACTAGTTGACGCGAACGAACGCCTAGAGGCCGCAAACATCTCATTTGCGACGGCGTTGGTCACCACTCTTGACGCTCGAGATCGCTACACGGCGGGGCACTCAGCCTCTGTTGCTCGGTACGCGCGAGATATTGCGCGCCGACTTGGTCTCTCGGAGGAGGAACAAAGCCTCGCCCACGTCTGCGGCCTGGTTCACGACGTTGGCAAAATCGGACTCGCGCCGGGCTTGCTCGAAAAGCCCGGACCGCTAACGCTAGACGAGCGACGGCAGATGGAGCAGCATCCCGTTATCGGAGAGCGAATCCTCGCGAAGGTTGATGACTATTCGGAGATCGCCAGAGTGGTGCGTCATCATCACGAGCGTGTGGATGGCGCCGGTTACCCGGATGGTCTCGCGGAGAGTCAGATCCCGCTTCTCTCACGAATCCTCGCAGTAGCTGATGCTTACGACGCAATGACCTCCGAGCGCCCCTATCGCGAACCGATGCCGTCGCGCGTGGCCCGCCTACGTCTCGCGCAGGCTGTCGGGAGCCAATTCGATACGACCGTGGTGGCCGCCTTTGAAGCGATCCTCGCTCAGGCAAGAGAAAGCTATCGGACGGGACTCGGTGAGGCCTTTCGCACGACGGACTCATGGGGACAACGCGACGCTCTTAGCCCTGTGGTGGGCCTCACAGCTAGAGCGTCCTAGCACCCCGTACCGCCGCCTCGGTTCTCGTCCGAACTCCTAGTTTTCTGAGGATGTTGCGAACGTGAACTTTTACGGTTACCACACTCAGAAACAACGCCGTGGCTATCTCCTTGTTCGTGCGCCCGTCGCAAATGAGCTCGAAAACATCTCGCTCTCGCGGTGTGAGACCGTCACGATGGGATAGCACCGCTGGAGGAAGTTGAAGCCCCGCCGCGCGGGCAAGCGAGTCATCGTTTGCCCGCGCGAGGATTGGCGCAACCTCCTCAGCTCTTCCACTGGCGACGATCGCAGTCAAGATCCGAGGATCACTCCTGTATGCGAAGACAAAGGTGTCGGTCAAGCCTGACTTTGACGTCGTGGAGAATGCCTCCGTTGCAAGCTCCATTCCCTTGCTCTCCTCCTCACAGAGCATGAAGAGGACGCGAGCCCATTGGCAGAGAGTGGTGGGTTCCAATTCTCGGCTTAGTCCCTCTGCCTCGCCTAGAAGCAGGTGAGCGCGAGAAGGCTCGCCCCCGAGCATGAAAGCAAGCGCACGTGACGCGAGGAACTCCGCGCGCTGGCCTTGAGCTCGGACCCCTGGCCACGAACGTTCCGTGGCCATGAGAGCTTCGTCGAGAGCACCTTCGATGAGCAGGAGCCGGCACCGTGTTCCCGCCGCGCTCATGGAGAGGTACTCATCGTCGTTCCTCGCGCTCAGTTCGTCAACGCGATCGAGAACAGTGGATGCCCGTGCATATTCGCCTAGTCCTATGTGCACGGCGGCTCGGGTAAGCAGCATGTGAGGACGCGCGAAATCCAGATGGAAGGTCTCCGCCTCCCGCAGACCGCGTGTTACGAGCGTTCGGGCATCGTCGTAATTTGTAGCGAGACGTAGCGCTGCTGAATAGATGTGTAGGAAGGAGACGCGCACGACTGGGTCACGGGCCTCTTCCACGAGTTCGGCGATCGGTCGCGCGTCGTCAATCGCCTCCATCAGAGCGCCTTGTCGGGTGGCGAGATATAGACGCCCGTTATGCGTGCGCACAAATTCGTCCAATGTGCCAGAGCACGATGCTTCGAACTCGCCGAGGGTGTCTGCTGCGCTTTCACGCTCTAGCTCCACAGCTGTGACGAACTCTCCCCAAAGCGCGTCCTGCGTCTCCCGGGGCGTCTGTGCAGCTTTCCGTGCTCGCTCAAAATAATGAAGTGCTTCCTCGGGCGAGTCAGTCAGATGCGCGTTCTGACCCGCTCGATAGAACGCTCGCGAAGCCAGCGCGCTGTCTGGAGCGATCTGCTCGCCTGCCCTCATGGCAAGTATCTTCGCCCGATCGTGCCGTCCAGCTCGAAAGCAGTACTCGGCCTCGAGAAGCTCTAGCGATGGCGACTTGAGTCGATTTAACCGTCCTAAGTCGACCCACGTCTTGAGAGTCTCAATCCGCCCATGTTCGACGAGTTCATCTAGAGATTGGGCCACCAGCTTGTCGAGAAGCTCGAGGCGATTGAAGCGGCAGAGCAAGGCAAAGGCTTCTTCCCAATAACGCGCGTCGATGAGAATGTGCACAGCTTCATGAACCGTCGACTCAATCAACTGTTGATCGAGAGTGTGGAACTTCTCAAGGAGGAAGCTCCGAAGAAGCGGATGGAGATCTAATGTTGAAGGCCGAGTAGCTATAAGAAAGCCCGCCTTCTGACCTTCAGCAAGGATTTGGTCCTCTTTCTCTTGGAGGAGAGCTTCAGTGAGAGAGCTGCTGAGGTTCGGCAAGAGCGCGAGGCGGCATAGCTCTGTCTGTACATCCTCAGCCAACTGTGCGTATAACTCTTCGGCCACATAGTCGTGAAGATCAAGTGGTAACCCGTCCTGCTCAAGGATGGCCGACAGGTCTGCGAAGGAGGCAAGACCAATCACGGCTGGCCATCCGTTGGCCAGCCCGATCAAAGCGCGAGCGGCGGCGCCCTCGCTGCGCACGAGCACGTCAGCTGCCTCTTGAAGGTTCATCGCAAGTGCGTGTTGGCCGAGTTCGGCCAGTTCCCCGTAGAGGAGTCGGCGTGGCGTCGCCCACACGGGCCGCGTGCGACTGGCAATAAGTATCGGGAACCGCGTATGTCCAAGTAATAGGTTGACGAGATCTTCGGAGCCCGACGAGGCGAGGAGGTGATAGTCGTCTATTGCCAGCCACGCATCGCGAGGCCATTCCGCTAGGTCTTCGGCTAACAGCGCGGCTACCGTTCCGACTTCTTTCTGCGGCTCTCCCGCTGTTCCCAGCCAGGCGCGCAAACGCGCCCCTGGAGTGGAAACTATGGGCCCAGCAGACTCAACGAGACCTACAGCCAATGCGGCCACGTCGCTCGAGGCTCGGTTTGCCTGGTACCA
>DHWR01000180.1:4217-4792 GCA_002413265.1 Chloroflexi bacterium UBA5177
TCGAGGAGTCGCGTCAGGCGCGGCCGCTCGATGATGTGCCGGCGGCCAGCGGGGATTTCTAGGTCAACCTTGTTGCCCATGCCTGCGTGCGGGCCGCCCGGGTCCCGCGAGCCTAGCCTAGACCTGTGCCGGTGCCCTGACCAGAGGTCCGGAGGAGACCCCGCGCCTGCGGCCGTGACGCCGCAGGCGCGGGTGTCGTTAGTCCCCCGAGGCGATGGGACCTGTCTCGAGGCTCTGGGAGAGGGGGTCGCGGCCGGTCAACGTTCGGTACGCGCTTGGGATCTGACGACGCCGTGCGCAACCGAGCTTCTGCCGAAGAACATCCGAGTGGGCCTTCGCCGTGCGCGGCGAGATGCCGAGACGGCTTGCGACCTCTTCGTTGGAACATCCGGCGGCGATCAGCTCGATCACCTGACGTTGCCGATCCGTGATGATCGGCGGCCCCTCATGTAGGACGGTGACCATGGCGGCGACGCTAGCAACGGCCTGGCCCGGCGCCTATTGGTCGGACGACGTATTCGCCGGGCTACGCCGTCGGAAGTAGCCTCGCGAAGCTCGCCCTCGTACGCTTAGCG
>DHWR01000119.1:0-424 GCA_002413265.1 Chloroflexi bacterium UBA5177
CTCAGCTTTGTCGGACTCGGCATCATGGCCGCGACGCTTCCCCTGCTCTTCACGGAGAAGGGGGCGCAGATGACCTACGTGATCGAGGCCTGCCTGCTGCTGGTGTCCGGCGTGTACTACGACATCCACGTGTTGCCGGCGTGGATCCAGCCGCTGTCGCACATCTCGCCCGCGACCTACGTGCTGAAGGGGACGAGGCAGGTTCTTCTGGGGCATCCCTCCGCTTCAGACATAATCGCCAATCTCATCCCGCTAATCGTCATCGGCATCGTCACCATTCCTCTCGGGATCTGGCTCTTCACGACGGCCCAGCGCTTCGCGAAGAAGACCGGACGCCTCAAGAGAACGGGATAAACTGGGCAGGAACACTACAGACACAGTGAGCGCGGAGTGGCCTAACGGCCGCTCCGCGCGGCTCACCTCG
>DHWR01000119.1:726-14853 GCA_002413265.1 Chloroflexi bacterium UBA5177
GCCGCGCTGCTGCAGCGTCAGGGCTACGACGTGGTCGGCATCACCATGCAGATCTGGCACCGCTCCCAGACCTTCGAGGACCCGGGCGCGATGCAAGGTTGCTGCACCATCGACGCCGTCGACGACGCTCGGCGTGTCGCGGCCCGGCTGGGCATTCCCTACTACGTTCCCAACTTTCGCGATGAGTTTGCGCACTCGGTGGTCGACGACTTCGCGGCCGAGTATCTCGAGGGCCGGACTCCCAACCCTTGCGTGCGCTGCAATCAGTTCGTGCGCTTCGACGGCTTGCTGCGTCGTGCCGACGAGCTTGGGATCGACTACGTGGCTACGGGCCATTACGCTCGGGTCGAGCTGGACCCCGAGAGCGGAGAGCACGTTCTAAAGAAGGCCATAGATCCGGCCAAGGATCAGTCCTACATGCTGCACACGCTCCGGCAGCATCATCTGAAGCGGATCAAGTTTCCGCTTGGCGGCAACACGAAGCTGGAGACGCGGCAGCTGGCTCGGGACTTCGAGCTCCCGGTCGCGGAGAAGCCGGACAGCCAGGAGATTTGCTTCGTAGCCGGCAAGAACTACAAGGCGTTCCTGCGCGAGTATGTGGGCGCGGTGCCTCGTCCCGGGGAGATCGTGGACGCCGGGGGTTCGGTGCTCGGCACGCATAACGGTATTCATGAGTTCACGATTGGGCAGCGGAAGGGGTTGGGGATTGCCGCAGCGCAGCCGCTGTACGTGATTGCGCTCAATCCCAAGGACAATCTTGTGGTGGTCGGCGAACGGGAGGAAGCCATGGCTTCGGGTCTCACCTGCTCCCGACTCTCCTTTACCGGTTCACGATCAGCAGACGAGTTCGACTCTACGATCAAGGTTCGATACCGCACGCCGGATCGCCCAGGTAGGGTCAGGCTGCTGGAGCCTGACAGGGCCAGAGTGCTCTTCGACAAGCCGATCTGGGGAGTTGCTCCTGGCCAGTTGGCGGTGTTTTATGAGGGTGACACCGTGCTAGGTGGCGGCACGATCGACGAATCGCTCGTCGGGACACCGACCGCCGCTTCAACTCCTGCTTCCAACTGCTGACCTGGTCGCCCCCTGATCGCGCTTGAACCTGGCAGGATACCTAGGATCCGGGATTGACTCCACATCCGACACAGCGGTAGACGGTATCGATCGAGATTGCGTCCGGATGATAGTCGATGTTGGACAGTAACCGGCGAGGCGGTCCTCCGGTCAAACCGACTCTCAAGAGGGTGGAGCTGAAGCCGGTCTTCAGTCTGCAGGTGCGGCCGAACGCGATGGCTCGGGCACCGCTTATCCACGCCGACTGGGAGAGGACACAGTTCGATGGCGACGAAACAGGCACGAGGTGCCCCTGCAGCGTGAGGGTGTCTTCGACCCAGAAGCCCTGGCCGGGATCGAGGACCAAGTAGCGGCCATCCGGGGACCCAAACATGTGAGTTGCGCCGTCGAGATGCGCGGCAGGCGCGGGGCGGCCCTGTACTCTTGCCCGCGTTCCGATGACGAGACGCGCAGCATTTACGGACGGCGACGTTTGCATGGTTGCCTCCCAGATACCCGATATGCGGACCCCTCCCCCGGACGTGGCCAGGAAGATTTGCTTGTCGTCGACGCCGATCAGAGTTGCCGGCAGAATGCGAGACCCAATGGGCTGCCTTCCTTCAACCGCGCGAGCAGGAGCGCCCGAAGAGCGGCGGATGATGACAAGGCAATACGTGTATACCTCGCGGCGACCCTTGGAAGGACAGTTCACGACCACGTGCCTGTATGGCATTCCAGGGTTCGATCGTTGCGATCGCACCAGTATCCGTGCTATGCGCAGACCAGCTTTATGCAACGTCTGCCTGCCGGAATCGCGAGGCTGGCCACAAGAACTTGTGTTAGCCTGAAAAGCAACTGCATAGGGTGGTGAGCTAGGGCAAGTCCGATGAGATGTCGGCGCAGTCCACGCTACTGTATGGCGGCCTGACGGCCGTCGAGCCAGAAAACCTATCGCCGCCTTTGCCAGGACGCCTTCGTTGGTAAAGGGGGGTCGGCGTGGTCAAACCGTGTACCTGACCCCTGTTCATTGAACAGGGGCTTTTGATTTCACCCACGGCTGTCGGTTCGTCATCGACAACCGCGCACCGCACCTAGTACACGTCATCGGAAGAAGGGCAGCATGCACCGCCTTGTCTCTTTGCTATGCACGCTCGTCGTCGCGGCAGGCTTCGCCGCGCAGCCTGCCACCGCTCACACTCGGGTCTTCAAAAGCGCCTTCCCCCTCACTATCGTCGACGACCACGGGAACACCGTCCATCTCGCGAAAGCGCCCAAGCGGATAGTCTCCCTCGATCCGCGGGACACCGAGACCCTCTTCGCAGTGGGAGCCGAAAAGCTGGTGGTCGGGGATGGTGGCCAGTACGTGGAGGGGGCAGCCGGCATCTCTCGGCTTTTCAAGTACCCGTCGGAGTGGCCCTCACCCTGGGGACGCGATTATCCCATCCGCTCCAAGGCTCTACCGCACGTCGAGGGTGGATGTTGCGGCACCCATTTCAACGTGGAGACGATCACTAGCCTTCATCCTGACCTCGTGGTCGCCCCCTACAGCAAGACCGAGCTGGATACCTTCCAGCAGATTCGAGATCTCGGCTTCAAGGTCGTGATCCTCGATCCGGCCAACTTGAAGCAAATCCTGGGAGACCTCACTCTCGCCGGCAGGTTCGCGGGAAATAGAGCGAAGGCAGCGAAAGTGGCGGCGGGGATGAAGACCCAGCTGTCAAGCATCAAGAAAGCGGTGAAGAAGGAGAAGAACAGCCCGCGGGTGTACTACGAGATCGACGCAACCAACCCCACGCAGCCCTTCACGGCGGGTCCCGGTACCTTCATCGACGAAGCAATCCGCATGGTTCACGCTCAGAATGTCGCCGACGCTGCCTCCACCTGCTCGGGAACTCTCTGCTACCCGCAGTTCAGCCTGGAGGCATTGGTACGACTCGACCCACAGATAATCCTTCTTGGCGACGCGGCCTATGGCACGTCTGCGGCGGATGTGAAGGCGCGCGGCGGCTGGGAAACCATCAGCGCAGTCAAGTCAGGAAAGATCTATCCATTCGACGACGAGCTAATCAGCCGGGCCGGGCCGCGCATCGTGGTCGGCATCAAAGCGCTGGCAAAGGACATCCACCCGCAGGCGTTTCGGCAGAAGTAGGCTCAGGAAAGGGTGTCGCCCTCGGGGCCGGAAGCAGGCTTGCCTTTTGCGGCCGGCTGAACCTGCTGCAGTTGGATCTCGTCCAGCTTCCGGCTCAGGATGTTCAGCTTCATGTTGATGGTGTCGACGTCGCCCTTGTTCGGTACACCGACCGTGTCGAGGAGGACGTTCACCCCGGTGCGCGCGTAGTCCTTCACCCGTTCGCCGGCGCCCGAGTTGTCGCGCCTAACGTCGTTCACGCGCTCGTTCCACTCGTCCGACACCTTTTCCCCCCGTTCGATGAACCTCTCAACCGTCTCACCGGCGGTATCGACGACCGTGACCGCTGCGCCGAGACCGGCAAGCAATAGGCGGCGCGTGTACTTCCCCGGATACCAGCGGTCTTCGGTGGCGAGATCATCGGCGGTGTCGATGTATCCCTCGACGTCGTTCACAGGTTCATCAAAAGGCTGTTCGTTCATGTTTCGCTCCCGGCCTTGCCGACTGTTTCGGCGCGGCCGTTTCTACTCGAACATAGCAGAGGCGGTGCCGGCCAACGCAGAGCCGCCAGAAGCATCGACCGTCTCCGCCTGGTCCGAAGCGAAGAGGTCCCAGACTCGGCGCACGTGATCCAATCCCTGCCGCAGCAGCGCTCGGTGGCCGTGATCGTTTAGCCAGCGCGAGGCTCCAGACGGGTGCGGCAGTGGAATGTAGAGAATACCGTCGCGCTCGATCTGCCCGCCGATGAGCAGGTCGAGACTGGTGCGGGGAAAGAACCGTTCGATGGCCATTCCTCCCACCAGCAACACCGCGCGCGGATCCATCAGCGAAAACTGCGCATCCAAATACGGAGCGCACAACTCTATCTCCTGCCGGCTCGGTCGCCGATCGCCACTCCCCCCACCGGTCCGGCCGGGGAAGCACTTGGTGACCGCCGTCATGTATACGCGACCGCGGAATTCTTCCTCGTTGATGCCGATACTCGCCATCCAACGGAATAGCTCTTTGCCGGCTCGTCCCGCGAAGGGTCGCCGGACCTCGAGCTCCGTTACTCCGGGCGCTTGACCTATCAGCATGATGCGGTTGCCGGATTTACCGGCGACGACGGGAGCTGCGCGCTCGATATAGCCCGCGTCCTGGCACAGCCTGCAGGCCAAAATCCGCGCGTGCAGCTCTTCTACGGCGTCCATGGCCGAATTCTAGCAACGTCTTGGTTGCTATCATCGGTGATCGTCGAGAGCGACAGCAGGGAGAGGACGAACATGACAACGGATAGCGAACAGGATGTCGTGCAGCGTGCGGAGGACGAGGAGATTCGCTTCGTAAACCTGCAGTTCACGGACATCATCGGCACCGTGAAAAGCGTGGCGATACCCGTCCATCAATTCGCCGATTCGGTGGAGCACGGCACCTGGTTCGATGGCTCGTCCATTGAGGGCTTCGCCCGCATCGCCGAGTCGGATATGTATCTCAAGCCCGACGTCTCGACTTTCCAGGTCATCCCCTGGGAGCACGGCGCGCAGAAAACCGCTCGGGTGATTTGCGACGTCTTCACGCCGGACGGCGAGCCTTTTCCCGGAGACCCCCGAGAGGTGCTCAAGCGGGTGCTTCGCGACGCCGTGGAGATGGGATTCGACTACTACACCGGCCCCGAGCTCGAATTCTTCCTGCTGGTTCCCGGCGCCGACGGTCAGGAGGCACCGCTCCCCCACGATCGCGGGGGCTACTTCGACCTTTCCACGGACCTGGCCATTTCCGTCCGAGCCGAGATGGTCAATGCCTTGCAGGCCCTGGGCATCCAGGTCGAGGCGGCTCACCACGAGGTGGCCATAGGCCAGCACGAGATCGATTTCCGCTACGGCCGGGCGTTACAAACCGCCGATAACGCGGTGACCTTCAAGTACACCTTGAAGGCGGTAGCGCAGCAGCACGGCCTGCACGCGACCTTCATGCCAAAGCCGATCTTTGGTGTGAATGGCTCGGGCATGCATGTCCACCAGAGCCTTTTCCACAAGGACACGGAGGACAACGCGTTCGTCGACCTGAATGACGAGTACGGGCTTTCAGACGTCGCCAAACACTTCATCGCCGGACAGCTTACGCACGCCCGGGGCATGTCAGCCGTTCTGGCTTCTCTGGTCAATTCCTACAAGCGCCTGGTGCCGGGATACGAAGCGCCGGTGTACATCAGCTGGGCGAGGGTGAATCGCTCGGCGCTGATCCGAGTGCCGCAGATTACACCGGCAAAGCAGCGGTCGGCACGCATCGAGCTGCGATTCCCTGATCCCAGCGCCAACCCGTACCTGGCCTTCGCCGTGATGCTCGCCGCCGGACTCGACGGCATTCGGAGGGAGCTTCCGCTGCCCCCACCCATCGAAGAAAATCTCTATCACTTCAACGAGGAGCGGCGCCGGGAGGCGGGGATCCAGATGCTGCCCGGTTCGCTGATCGAAGCTGTGGAGGATCTGGAAAGCGATGACGTCATCGCCGCCGGTCTCGGCGAGCATCTCTTCGAGCGCTTCGTCGAGGCCAAGCGTGAAGAGTGGGACGCGTACCGGATGCAGGTCACGCCATGGGAGCTCGAACGGTACCTGCCGATCGTGTAGCGAACGCACCAGGGCTGATCCCGTCAAGACCGGGCAGCCGCATCGTGGTGGTGGGGTCGACTGGAGCCGGTAAGACAAGGCTGGCGCGGCGTCTGGGCCAGATACTCGGCATTCCGCATGTCGAGCTGGATGAGCTGAATTGGGCGCCGGGCTGGACTATGGTGACCGCGGAAGAGTTTCGAAGGCGAGCTTCAGAGGTGGTGGCCGGAGATGGCTGGGTAGTGGACGGAAATTACGGGTCGGTTCGAGACATCGTCTGGGGGCACGCCGACTCGATAGTGTGGCTGGATTACGGCCTTCGCACGGTTTGGTGGCGGCTGTTTCGGCGCACCAGCTATCGGATCCTGTTCCGTCAGGAGCTATGGCACGGCAATCGAGAGACCCTTAGAAATCAGTTTCGGCGGGACAATCTGTTTCTCTGGGCGGTTCAACATCGAAGGCACAGGCGACCGGAATACCTGCGACTCTTTGCCTCCGGAGAGCCTTCGCATATGACGGTGATTCATCTGCGATCACCTCGTCAGACCAGAGAGTGGCTGTCATCCTTAATGCGGGATACCTGATCCATCTTTTTTGAGTGCCGGATGGAACGGAGCGTCCCGTGATGATCCGCACTCGACGACCCGTGCGCAAGGGCGGAACGCCACTCGGGGCGTTCCCTGCGACCGTCTCGCCGGACCCGTCAGCTCTGCTCCTCGAGCTCTGCCGCGTCGCAGTCCAATTTCTCTCCCCCGTCTGTCAGCAGGGTGGTTCGGCCCCTAACCGGATCGAGGGCTATCACTTGGCCGGAGGCCCGAGGCGAGCTGACGGTGCTGCCTAACGGTGGAAGCCAGGCCAGCGGCAGGTCGCGGCAGGCGTCGTCGGTTGCTCGCGGCAGAATCTCCAGGAGCTCGCCTTGCGATTGGCTCGGCCCTTGCAACAGCAGTTCGGGGGTTATGGTCACCAGCCCGTCTTCTTCCCGAGCATCCACGTGACAGCGCACGGCATCACCCGGCCGCGCTTGCAGTTCTGCCGGCTCTACCCAGACCAGGCGTCCGTCGAGTAGACGCACCCCGTAGAGCTTCACGGAAGTGAGATCAGCATCGCCTCGAGCGCCAGGCGAGGATCGACGTTACTGTCGACGCGATCCATGACCAGGCGCATCGCCTCGAGGCTTTCTTCCACCTGTGGCAATGAATAGCGGGCGGCGGCCCTCTCCAGGTTCGCTCGGCCAACCCCCTGGGCCAACGCCGGCTGAAGGCCCGTCTGGATCAGAAGCAGATCGCGCGTCAGGTAGACGAGAAGCTGCAAGTTGCGCCTCACCCAGGAGCGATCCCGACGCTCCGACGTCATGCGCTCCGCCAGGTCGATCCGCGACGCAAGGTCGAGCTCGAACACGGTACTCATGCGCTCGATGATCTCCGCGCGCTCGGCGATCACCTTCGGGTGGCGAGACGCTTCGATCGCCCATCCGACGCTTCCTCTCGCCAGCTGCGACACCACGGCCGCCTGTTCCGCGGATTCACCCCGAGCGACCAGGGCCTGTTCGATGACTTCGGGCGTGGCAGGAAGCAGATTGATCACGCGACATCGGGATACCACCGTGGAGGGCAGCGCCTCCGGCTCGGTCGCGGTCAGAACGATGCGCACCTGGCGCTGAGGCTCCTCGAGCGTCTTCAGCAGCGCGTCCGCCGCCTGCGGCGTCAGCGACTCGGCGCCGGCGATGATGATTACCTTGAACGAAGCCTGAAAGGGCCGCAGCGCGGCACCGTCGCGCAGCTCCCGTACCTGGGCAATCGAGATCGAGTCTTTTCCCTCCAGGGCCTCGGCCACCGTCACGTCGGGATGGCCTCCCGATTCGATCTGCCGGCAGTGGACGCATTGCTGACACGGAGGCTCCGCGCCGGTGCAATTCAGTGCCTTGGCGAGCTCCAGAGCCAGCCGGGTCTTTCCCACACCAACCTGGCCGCAGAACAGGAGCGCGTGCGGAAGCCTGCCGCTCGAGATGGCGTTCCGGAGGTTTTCGACCGCTCGATCATGTCCCACGACTTCCCACATGGTCCGATTGTACGGGTTAACATTTGTGCGGCTTCCGCACGAGAAGGCGGAAATGTGGTCCGGTGCGCCGGTATAATGTAGGCACAATTAGCACTCTAGCTTGAGGAGTGCTAACACCCGAACGAGAGGCTCATGGAACTTACGCGACGTCAGGAGCAGATCCTGAAGACGGTAGTCGACCAGTACGTGGCTACCGCGCATCCGGTCGGCTCCGCAGCCATCGTTTCCAGCGCTGCCTTGCCGATTTCGTCGGCGACGGTGCGTAACGAACTGGCTGCCCTGGAAGAGCTCGGCCTGCTTCGCCACCTGCACACGTCGGGGGGACGAGTGCCCACGAATGCCGGCTACCGGTATTACGTGGAGCGTCTCATGGCGCGGGCGCATTTGCCGAATGCGGAGGCGCGAACCATCCGACATCAATTCCATCAGGCGCACAGCGAGGTCCAGGAGTGGCTGAAGCTGGCCGCCACGGTGATGGCGCACCGCATGCACAACGTGGGGTTGGTGACGTCGCCGCGGTCCAGCGAGGTCCGCTTCCGGCACCTGGAAGTCATCTCCATCCACGACAACGTAGCGCTGCTGATCCTCGTCTTGCAGGAGGGAACGGTCTTGCAAGAGATGATTACGCTGCCCGAGACGTATTCGAACGAAGAGCTCAGCGCAGTCGCCGATCAACTGAACGGGCTGTTGAGGGGAAAGACCGCGGATGAGGCACAGGAAGCCCTGCGCGACCTGCCGGGCCTGGCCTCAGTCGTGGGCAGCATGAGCGAGCACCTGCTGCGCCGTGGCCAAGGCCAGCAATCGCAGGTCTTCCACGCGGGTCTTGGTGACCTGATGCGGCAGCCAGAATTCTCGGGTCTGAGACCGGGCGAGCCGAGCGAAATGCTGAGTGAACGGCTACGCGAGATGCTGGAGTTCTTGCAGCACGGTTTCGCGGTGCAGCAGCTCATCGCCGGGCTGCCGCGCGAGACGGACGTCAACGTGGTGATCGGGGGTGAGCCTCCATCCGACATGCTGCCCGGGTACAGTTTCGTGTTGGGCAGATACGGCGACGAGGCCGAAGGCACCGGATACCTGGGCGTTGTCGGGCCTACCAGGATGGAATACCCCCGCGCCGTCGCATTGGTCCGCTACATGACCGACCTGATGACAGACTTAATGAATGCATACTGAGATGGAAGACGACGAGAACACAAGCACCGCCGAGCATCGAGCCGAGACGTCAGAGGACCCGCGCTTCGAGGTCAAGTGGAGAAAGAAGGAGTCTAGACCTCGTCCCGCGGCCAGTGAATCTCCCGAGGAAGCCCATGAAGGGCAACCTCCCGCCGATAATGCCGGCATTCAGGCCGAGCTAGATGCTGAGCGCGAGCGAACGCGCGAGCTGCAGGACAAGTGGCAGCGATCCGCGGCCGATCTGGCGAACCTGCGCCGCCGTCACGAGCAGGAGCGTGAGGACCTGGAGAAGATGGCGTCCATGGCGCTGGTCTACGACCTGCTCCCGGTCCTGGACAACTTCGAACGGGCCATCGCGACTCTCCCCGGAAACCTGCGTCAGCTCACCTGGATCCACGGTATCCTGCTGGTCGAGCGCCAGATGCGGGCCATCCTGGAAAGCCGGGGCGTGACGGCGATCGAAGCAGAAGGCAAGACCTTTGATCCCAAGCTGCACGAGGCGGTCAGCGAACGCGAGACCGACGACTCGCCGCCCAACACCGTCGTATCCGTTTATCAGAGCGGCTACACGATGCACGGCTACCTGATACGGCCGGCGCTCGTCGAAGTCTCAAAAGCCCCCGCGAAACAGGAAGAAAAACCAGAGAAAGCCAGCCTCGAGGTTGCAGATTCCGCGGAAGGCGAGTCCGTCGAGGAAGCCGAAGGACAAAACGTCGGGCCTTGAGAGCGGTCAGATACAATACGAAACACTTAGCCGGCGTATATTCCCGCTGAGCCGGATTGGATAGGACAAGACTTGGCAAGCAAACGTGACTACTACGAGGTACTCGGCCTCTCTCGAGATGCGACCGAGACCGAGATCAAGACCGCATTTCGGGCGCAAGCACGAAAATATCATCCCGACGTCAACAAGCAGACGGACGCCGAGGCGCGCTTCAAAGAGCTGAACGAGGCCTTCCAGGTTCTCAGCGACCCGAGCAAGCGCAATGCCTACGACCGTTTCGGACACGCAGGAGCCCAAGCGGGCGGGTTCGACAATTTCAGCGACCTCGGTGGCTTCGCCGACATCTTCGAGACCTTCTTCGGTGCTGGCGGGCGGCGTGGGACGCGAGGCGGCCCCCAGCGAGGGTCCGATCTGCGCTATGACATGACCATCACCTTCGAGGAAGCCGTCTTCGGCGTCGAGAAGTCGATCGATATACCGGTGATGCAGTCGTGCGAGCGATGCTCGGGCAACGGCTCGGAGCCGGGCAGCCAGCCAACGACGTGTCCTCGCTGCCATGGCAGCGGCGAGCTGCGGCGAGTCCAGCAATCGGTCTTCGGTCAGTTCGTCAACGTCGTGCTGTGTGAGAGCTGCAACGGTGAGGGACAGATAGTCGCCACGCCGTGCTCGAGCTGCCGCGGCGCCGGCCGGACTCGTGCGTCCAAGAAGCTCACCGTGAACATCCCGGCCGGAGTGGATCGCGGCCAGCAGATACGACTCGCCGGTGAAGGCGAGATCGGCCCGAAGAGTGGTCCTCCAGGGGATCTGTACGTCCTGCTGGACGTGAAGCCCCACCCGTCATTCAAGCGGGAGGGATACGACGTCTACTACGAGCTGCCGGTCAACATTGCCCAGGCGGCACTGGGAGACACCGTCACCGTCCCGACTCTCCACGGCGACGTCGAGCTGCGTATACCCGCGGGAACTCAGCACGGCAAGAGCTTCCGGCTGCGAGGCAAGGGCGTGCCCTATCTTCGCTCCAGCGACCGCGGGGCCATGTTTGTCATCGCCAAGGTCACGGTTCCGACAAAGCTCTCCTCGCGGCAGAAAGAGCTCTTCGAAGAGCTGGGTCAGGAGCTCGACGGCTCGCAGCATGAAGACGGACGGGACGACCGGGGCATCTTCGGCAAGGTGAAGGAAGCGTTCGGCGGCTAGCCGTCAGCCGTGAAATGGGTCGAGCTAAGCGTCGAGGTACACCCTGAAGCGGTTGACGCTGTAGCCGAGGTCTTCCGATCGCACGGCACTGGAGGGGTTGCCATCGAGCAGCCGGTCACCCCGGATGTCGATGGCGAGCAAGTTCCTCACCCGACGGGCTTGCCGATCATGAAGGCGTACCTCGCGCTGTCGTCTTCTCGGGAAGAACAGATTCACCGCATCGAGCAGGACCTATGGCATCTGCAAGCGTTTGGACTGAGCCCGGTGGGCGAGATGCAGCGGCGCGAGATCGACGAAGAGGATTGGGCTAACGCCTGGAAAGAACACTTTCACCCGCTAAAGGTTGGCCGCGTCGTTATCAAACCGACCTGGCGAGATTGGCAGAGTGGACCTGACGAGGTAATCGTCGAGCTCGATCCTGGCATGGCGTTTGGCACCGGCCTTCATCCCACCACGCAGCTGATGCTGCAGGCGCTCCAGGAGTGCGTGCGGCCGGGAATGGAGGTCCTCGACCTGGGCACAGGCTCGGCCATCCTGGCGATCGCCGCGGCTCGGCTGGGAGCCACGGTCGTCGCAATGGATGTGAGCGAGGTAGCCGTCAAGGTCGCCGAGGACAACGTGCGGGCGAACGGGCTGAGCGACGAAATTCGCGTCGTGCACGGCTCCATCGAGGCGACGGCCGGGCTTCAATTTGATCTGATTCTCGCCAATATCATTGCCGCGGTCTTGGCCAAGCTTGCCGAGCCACTCGGCCAGGCTTTGCGACCCAGAGGCGAGCTTCTCAGCTGCGGCATCGTGGAGGAGCGGGCCGGGCTGGTGCGCGAGGCGTATCCCGCGGCAGGTCTGAACATCACGGAGGAGCGAAGGGAGGGAGACTGGCTCCTGATTCGGGCTCAAAAGGCCTCGTGAGCGGCCACCGATTTTTCCTTCCTGCGGTGCATGTCGCAGGAAATCGAGTCAGCTTTCCTCCGCATACATCACACCAGATTTCTCGCGTGCTGCGGCTTAAGATCGGCGACGTAGTCGAGGTCTTCGACGGCGCCGGCCAGGAACACTGTGTGCGGCTGGAGGAACTGGGAAGAGAAGCTCTTGGAGCGATCGTTCGCTCCTTTCCGAGCCAGTCCGAGCCGGATATCTTCGTCACCTTGTATCAGGGACTTCTCAAGGGCAAGAAACTCGAGCTCGTGCTGCAAAAGTGCACCGAGATCGGAATTTTGCGGTTTGTCTCCGTCCAATCTGAACGATCAATAGCCGGGGAGCCGAGCGAGTCGCGATTCGAACGACTTTTAGAGATAGTACGAGAAGCCGCCGAGCAGAGCGGACGCGGAGTCGTACCGCTGGTCGAAGCGTCGCGGAGCCTGGCCCAAGGGCTTGCTGAGGCGGCGGTTCGCGGCCCGGTACTATTTCTCTGGGAAGAGGAAAGTCTCGCGCCGTTGCCGGCCGCGTCCGACTATCAGGCGGGAAGCGAGCTTTCTTTATTTGTAGGTCCGGAGGGCGGTTTCGGCGAAGCCGAGGCGGCATCGGCTCGCGCCGCGGGAGCGGAGGTAGTGTCGCTGGGGCGACGCATTCTGCGAGCCGAAACGGCAGCAATCGTGGCATCGGCTCTGGTATTGCAAGGCCATTAGCGGGATCCGGTGCGCCATTGCAGGAAACTGAAGGCATGTCGAGTGTCGAACTGGATCGAGGCCCGGTGGTCGGAGAACCGCGCCCTGTACATGGTGGACATCCCAGCGCCGCCGGCTGTGGGGGTTGCGTCGATTGCTGCCACCTGCCTGAAATCTCCGTTACCGACGAAGAGACCCTCGAGCTTCAGACGCTGGCTGAGTCGGTTGTTGGACTCGAAGCAGCGCCTATGTTCACGGCGGATCCCGTACACGAGGGTTGGCAGATCATGCGCGGACCATGCGTGTTCCGCAAAAGCGATTCCCCCATTGCGGCCGGTGGTTGCCGAATCTACGAGGATCGGCCGGGCGCTTGCCGCATCTTTACCTGCAAATTACTACTCGAGCTGCGGGCCGCGAGTCGTTGACAATATGTCCCTCGCCTCCATATAATCGGCTCGTCTGGAATTAGTCACTGTACCGCCATTTGTACGTCCTCAGCACGCTCTGCAGCGATTGTGCTGGGGGTTTTTCGTCATCAGCGGTTTCGACGCCGCCACTTTTTGTAGAGGGGGTCCCACGACTCACCCATGAAACGAACATTTCAGCCCAAGCGGATACCGCGAAAACGAGAGCACGGCTTCATGGCCCGCATGGCCACCAAGGGTGGCAGACGGGTCTTGAAAGCCCGACGATTGAAGGGGCGGCACCGCCTGACGGTCTAGGGCAGCCATGCTGCCGAAGAGTTTTCGCCTTACTCGATCTCGTGACTTCTCGCGTGTGCGCCGCTCCGGCCGCTCTGCCGGTTGCTCTCTATTCGTCCTCTACGCGCTGCCTACCAGAAGCGCCGATCTGCGCGTCGGTTTTTCCGTGAGCAAGCGGGTAGGAAAGGCCACCGTGCGAAATCGAGTCAAGAGACTGATGCGAGAAGCCGTGAGACACCAGCTGCCATCCATCCGCCCGGGTCAAGATCTCGTGTTCATCGCACGTCCGGCGGCCGCTCAGGCTACGTATAACCAGGTGTATGAGTCGGTCTGTTACCTTCTGGGCAAGGCGGATGCGTGCCGGCAGCGCATGAAGAGCGTCGGGAATGCGTAGACTTGCGGTAGGGCTGATTGCGCTGTATCAGCGTCTTATATCTCCCTTGCTCGGTCCGGCTTGCCGGTACGAGCCGACATGCTCGGTGTACGCACGGGAAGCGATACTGAGATACGGGGTAGTTCGGGGGTCGTGGATGGCAGCCAGACGAATTGCGCGTTGTCACCCCTTCCACGTCGGCGGATACGACCCCGTCCCCTAATACTGGAGCCACTTTTTGCAATCCATCTTTAGTTTCATCATCCACCCAATGGAGATCGGCCTGGCCTGGCTGGCCATCAACGTGGGCAGCGCCGGCATTGGGATCGTTCTCTTCACGATCGGCATCCGGCTGATTCTGTCTCCGCTCCAGATCGTCCAGCTACGAAACGCCAAGGCGATGCAGCGATTGCAGCCGCTGATGGCGGAGATGAAGCAGAAGCACGGCAAGGACCGCGAGGCGCTCAGCAAAGCCACGATGGCCTTATATAAGGAGCACAATGTCAACCCGGCGATGGGGTGCCTGCCGATGCT
>DHWR01000119.1:15159-15602 GCA_002413265.1 Chloroflexi bacterium UBA5177
ATCGTCTGGTCCCACATCACCTGCAGCGGCCATCCGGTGACCGGGATGTCGCAGTGGATGCACAGCTGCTACGCGATCTCGGGCATCGGCCAGACGCAGCACGTCTTCAACCTATTCCACGCCAACTTCCTGTGGCTAAGCAAAGGATTGGGAGAGCCGGACCCCCTGTACATCCTGCCCCTCCTGGCCGGCGCCACGCAGTGGGTGCAGTCGAGGATGATGCTGACGAAGAGCAACGATCCTCAGCAGCAGACCATGAATTTCATGATGAATTTCATGCCCTTGATGATCATCTTCTTCGCCACGCGCTACGCGTCGGGCCTCTCTCTCTACTGGGTGACGTCGACCCTCATCGGTATCGCCATCCAGTACCGGATCACCGGACTGGGTCTCCTCACGGAGACCTGGCCGTTCAGCGGCCTCGCTATCCCTCATGCAGGGAC
>DHWR01000119.1:15771-16114 GCA_002413265.1 Chloroflexi bacterium UBA5177
AGGTCATCGGGCGGTGGCAGTGCGCAACAGCAGCGACCGGTGACTCGAAGCGTGCCGGCCGGTGGGCTGGCGCTTACTGCATCAGATGGGGCTGGGGAGGACGAAGTGACACCTAACGGAGGCTCCAACAATAGGACCAACGGTGCCGCGCGTCCGAGAAAGAAGGCGAATCGCGCCAAGGGAGGACGAAGTGGCGGACGACGGGGCTGAGTTCACAGGAAAGACTGTAAACGACGCAATTGCCAAGGCGGAGTCCGAGCTCAGCGCTCACCGGGACGAATTGGCAGTTGAGGTAATCACCCAGGGGAGTCGCGGTGTGTTCGGCCTCGGCGCCGAGCCGGCG
>DHWR01000119.1:16349-25845 GCA_002413265.1 Chloroflexi bacterium UBA5177
CGCCCGAGCCCCCCCCCCGCCGAGCCTGGAGAGGGAACGAAGAGCGCCTGCCGGCGACTACTACGACGAGCCGGGTGCGTCTCTAGACCTGCCCAGCGACGGCGCCCCGAGGCAGGTGGCCGACGCGGCCGCCACCGCGGATCTCGCGGCCGAAGCCAGCGAGGTGTTGCAGCGTCTGCTCGACATCATGGGCTTCGACGTGCAGGTAAGCGTGCGAAGTACCGATGGCCCTGTGATTCTCTCGGTTGCCGGAGACAACCTCGGCATTCTCATTGGACGGCGAGGCGACAACCTCTCCTCGCTGCAGTTCATGGTTAATCTGATCCTCTCCAAGAACCGCCGCCAGTGGCCCCGCGTGGTCATAGACGTCGAGAACTACCGGGCGCGTCGCGAGGAGTCACTGCGGTCGCTCGCCGAGCGCATCGCCTATCGCGTCGGGCGGCAGGGCCGCCCCTTCACTCTGGAAGCTATGTCGGCCAGCGATCGACGCATCATTCACCTGGCGCTGCGCGAGCGCTCCGGCATCGAGACCTACAGCATCGGGGAGGGCATCTCACGTCGCGTGGTCGTCGCTCCCAAGCGCGACGAAGGCACTGAGGTGCCCAGGGACGATGACGAGGAGTACCGCCAGTACTCCTAGATCCCGATGGAAACGGATAGCATCGCTGCTCTCGTGACACCTCCCGGCGAAGGAGGCGTGGGCATCGTGCGAGTCAGCGGGCCTCTCGCTCCGGCACTGCCGAGCATTTTGTTCCCCGCACTTTCCGATGGTTGGCTTTCCCATGCCGCTCGCGTGGGTGGGCTCGTGGACCCGTCCAGCGGTGAAACGGTGGATGAAGCCCTCGGCCTGCTGATGCGCGCTCCCCGCAGCTACACCGGTGAAGATGTCTTCGAGATCCAATGCCACGGCAGCCCCCTGGTCCTGGAGCGCGTGCTTCGCATTTGTCTCGAACGCGGCTGCCGAGCTGCGCGCCCCGGAGAGTTCACCCTGCGGGCGTTTCTCAACGGCCGCATGGACCTGGCCCAGGCCGAGGCCGTGATCGACGTGGTTCGCGCGCGGAGCAACGCTTCCCTCGATCTGGCCGTCCGCCAGCTCGAGGGCCGGCTCTCGCGACGCATCGATCCCATCCGTTCCGACCTGGTCGGGCTCCTCGCTCGCGTCGAGGCCATGATCGACTTCGTGGAGGAAGACGTTCCGCCGGAGCTCGACGAGGCTTCCATTGAGCGGCTGGAGCACGCGCAGCGGGCAGTCCAGACACTTCTCGAAGGAGCCGAGCAGGGAATCGTGCTGCGCGAAGGCGCCACCCTCGCCATCGTCGGCAGCCCTAACGTCGGCAAATCCAGCATCATGAATGCCCTGCTGGGTTTGGAGCGCTCGATCGTTACCCCCATTGCCGGCACCACTCGTGACACCGTGGAAGAGACCTTGCAGGTGCGCGGCGTCCCCTTCCGAACAGTCGACACCGCCGGCATCACCATCAGTGAAGACGTGGTGGAGCGCATCGGGGTCGAGCGGAGTAGGAGAGCAATCGAGGGTGCCGACGTTGTCCTCCTGGTTCTAGATCGCTCGCGCGCTCTCTCAGCCAGCGACACTGTGGCGCTGGAAGCGGTGAGCGGGCAATCGCACAACGGTCATGCTGCACGCGTCGTGGTGACGCTGAACAAGTCGGACCTGCCGGACGCATTGGGCAGGCCATCATTCGATGGACTTGTCCCGACTTCCGTCGTGGAGAGCTCGACCGTGCTGGAGGACGGGATGGAGGCAATTCGGGAAGCACTCGAGGAGGCAGCGCTGGGAGGGGAACGCCACGAGTTCGTGGTCGCCAACGTCCGCCATCAGGACGCTTTGCGACGCTGTGATGAGAGCCTCGGTGCGGTGTTCGAGGGGCTCAAAAGCAGCGTCCCGCTCGATCTGGTGTCCTTCGATCTCCGCGCCGCGGTGCAAGCACTGGGCGAGATTACCGGGCAGAACGTCGACGACGAGCTTTTGGATCGCATCTTCCGCGAGTTCTGCATCGGCAAGTGACGTGAGCTTCCGCTACCTCCTGACTTTTCGCAAACACGAAGCCGCGCGCTTTCTCTCTCACCTCGATCTGCAGGCCACACTCGAATACGGGATGCGCCGCGCCGGCCTGCCCCTCGAGCTTTCGGAGGGCTTCAACCCCAGACCACGCTACTCGCTGGTCGCCGCGCTGCCGCTGGGATACGTGGGAGAGCACGAGCTGCTCGAGATGACGCTGCGGGATGATCTGGAGCCCGGGGATGTGGCGGCCAAGCTTCAGAGCGCTCTACCGGACGGGATCACCATCTTGTCGGGAGAACGCTTGGCCGCCGGAAGCTCCGCCGGCGCCGGCCGTCTCCGCAGCGCGACCTATCGGCTCGAGCTGGCCGAGCCGGTCTCCGATCTCGACGCGCGAGTTGCCCAACTTCTCTCCGAGCCCGAGCTCATCGTCGAAGACGAGAGGAACGGCCGGAAACGCAAACAAAACAAGCGCGCATTGGTGCTTGCTCTCAGCGTTGTTGAACCTCAAACGCTGCGTCTGGTGACCGAGCTGACGCTTGATGGAAGCGTACGGCCGGAAGACATCCTGCGGTTCTTGGGTCTCGACCCCACGGAGGCTCGCATTACGCGCGAGGCGATCGAGATCGAACCCGAGAAGTCAGCTCGAACCGCGAGCGGCTAGTTCCCCCCGCAGCCGCAGCTACCGCCGCAGCAGCCGCCACCGCCGCTCGGCTGCGACGCGGCAGTCATCGGGTCGTCGAAGCCGCTAACCGCGAAGGTGGAGACGAGCCTCCGCACGTTCTCGCTCTCGCAGTCCTTGCATGCGACTTCGTTGCTGGCGCTATAGCTGCGTACGAGTGTGTCGAAGCGAGAGTTGCAATCTTGGCAGACGAATTCGTAAACGGGCATATCTTTCTCTTCTCAGCTACAAATGACGTCTTTCGTACCCCAGATTACATCCAAATCGCAACTGGTCACGCTTTGGCCGCGACGTATCGACGCCTATTCATCGTAGATGAGCTTTTTGGGCGGCTTTGAGTCTGACCCGGCCTAAAGGCCTGCCCTACACCCGTACGGCGTGCGGAAGATGTTGAATGGGACGTATGGCAAACGATCAGGAGCTTCAATGCCAGAATCGCTAATAGGGTCAGCACCTGCTCGTCGCGGGCACTTCGTGCTCGAGTCCGGCCATCACAGCGACCTCCGGCTGGATCTGGAGCTGCTGTTCCTGCGCCCCAAGCTGATCGCGCAGTCCGTGGCCCGGCTCTCCGAGATGGTACGAGCGCTCTCTCCTGATGCCGTCTGCGGGCCGCTGGTCGAGGGAGCCTTTGTGGCGCTCATGGTGGCGTCTCGACTCGACGTGGAGTTTTGCTATTCAGAGCGGCTTGAGACTGAGCGCGCCGAAGACGATCTGTTCCCCATCGAGTATCGGGTGCCTCATGCCTTGCGCGAGCAGCTGCGTGGCAAACGCGTGGCGATTATCAATGATGTGATCAGCGCCGGCTCTGCAGTGAGAGGAACCTATTTCGATCTCCTGGCGTGCGGGGCGGAGCCTATCGCGCTTGGCGCGCTGCTGGTTCTGGGAGATTCTGCCGCAGGCTTCGCTGAAGAGATCGGGATCCCGTTGGTCAGCGTTGGCCGTCGCCTGTACAACCTCTGGATGGTGTCCGAATGCCCCTTGTGTGCCGCAGGCACGACCTTGGAGGGCGCGTGAGTACGAGGCGCTGTTCAAGTGGTCGGTGCGCTGCGGAGGCGGGTGTCCGGTAAAGCAAACGCCGTGGCTGAGTTCGGATACCGACGAGTCCGTGGTCACGCAGATGGATCGTGCTGGACATGGTTGGAGCGCCCTGCGTTGCGCGGGCCGAAGGGCACTCGCTTTTGCGTCGAAGAGGATGGACGGGTTTGTGGATATGGAGGTCTTAGCAGCTTCGATTTCGAGACGGCCTTAAGGCCTGACCTACACCCATACGGCATGTCGACGAGTCTGCGGCGCGCAAGGGACTGGGGGTGGTCATTGCTTTCCAAACCAGACGTCGATTTCTTGAGCCCGAGCCAAACGGTAGCCTCTATACTTCCCTAATGAGCACAAGCGCCCGCGAGCGATCGCTACGATCGAGGCTCGCCAGACTTCTTCCTATGTTCTCGAAGCCGCCTACCGAGAATGCAGACCAGAGTGGCTCCGGACCGGCAAACGAGTTGGCGCTCGCCAACGGATCTGAAGCGGTCCCCGCCTCGGTCACTCAGCGGTTCATGCGCGACCACGAGCGGGTCCAGACGCTGCAGCGCGATCTTGGCATGGAGTTTTCCAACACCACCCTGCTGCGCGAGGCACTGACGCACCGGTCATATCTCAATGAGATCAACCAGGCCTGGCCCTCGAACGAACGTCTCGAATTCCTCGGCGACGCCGTCCTCGGTCTCATGACCACCGACTACCTGTTTCACCGGTTTCCCGATCTTGGCGAGGGGGAGCTGACGAATCTGCGCTCCGCGCTGGTGCGAACCGAAACCCTGGCCCGGTTTTCCGCCGAGATAAAGCTCGGCGGCTATCTCTTCCTGGGTAGAGGCGAGGAAATGAGTCAGGGCCGCCACCGACCGGCCGGCTTGGCGTGTGCCTTCGAGGCTTTGCTCGGCGCCATCTATCTCGATCAGGGCTACGAGGCGGCGCAGCATTTCATCATGCAGTTCGTCGAGCCGGAGCTGGCAGCGGTCGTCGAGGGGCGGCTGCACAAGAATCCCAAGTCCGTCCTGCAGGAGCTCGTGCAGGCGGGCATGCAGCAAACCCCCAGCTACCACGTGATAGAGGAGTACGGACCCGACCACGCCAAAGCCTTCACCGTCGAAGTGCGCGTCGGGACGCGTGTGCTGGGCCACGGGCAGGATCGCAGCAAGCGCGGCGCCGAGCAGGTCGCGGCGGAGGCAGCGCTTACCCACCTCGAGGGAAGCCAGCCGGCGACTGCCCTGCTTAGAGAGAGCAGCGACTCGACCGTCTAGCCGTCCAGAAGCAGCTCCCCTGGTTCGACCGCCGACTCCAGGATGGTTCGTACTTTGTCCACGTCGCGCGCCATTTCCTCGACGAGATCGGCGGCGCTGTCGAAGCGTTTTTCCCCGCGGATTCTCTTGACCAGATCGAGGTCCACTTCTCGCTTGCTCAGGTCCTCGTCGAAATCCAGCACGTAGGCCTCGACCACGACGTGATCTCCACCAAAGGTGGGATTGGTCCCCACGCTGATCGCCGCTTGCCGGCGCAGGCCGTCCAGCCGGAGGTAGCCGGCGTAGATACCTGTCTCCGGGAGCAGCTGCCAGGCTGGGAGGTCCAGGTTGGCGGTGGGGAAGCCGAGGCCGCGGCCCCGTCCCTCGCCCGACACCACTCGGCCCGTGATGGTAGGGTAGTGGCCGAGCAACACCGCCGCCTGGTCCACCTCGCCCTCCCGCACCAGGCGCCGTATGGAGGTGCTATTGATCGGCTCCGACGTCAGCTTCTGACGGGACACCACGTGGACGGCGAACCCGCTGTGCTGCCCGTTTCGAATCAGGAAATCGACGTCTCCTTCGCGGTTGTGCCCGAAGGCAAAATCCGCACCGACCCACACCTCGGCAAGGTTGACGTGATCGAGTATCGAGGCGACGAACTGACCTGCGGGTAGCAGCGAGGTCTCCCGCGTGAAGGGAAGCACCGCCAGCAGGTCGGGTCCAACCGCGCTGATTATGCGAACTTTCTCCTTGCCCCCGGTTAGCTGGTTGCTGCCCGGCCTCAGAACCACCTGAGGCCGCGGGTCGAAGGTGATCACCAGCGATTCGAATTCCACAGCGCGAGCTCGCTCGACGACGCTCCGCATGAGGAATTGATGCCCGCGGTGCACCCCGTCGAAGGCCCCAATGGTCAGAACGGTTGGCCGGCCGCGCTGCAGGGCGGAGAGATCGTTGACGACGCGCATCCTCACCTGCCTCCGTCAAAGACTCGAAATGGACGTGCTACCCCGCCGCTCAGTGTGCACAGCGCTACTAGAGTACCCGCATCGTCGTACACCCGTAGGTTACCCTCTCGATCGCTCTCCAGCTTTGCCGGCCGGCCCTGTCGTAGGTCCGTCCACGCCCCTCTTTTTCCAGAACTGCCGCGTTCCAGCTCAAGAGGGCTCGGTCGGCCGGCTGCAGTTTGGACGAGAACGTCGGCTGCGCGTTTCGAGCGTCTCGAGCGGCGCACACTCAGAAATGTGAAAGGTGCCGCTGGCCGTGCGGCGCAGAGCGTGCAGGTATCCCCCGACCCCCAGCTGAGCTCCGATATCCCTCGCCAGGGACCTGACGTAGGTCCCCGGCCCGCACTCCACCCGCACCGTAAGCCGCGGCGGCGCGCACTCGACGAGGTCCAGCCTGTGAATAACGACGGTTCGGGGGCTTCTTTCCACGTCCACCCCCTTGCGTGCCATCTGGTAAAGCTTCTGTCCCTCTTGCTTAACCGCGGCGTAGCGCGGCGGCAGCTGCTGGATGGTTCCGACGAAGGTTTGCAGCACATTCTCGATATCCTCTCTCCGGAGGTGGTCGATCGAACATCGCGCCTCCAATGGCGCCTCAGCGTCATCCGTCAGCGTCGTCGCGCCCAGTGCCACGCAGGCACAATACACCTTCCGGGAGTCGACGAGATATTGAGAGAGCTTCGTCGCACCGCCCAGCATGACGATTAGCACCCCTGTCGCCAGCGGATCGAGCGTGCCGGCGTGGCCCACCGCCTTCTGCCCGGCGACCCGCCGCAGCCGCGCCACCACGTCGTGAGAGGTCCAGCCGGCAGGTTTGTCGACCGGCAGAATGCCGCTGATCACCGAATGGCGAGGGCGTCGAACGCTTCGACGAGCAGGCGCCGCGCTTCGCCCATGGGGCCCGGCAAGGTGCATCCGGCTGCCTGCCGGTGGCCGCCGCCGCCGAGTGCGCTGGCGATGGCTGACACGTCAACCGTGGGGCGCGACCGCATGCTCACCCGCACGGTGGCATCGGGGTCCTCTTTCAGCAGCATTACAACTTCGGCCTCCTCGACGCCGCGAAGGTACTCAGCGACACCCTCCGTCTCGTCGGCGGTCGCGCCCGACTCCAGGAGCATCCGCTGGGTCATGAAGCAGAACACGATCCCGCGCGCCGCGTCGAGCTCGATGCCGGCGATCATCTGACCCCACAACCTCGCGGCTGCGAAGCGCTTGCGTTCGAAGAGATGGTAGGCGATACCCTGGCTGTCGGCGCTCAGCTTGAGAAGCTCTCCGGCGGTGATCAGCGATCCAGGCGTCGTGGCCCCGTTCTGAAACGAGCCGGTATCGCCGACGATACCGAAGAGCAGGGCGTTGGCTGCGTCCACGTCGATCGGCGCCTCGAGCTCCCTCAGCAGGCGAAACACCATCTCCGAGGTGGAGGACGCCGCCGCATCGACCCAGTAGGCCGTGCCGAACAGCGGATTGGTCCGGTGGTGGTCGATGTTCAAGATCGGATGCCGCAAGAAGCGGTCCGGATCCTCGTCATAGATGCGGCCTACACGATCGATCCCCGCCGAGTCCAAACAGACGATCAGATCGATCTCGAGGTCCGGCGGCAGCTCCGAGCCAATCTCACCCGCGCCCTTCAAAAAGAGTGCATATTCGGGCACCCGGTCACTCAGCAGGGGCGTCACCTGCTTACCGAGCGACCGGAGTCCGAGCGTGAGCCCCAGAGTCGAGCCGATGGCGTCGGCATCGGGGTTGAGATGCGCCATGACCGTGATCTTCTGAGAGGTCCTCACCATCTCCGCGGCTGCGGCAAGGTAATCGACATCCGTTTTCGCCACCTGAGTCACGCCTGTTCCTCAGCTTCGAGGCCCTCGAGGAGCTTCAGCACGCGCGTCCCCCGCTCGATCGACTCGTCGTACTTGAACGCGATATCCGGCACCGTGCGAATGCTCAGCCAGTCCCCGATGTCGCGTTTGATGAGCCCCTTGGCGCCTCGCAGCGCGGCCATGGTGTCCTGCTGCTGCTTCTCGTCGCCGAGCACACTGACATAGATAACGGCCTGGGTGAGATCCCCGTTGATATCGGCGCCGGTCACGGTGAGGAACCCAATTCGCGGGTCCTTGAGCTCATCCCGAATGAAGACGCTGGCCCGGCGTTGGATTTCTTCCGCCACGCGCCGCTGACGACGGTCGCTCATGCCAACCTCCCAGATGATCTATAGGACTGCGTGTGGGAATTGAGGGTGCGGATCTCGAACGGCGATCCGAGATCCGCACCGCCGATGCGTCCGGTCAGCTTATGCGCTGCTGTCCGAACGCCTCGATGACGTCGCCCTCTTGGATTTCGTTGAAGCCGTCGATGACGATGCCGCACTCGTAGCCCATGGCCACTTCGCGAGCGTCTTCCTTGAAGCGCTTGAGCGATGTGATCCGGCCGTTGGTGACGACCTCGCCGTCTCGCACCACGCGCGCCTCATTGTTGCGGGTGATCGTGCCGTCGGTGACGTAGCAGCCGGCGATGACCACACGGCCTGACTTGAAGGTCTGCCGCACCTCAGCGTGTCCGTACACGACCTCGGCGAACACCGGCTCAGCCATGCCCTGGATCGCCGTCTCGACGTCCTCCGTCAGCTTGTAGATGATGTCGTAGTAGCGGATCTCGACCTCGTGCTCGTCGGCGGAGCGGCGAGCCGCGGCATCGGGACGCACCGTAAAGCCGACGATCAGGGCGTTGGACGCGGAGGCCAGCAGCACGTCGGACTCGGAAACCGAGCCGGTTGCCGCGTGCAGCACCTGGATCTTCGTCTCGTCTGTTTCCAGATCCTTCAGCGCGTGCTCGATGGCTTCGATGGAACCCTGAGTGTCGGCCTTGAGGATGATGTTCAGCTGCTTCTGCTCGCCGGCCGCGATGCGCGACAGAATGTCGCTGCTGCTCTTGGTGGTGGCGAGAGAGTCGGCTCGCTTCTGGCGAGTGCGCTCCAGCGACACGGTTCGCGCCAGCTTTTCATCCGAGAGCGCCTGCACCTTGTCGCCCGCCTCCGGCACCGCGTTCAAACCAAGGATCCGGACGGGTGTGCCGGGCTCTGCCGCCTTCACGCTCTTGCCGCGATCGTCGTAGAGCGCCCGGACCTTGCCGTAGGCGCTGCCCGCGACCACCACGTCGCCGGGACGAAGCGTACCGGACTGCACGATGACCGTGGCAATTGGCCCTCTGGCTCGATCGAGGTTGGCCTCGATGACGGCAGCGGTCGCCAGCTTGTCGGGGTTGGCTCGCAGATTAGAGATTTCAGACGTCAGATTGATGGTCGTGAGGAGATCTTCGATGCCTTCGCCAGTCTTGGCGCTGACCGGCACCAGTTCGATGTCACCACCCCACTCGACCAGGTTCAAGCCCTCTTCGTTCAGCTCTGACTTCACGCGGTCAAGATTGGCATCCGGCTTGTCGATCTTGTTCAGCGCGACGATGACCGGGACCTTGGCAGCCCGCGCATGCGAGATCGCCTCTCGCGTCTGCGGCATGACGCCGTCGT
>DHWR01000025.1:0-2103 GCA_002413265.1 Chloroflexi bacterium UBA5177
ACCAGGCGCACTAGTGGGTGTTGGCGTCACAACCTTCTCCATGCCCATGTCGAGGGGCCATCAAGTTTGACGTCACTGTGATGTGTGATGTACCACGATCGATCTCACGATGTGGTTCTCGCGCTAAACAAGTACACCACAAACTTGCGAGACTCTGTCGACTATCTCCGATATGCACTGTGCTCCCGCGTGTGGACCTCGAACCGACCGTCACCGCCAGGTCGTCTTGATACATTGCGCGAGGTCTCCTGGATCGATGTCGGTTCGTTTTCAACAAACCGAAAGATGAGCGAGAGCAGCACAGTCATGCCGAGTAAGACGAACCACACGTTGTAATAGGTCAGGGCGTTCAGCGGCGCGAACATCAGCGTGAGATTCCCCAGTGCGAGCACCCCAAGACCTGGCACGCCCAGCATCCCCTCGCGGGCACGCATGACCAGCGACGTCAGCGCTGCACCAAGAAGACCAATGAGACCGAGGGCCCCTGCTATCCCAAAATCGTGTTGAAGCGGGAGCAACCATGTGTAGATGTTCGTGCGGCTTTGGTACACCCCAGGGGTGAGCTCCACGCTCGCGGCGTACTCCCCAAAGATGCGCTCTTGGCCACCGAGGGCCGACACGATCCCGCCGAAGCTCGCGCCGAACCCCTCCAACTCGATCACGGTTTGGCGGCCGTCGAGAAGCTCCGACAGCGCCGAGGGAGGGCCCAAGATGGAGTACTCGGTTGCGGCAAAAACGTCGCCGGTGCCTTGCGACCGATCGTTGGTCACCAGGCTGAAGACGAGCAAGGCCACGGCAACTGCCGCGCCTGCTCCCAGGACCAGTCGGGGCCGCAGACGACGGAAAGCCCCCGGCCGGACAGCCGCCAGGACGGCAACGATGATGATGAGCCCCAGAATCGAAGGGAGCTTCGCGCTACCCGCGCTGCTCTGCGCGACCATGATGAGCACCATCGGTGCCACAAGCAGCGTCGGACGGCGGACGGTGGTGGCGGCGAAGGCGATGAAGAACATGGCCGCGTAAGTCAGTGCCTGCAAGAGCCTCATCGTCAAAGTCTGCCCGCCCGAGGCGTAGAAGTCCGCACGATAGAAAGTGCCGTTGATGACGTTGACCCCAGACGCCCGGACCTGCCCTAGCTCGTACAGGTAGTACAGGGCTACGACGTAGCTGATGAGGACTCCGAGCTTCAGCAGTCGGGTGTCACGAGCGATGAATCGCCGATAACTCGGCTGCGCACTCTCTGTCGCCTGTTTTCGCCAGACGACAATGGTGCCGGCAAAAAAAGCCAGTGCGCTTCCACCGATCAATGAGGCGGCTCTCCCGCCGAACGGCACGTGCGGGATCAGGATCTGCTGCAGCGCGAGGATCACGGCGAACGGCCCGGCGTAGAAGACCAGGGGGCTGGCCCAAGTCTTCAGACCACGATGAGACGCGAGCATCAGGGCCGCGAGCAAGACGATTGTAAGCAGCCTGTAAATGTCGTTCACAAACCCCTCCCATCCCAGTTCTGAACGCTCGAATGAGACGGGTCCCCGGCGAAAAGAGAAAGTGTATTTTGAAGTTGCTGGCGATTGCGCGCCCCCACGAGAGCGCATGTGACAGAAGGATGCGACATCACCCATTGCAGGGCTACCTGAGCCTCTTTAACTCCATGCTGGTTGGCCAACACCTTCAAGCGTTCCAACAAGACTTCGTTGGCATCCCACGCAGCTTCTGCGAAGTGAGGAAGCCGGTGACGCCGGTCATTCTCTTCGAACCGAGAAACTCGGCTGTAGCGGCCACACAGAAGACCCTGTGCGTATGGACCGTACGCTAGCACGCTTACGTCATGTTCACCGCAGAATGAGATGTCTGGTTCAGCATCGCGACTGAGCAAATTCAAAGGCAGCTCGGCGACTCTCCCGCCAGCTTGGATAGCGTCGCTTAACTGCGCAGCAGAGAAGTTCGACACACCGTAGACACCAATTTTCCCTGCGAGACGCTGTTGCTCAAGCGCACCAAGCGTTTCTTCTATTGGCGTGTCATCGTTTGGCCAGTGAATCAAGTAGATCGGAATTCTCTCCACGCGTAGTCGGTCGAGACTGGCCTCAAGTGCAGCGACAG
>DHWR01000025.1:2338-4801 GCA_002413265.1 Chloroflexi bacterium UBA5177
GCCTCAGCCAGACGAAGCTCGCTCTCGCCCAGGCCGTAGGCGTCATCAGTATCAAAGACGACTATGCCATTTTCCCACGCGGCTCGGACGGTCGAGACCGCATCATCACGATCGACCCTGCCCCAGTCAGTGCCGCCGAGGGGCTCACATCCCAGACCGACTGCCGACAAAGTGATGTCCGTTTTTGGTATCTTCGTATAGCGCACGTCAACTCCGTCGGGAGAGTCGAGCAAGGGTTCGTGCGATTACCTGCAGGTCAGTGGACCAGCCCATAGCTTCCACATACCTCAGCCGCAGCCCGTTTTTCCGGGCAAAAGCCTCGGTTAGATAGCGTTCATCCGCATTGCTCGCACCCACGAATGCGTCGAGATCGATGAACTCAACTGAAGCAAAGTCTGTGATTCCCGGTCGAACCGACAGAATGGCAAGCTCGCGAGGCGTGTATAGCTCGATCCACCTTCGAAACTCAGGTCGTGGTCCGACAATGCTCATGTCCCCACGGAGCACATTCACAAGTTGAGGAAGCTCGTCAAGCTTGTAATGTCGCAAGTGACGCCCGACTGGCGTGATCCTAGGGTCGTCGAGCGATGTCGTGAGCTGTTCCGACGGTCGGTCCCACATTGTCCGAAACTTCAAGATTTCAAAATCGCTGCCTCCCCGGCCGACCCGACATCCCCTGTAGAGTGCAGGTCCCGGTGATGTGAATCGAATCGCCATCCAGACTAGTCCGAGGAATGGCGCGAGCAGCACAAGGCCCGCGGCAGAGACGACGATATCGAATAGGCGCTTACCTCGTACGACCTTAGGCTCCGTCCGGATACCTGATGCGACAGAATGCCCGTTCGAAGTCAACTCCGTGTCATTCATGCTTTCGCCCTGGCCTCACGTAGAGGACTCCGCCGCAACCATCGTTGACGAACGCCGGGTCCGTGTCGCCCTGTTCTGATAGGAACTCGTTCAAGGCGCGATGTGAGCCAAAGCAACTGTGATAGTCGTCAACGATCAGTAGCCCACCCGGAGCGAGTCTGCTGTACAGGCCGTCCAGACAGGTGCGGGTCGATTCGTACCAATCTCCGTCGAGTCGGAGAACGGCGATCTCACCGATGGTCTCGGCATTGGGCCTCACAGAGTCTTGGAACCATCCCTTGACCATGGTGAACTGGTCCCGAGGTACCCCGATGACGTCACCCATCAAATGCTCGACCTCCTCGAAAGTCCCAAGGCAGGAGCCCTTCGGAAGGGGCCGAATGTGCGCCCCGGTCCCTCCAGATGCAGGGTCGATATCATCCAAAGTCGGATCCGGCAGGCCTTCATAACTGTCAAAGAGCCACAAATGTCGAAAGGCTCCGGCATCCCGCAGTGCCAGAGCCATGACCGCACTACTCCCACCACCTGCGATGCCGCATTCAACGATCGCACCTGTCACGCCGCGCTTGATTGCATCGTGCACGGCCTCGTAGGTGGCTTCCAGACCGCTTGGGCCGACCAGCGAGTATGGCATCGCCTTGATCACAGCCTTTCCGCGCCTGACGCCCTCCAGGTCGCCAGAACGTTTGAGGCGTCGCTGCTGCAGGCGGTACGACGCCGCGAGACCTGTGCGATACAACGAGAAGGATGCACCGTAAAGGGTGCTATAGATCGACCGGGGCAAGGTGTGCTCCACGCGAATAAGAATGGCGTGCGCGGCTCGGAACAAGGGTGATCGATGCATTGCGACGCTGGACAACTGACTCATCGAGAGAAACTCCTAACCAAATAATTTATCAATGCGGCTGCGAACCCATGAACTTCTCGACACCCACATTAGCTTCGACTCCCTTACGACATCCTCTAGATACTCGGCAAAAGCCTGATTCACCGATGCCGGCGATAGTTCCGTCTCGCATAAACCCCGCCCAGACTGGCCATGGACGGTACGTAAAGCCTCATCGTTCGCGTAACCTGAGATGATTTTGGTCAGTTGGCGTACGTCGCCGCTGGGGTAGGAGGTTCCGAAGCCGTGCTTGTCCATCAGCTCAGAGAGCTCTCCAGTCAGGCTCGAGACCACAGGAATGCCGGCCGCTGCGTATTCAAAGGGTTTGTTCGGAAGGGACCTGATGGCCCCTTTGGCGTAAGGGGCAAGACCAACCGAAGCCAGGCCAAGTAATGCGACAACATCTGGCCCGCCTACCCATCCGGGCATCCTGACGTTGGGTAGATCTGCGGCCGCAGTTTGGAGTCTCTTCCGAGTCGGTCCATCCCCGCAGATGATCCACTCGAAGCGACCAGGAGATTGGATTGCAAGCTGACGTGCTGACTCGATGACGCCCATGAGATCAACACTTTTGCTCAGGGTTCCAAGAAAGAGGCAGATAAAGGCTTGGTCCGAGATGGTCTCTCGCCACTTCTCGGTGGCAGCACGAGCGCTTTCGGCCGATACCCGGGGGGGCGAATAGGCTAGGGGAAAATGCATATCTCTGCGAT
>DHWR01000296.1:0-8585 GCA_002413265.1 Chloroflexi bacterium UBA5177
AGATGTGTATAAGAGTTGACGTCATGCCAGTAGGTCTTGACGGTCGTGCTCGCCAGAGCTTGCTTATCCGGACCTCCGGCCATCCCGATGCTCACGCAGCCGGTCAGCAGAATCGATAGGGCAAGAAAGGTACAGGACGCCGCGTATCTCAACCATGATCTCCACGAATAGAGGTGCAGGGGAATGGGCCGATGCCCGCCGTACTATACGGGGGCACGCCAAAGAGTGTCAATTATTAGAGGCTCATTTGGACCATGCAGTTCACGGAGATGTTCAGCCTCGCCTCCTTGGTTCAGAAGTCCGCTTAGTCCCCTCAAGACCCATTCAAGCCGTCCGGTATCCAACCCCGCCCGTCCGCGAGCCGATGTGGCGGTGAGCCGGCGAGCATGTTGGGGCGGGCTGAAGCCGCGCCTACGCGAGTTGCCCCCGCCCATGTTCTGTGTAGGGATCGCCCCGGTCTATACACCGTATGGCGGTCCGCCGCCCCTCAGGGCGGACCCAACCGACCGGTATCCAACATGTCTCGTCGGTTAGGTGCTCTGCTCGCCAATCTCCAGCGGAGGTATCGTTCCGCCGCCTAGCGGATCGGGCAAATTCTTGACAATCTGGTGTACGAGCGACCTGGACACAGGGCAACCCTGGTACCACGGCTCCGATCGAACGCTCTCGGAGTTGAGACCAGGCAGCTCGATCACCCAGAACCGACCAGTCGCTCGGGTCTTTTCTCACCGACCCGCAATCGTGTCTCAGCTCGCCGACGGCACGATCATGCACGACGGCTCGGCCCCTGGCTACCTCTACATCGTCGACGAACCCGTGCACCCAGACGATGTCTATCCTCATCCACATCCCATTAACGAGAGCCGCTGGGAGTGGCTGACCAAGCGTCCCTTGCGACTCGCGCTGGTTGAGAGGACCGAGGTCCAACCCGACGAGCGCCTGACGGACGGGGAACAGGTAGAGCTCCGCCGCAGGCAGATCGAGGCTGGCGAGGAGAACTTCGCTGCACGCGACTAGTCCGGCGGGCCGGTCAGTTTCTCGCGCCGAGTATTCGAGTCACGCAACAATTGATTGGGGGTATAGATACATTGGCGAAATGTTCCAGGCAAAAGAGGCGGTAAAACAGGTCGCCAGCTTATCTCTACCCGAGTTCATGTTCCAGGCTCAGGGGCCGCCATCAGCGCTGTGAATCTGAATTTAGACAATCAAACTATTCTTGAGAAGCCGAGGTCTAGTTCGATGTCTGAGGATCCTGAGCCCGAGCCCGAGCCCACTTACCGTATCGCTTTTGAGGCCAAACTCGGCTTCGAAGGGCATCTGGACTCGGAGCATTCTCGTAAGGCCATTCTCAAGAATTTTTGGCTTCTTGCCGTCTTAGCGGTTCTCGTCTTGGTTCCCCCGCTGCTCATGTGGGCAGCCGCCTCTAAATATGATTTTCTAGCCGGCTTCCCGAGCGTCGTAGTCGCTTGGGTCGCCGGTGCGGTAGCGGCTTTTGTAGGGTTCAAGGCCCTTGTGCAGAACGTGACGATTGACAGAGTGGAGGACCGGAGGCAGTAGTTACAGAGGCCGAAGGACTGGCAGCGATCCGTGCCGCAAGGTCTGGCATGCCTGGGTGCCTATTACCTGCCCACCGCTGTCGTAAGCCTTCACAATCTTCCCGTTGCTGTCTGTCACAGGGCAGACGTTCACGTCCCAATCAGACATCGCACCAGCGTCTCGAGCGCCTCGCGCTGGCGGGTATCCGCCCGCTCGTCGACCAGGATCACCGCGTGCCCATTCCCTTGATGGATGGCGCCTGGCCAGTCGACAAACAACCGAAGGTTCAGTCCATCGAGCCGCACCCCACCGTACTCGCCCGTCTCGATTGTCCAGTTGTATCCACCCTCGCAGTCACCGCTAGTCGGCAAGGCGTTAAAGTTACAGGGGCAGCCCGGCTCGCAGTTGCACGCCAACAGCACGCTGCCCTTAAGATTCCAGCTCACTTGTGCCTCTGTTGTCACCGCGCTCTCCTCTGAACGGTCTATATACCCGGATATACGAAAGGTGAGACGGCATCGTCGATCGCCTCCGCTTATCGGCGAAGGGCTTCCTCAACGGTCGCCCGCGGGGTCTGAATCTCCAAGCGCCCGACCCGCGCGAGCTAACAGGTCTCCATCATTCTCGACGGTGGCGCGCCTCTTCATGTGTACACAATGCCAGACGTTGCTGTACACGTACACGATAAAGTGTTGGCACTATAGACCGTGCAGCCCGCCCGTGTTTGAAGACTCAGAGGGTCTGCTAATTGACGCGTCCAGAAGCGTCGGATAGATTGAAGGTACCCGCCAAGGCAGCGGTCGGAGGAGGCGCTCATGGGAACCATATTCCTTCTGGGTACCAACGGCACGGATGATCCAACGCGAGCCAGCCTGCCGTTTCACGTAGCCGTAGGCGCGCTCGAGGCGGGACATCAGCCGCAGGTCGGCCTGGGCGGAGAGGCAACCTACCTCGCCAAGCAGGCCGTGGCAGCCACCATCCAAGGCGTCGGCATGCCCGCCTTGACGGATCTCCTCGCCAAGATGAGGGAGCACGACGTTCCCGTCTATGTCTGAGGAGGGTGCGCAAAGGCCCGTGGGGTCTTAGAGAGCGACCTGGAAGCGCTGAATTGGCGGTGGATGACGCCGAAGCTCCTGGTCGAGCTTACCGTGGCCGCCGACCGTGCATTGACTTTCTAGTGACACGCTGGTGCAGCCGCAGCTCCATGGAGCATCTGGTCGAGCGCCTCCATCTTCATTCCTGGTCGGCGCTCGTCCGTTGCGACCGGCCGATAATAAGCTGAGGAGTTCTGCCCACCGGGTCGAGCGGGCGAGACGCTGGAACGCCCGCGGCACTTCTAGGGACCGGTCACCATCGACACCGCCGTAAGACGAGTGGGAGAGAAGTCAGCACCAATCGGCCCTGCTCCTGCCCAGATCGTGTCGGGGTCACTCGTGTTCGCTTTCCACTGCAATTTCACGCTGTAAGTAGTTCCGCCGATCAGATTGACCAGAGTATGGACGTAGGCCGCATTAGGGGAGTTGGTCGCCGATCCTCCACTCTCCCCCCAGGTCACCACCCGTCCGCTGCCAAACGTGCCCCCACTGACCCAGATCCCAATGTCCTGGTTGTATCCCGCACTGCCGGTCCACAAATCGGCGTTGGCGGAGAGATCCACGGTGCTGTTTACAGCCGGTGAGAGGGTCAAGAGCAGTTTCGAGGCGTCCACGCTCGTCCAGGTACTGCCGTCGCTGCCGCTTAATAGGTACTGTTGCGTGCTCAGCGCATCTGTCACCGTGGTGGTCGAGCCTGATGGCACTACCTCGGCCGTCAATCGCGTGGGGGAGAAGGCGCCGCCGATCGGTCCTGCGCCTGCCCAAATTGTGCTTGGGTCGGCTTTGTTCGACTTCCAGACCAACTTGACGCTGTAGGTGGTGCCACCGATGAGCCGGACCGGGACCTGAACGTAAGCGGCGTCCGGTGAGTTCGCAGCTGGTCCTCCACTCTCTTTCCACGCCACCAGCTGTCCGCTGCCGTAACTCCCCCCGCTGATCCAGATCCCCATGTCCTGGTTGTATCCAGCGCTACTGGTCCACAGATCGGCGTTGCCGGACAGGATGGCGGTCGAATTGGTGGTCGGCGTAAGTGTCAACAGCAATTTCGAAGCGTCCATGTCCATCCAGGAACTGCCGTCGCTGCCCGTCAACGTGTACTGCTGGCTGCTTACTCCCGAGCTCACCGTTGTCGCCACGGGTATCAGCTCGGCTGTCAGTCCGGTCGGCGAGTACGGGCTACCCGATCCGGCTCCTGACCAGATCGTACTGGGATCGGCCCTGTTTGCTTTCCAGACGAGCTTCACACTATAGGTGGTTCCGCCACTGAGAGGCACGACCGCCTGGAGATACGCCGCGTTCGGAGAAAAAGCTGCCGGCCCTCCACTTTCCTTCCAACCGACTACCTGGCCGCTGCCGAAGGTTCCCCCACTGACCCAGATCCCCAGGTCCTGGTTGTAGCCCGCGGAAGAGGTCCAGAGATCCGCGTTGGCCGACAAAATCGCGTTCACAGTGGTCGTCGGCGTCAGGCTCAGCGCCAGCGCATTCGAATCGAGATTGAGCCAGGAGGTGCCATCGCTACCGTTCAAGGTGTACTGCAGCGTGCTCGACGCAGTCGACACTTCTATCCCCGGAGTGGAGGTCGGCGTGCTCGTGGGCGTGGCCGCGTTTGTGGCGGTAGGTGTCTGCGTGGGCGGGGTAGGCGCAGTGCTTGTGGCGGTCGGTACGGCCGTGGCCGTACTCGTCGGAGTGTTTGTGACAGTCGGTACCTTCGTAGCCGCACTCGTCGGAGTGTTCGTGACAGTCGGAACGTTCGTGGCCGTACTCGTTGGAGTGTTGGTCGCAGTCGGCACGTTCGTGGCCGTACTCGTGGCAGTGTTCGTGACGGTCGGTGTTTTTGTCGGCGTACTCGTCGCCGTGTTCGTCACAGTCGGTGTGTTCGTCGGGGCGCGCGTTGGAGTCGGAGAACTCGTCGGCGGGACGTTGGTCGGGGTGGCAGTGTGCGTGTTGGTGGGCGTGCTCGTCGGGGTCGGGGTTGCGGTCGAGCTTCCTGTGGCCGTAGCGGTAGGTGTGCTCGTTGCCGGCGGCACGACAGCGGGACAGCTTGGGAACCTGAATGATGCGACACGCGTGCTCCAGTTGAAGGTTCCGCTGCTCTTCAGGTACTCAGTGGTGTACCAAAACGTGCAATCGTCCACTGGATCAACCGACATCGTCGAGTAGTCGCCCCAGCGAGCCAGCTTGTGGCCCGCCGTTCCCTGCGAGCCTCCGCCGTCCAGAAGATCGGTTTCGGCTTCCATGGTGCCCAGCGGGTCGGACGGCACGCGACCTGTGTAGCGAATCCCGGGATAAACGGTGCTGCTGGAGACGCTGTAGCCGAGGGCGATGTCGCCCAGCTTGTCCATCGCGATGCTGCCCATCCAGCGATAGTTGGCATCCGGAGCGTAGGTGCCTTGTTGAAACATGCTGGCCGCTCCGCTCGAAATGCGTAGCTCGTACCAGCGCACGCCAACCGTAGCCGCCCCGTTGACCGTAGCACTTACCGAGTGAGTGACGACCAACGACTCGTGATCACCGAAATTGCGATAGGCGAGTCGATACATCAGCCTGTCGGCAAGTGAGTCGAGCCGCTGGCTGGTATTTGGTTGCGGGATACATGCTCCTCCACCACTGCAGGCGGCCGAAAACGGCGCAGTGGCGACCACCGCCGGGCCTGTCAAGGTCGTGTTCGTCGGGGTGGCCCAGTCCACATGGAACTTCCATACGTCAAGCGAGTTCGTGTCGAAAGACACGAAATAGTTGGGCGACCCGGTCGGCGGAGGAGTCGAACCATCCAGATCGGAGGGCAGCAGACCCCCGTAGCTCGTGCTGAGGTCGAAGCACTGCTGCGTCGCGTTGTTACCCGCCAGCATGGCCGCTCGGTCGAGCGAGCAGACGCGAGGCCCTGCGAATGAATTGCCGTTGAACATGTTGAAGGACAGGTAGTAGCCATCCGGCCAAATGCCGAGCTTCGGGTAGTCGTTGAAGTTCGGCTCTTGAAAGGCATACCGGTTGTAGCTTCCCATGGCGTCGGCGGTGGTCGATACCGCGACGCACTGGTAATACGGCCCATTGGTAGGCACGGAAAATTGGGTGAAGATCCAGCGGTTCGCGATATGGTCGTACAGGACTACTGGGTCGCCGTCGTTGCTGGTTTCGCACTGGCCACCGAAGCCGGTCCACAACGTATTCCCGGTAACAGGACCGTAGAGCGCGGTGCCCGTCAGCTTGTCGAAGACTGCAAACGATTCATTGACCCATTGGACGTACTGCGTCAGCCCGACCGCGCCCTCGGTATCGGGGGGCGCCGCATTCGGCGTGAAAGACCCGGCCGGGCCGGTGAATCCGATGCCAACTCCATCGAAATTGAGGCCGGTAGAGGTCGCGACCGCCGGTGTAGGTGCAGAGGTCTGAAGCACCGTGTCGGGATGTGCCCCGCTTGCACCGTGCGGCGGAATGAGACGTAGTGGTCGGTCCGGCGCGCTCGGCGCCTTGGCTCCGAGCGATCTGAGAGTGTCCAACGGAGGCGAAGTGTCGTGCTGTACTGCTTTCTCTACCTGGGCGCCGGTTAGGACGGGTCCATCGGCAGCCCCTTCGGCGCGGACATTAGTGTTTGCGCCGCTAAACGATAGAGCGGCAAGAGTACAGAAGATCACAGATGCGCGAAACAATACGTAAGCCTTTCCCCAGAAAAAACAGGACTCAAGTCTACCGCGTCAGCAAGCGGTGCGCAATGGCTCGTGTTGCTTGAGCGATTTCTGGACATCTCCTCGCAGCCTCGATATCTCTAGATTCAAACCAGCACAAACGCGAGCCCTCTGCGATCCGAGACAAGGACTTATTGTTCCACTGCGGCCGCCAAGCTCGGCGTGGTTTCGTGTCCGGGAGCCGCGCAGCTCCGGATGTTCTGCATGTCGTGGATCGTCCCACTGGTAGCAAGCGCAATAAACGCAGGACAGCGCAGGGCCGCGGCCAATGTTGCTGACCGTGACGTTCAACCCGGACGGAATCGCCCCCTGTGCGGTAACCATAACGCCGTACACCCCGCCCTCGACTTTCACGTATGGGGCCGCAGCGAATTCTCGGTCTTGCTGAACCTCCGCAACCTGCCGCGCCGATGCATCTGCTTATCTTGCAGCCGCCCGAGCTTGCTCGGCAGCAGCGTCGATCAGCTTTCGGTTTTCGTGAAATGAACGCTGGGTGTAGTACGCGAGGATTAGCGTCCCCGCTCCCGTCGCCAGTACGGCCAAAAACGTGACAAATTCCACACTTATGATTCTATTTGACGGTAACCCAAGAGGAGAAGGCCGCAATTAAGCATCATTCGCCCTCGTGTGATGGCATGACACGAGCGCATCGCTTGAAATCCGGGTCCGAGAACCTGGAACATTTCACCAATGTATCTATACGCCGCAACAATTGATTGGTCATGAAAATCGCTTCGAGCGTGCTCCGTCAGACAGGAAGCCAGGATCTGCCTAACGGTCCGGCGTGCTTGCTTGCAAGAGTCAGTAGCTGAGGACGCATGACAAAACGACGAAGATCCGCCGTGGTCAAGCCGGCAAAGGCACCTGTTTCAAAGGTCGCATCTCCTCCGTCGGAGGAGGCCTCGATCCCGGGATCAGATCCGCTGACAAGAGTCGCTGACGGAGTAGTCGAAGCATGTTGCCTGGTGGCAGTGGTCGCCGTCCCTCTGTACTTTTCGCTCCTCACGCCGCTCGGACCTGAAACTGAGAAGGCAGTCCTCCTAATCGCCCTCGCGGCGATCGCGCTCGGCGCATGGGTTCTCGGCTCGTTTTCGCGTTTCACCGGCGCGACTATCGGCTGGAGAGCGAACCCGCTCATCTGGTCGGGCCTGGCCGTCCTCGCGGTCTACGCCGTAGGCACGGCATTTTCGATTCATCCTCGCGAGAGCTTCTTTGGCACCCTGACGCGACATGAAGGGTTTCTCTCGCATGCGTCGTACGCGGTGTTCTTTCTCTGTGTGGCCACCCGGCTTCGGCGGCCGGATCAAATACGCCGTCTCGTTACTACTCTCGTTTTTGCCAGTCTCCCTGCCGCCTTGTACGGCCTTCTACAGCAGTTCGGGTTCGACCCCGCTCCGACCTTCGGCGATCAGTCCACGGTTCAATGGCCAGTTCGGTCCTCCTTCGGTAATCACATCTTTTTTGGCGCGTATCTCGTCATGCTTATGCCGGTCACGGCGGGACGCGTTCTTGAGATATGGGAAGAGAAACCGAAGGCTGCCACGGGATCCCGGGATACCGAGCTGGCAACGGGGGTCTTTTTCGTCCTACTGGTCGGGTTCTCGTACCTTGGCTTTCTCGCTGTCTCTAGGCACGAGCCGGCGCTGTTCGCTCTCTTCCCTGCTGTGCTCGCCGGATACACCTTAGTTGGACTCGCTATCGACGGTTTACCGGACTCAGTCAGCGGACGCCTCACGCGACTTGCTGGATACAGCCTTGTTTTGGTGATTCAAACGCTGGCCCTACTTTTTACGAGCGCACGAGGACCCTTGCTGGCAGTGTTTGCAATACTGCCGGTCTTTGCATTGCTCGTTTCCTGGCGCCTGCAACGGCGCCGCATCACGGTGACCGTGTTGGCATGCGCAGGCGCTATAGCCCTATTCGTGCTGCTCTTCAGCATCCCGGGAGGGCCGCTAGACCGACTGCGAACCATTCATTCACTCGACCGTGTCGCCGACGTCGGCAATTACGCCAGTGACAGCAGTGGCTCCGGTCGCTTGCTCGTGTGGCGCGGCGTGGCCAACTTGATGGAACAGCACCCGGCGATTGGAAACACCTGGGGAGGTCCGGCTCGCGATCTCGTGGGCTATGGACCCGAGAGCCTCGATGTGGCGTTCGAAGCTGTCTTCCCTCTCAAGTTACGCATCGAAACGTCGGAGATGAACACCTGGGACCGGTCGCACAGTATCTATCTCGACATCCTGGTGGACGCAGGTGTGCTTGGGCTGCTGGC
>DHWR01000296.1:8968-9362 GCA_002413265.1 Chloroflexi bacterium UBA5177
TTCTTGTGATTGCCATTGCCATCCTTTCGCTCTTGAACACAATCAAGAATGATCCCATCCCGATAGCAACCATCTGGCTGCTTGGTCTGCTCGCCGGCACGTGCGCGGTTGCGTGGGTCGTAATGCCAGATGCGCTCGTGGGCGAGTCCAAGCCTCTGAATGCCCCAGCCCGCTTGCGTTCCACGAGCCGGCGATCGGTTTGGCTCATGTCCGCGCTTGTGTGCGCCTTCGGACTACTCTTCTTGGTCATTCCTGGGGAGCAACAAACCGCGGCGGTGGCCGAATCGGCAGGCTTTGCGCAGCTGACGTCCGGGCAAGTGACCCAAGGGATAGCAGATCTTCAGCAGGCGGCACGAACGGAGCCAGACGAACCTAAGTACCAGCAGGATCTGGC
>DHWR01000252.1 GCA_002413265.1 Chloroflexi bacterium UBA5177
CAGATGAATCGTGGCTGGGGCGGCAGGATTCGAACCTACGATCGCGGATCCAAAGTCCGCTGCCTTACCGCTTGGCCACGCCCCACCGCTCAGACGATTGTATGGAGTCTGGCGCCAGACCGTCAACGAAGCGACCCTCCGCGCGCTGCAGCGGCCCGATCTGGTTCCCGAGGACAGAAGAAAGTCAGCTCTGAAAGAATGAACGGAAATTTCCTGTGCGGACGGCGGTACCTGCGCGTGGACCTGTCAAGCGCGGCAAACACCTGCATCAACGTGCCAGGCGGCACATAGGACGGAGTGTTTCATGGTGAGTTCGAGCGCAACCAGACCCGAACTGACGCAGCTGGCAAGCTGGAAAGCCCTCGTCGACCATCATCGCCGGATCGAAACCACGCATCTTCGGGAGTTGTTTGCCGAAGATTCCAGCCGAGGCGAAACCTTTGCGGCCGACGCAGTGGGTCTCTATCTCGATTATTCGAAGAACAGGATGACCAGGGAGACGCAGCGCCTGCTCATCGCTCTGGCCGACGAATGCGATCTGGCGGCACGCATCGACGCCATGTTCAGCGGACAGAAAATCAACATCACCGAGGATCGGGCTGTGCTGCACACAGCGCTGCGAGCTCCTACCGGCGCATCCACAGAGGTGGATGGACGAAACGTCGTACCCGACGTGCACCACGTCCTCGACAAAATGAGCTCGTTTTCCGACCGCGTGCGAAGTGGCGAGTGGAAGGGTTTCACGGGGAAGCGAATCCGCGCGGTGGTGAATATCGGGATCGGCGGCTCCGACCTCGGCCCGGTCATGGCCTACGAAGCCCTCAAACACTACACCGATCGCGAGATGACCTTCCGCTTTGTCTCCAACGTGGACGGAACCGACTTCGCGGAGGCCACCCGAGACCTGCCTCCCGATGAGACGCTATTCATCGTCTCTTCCAAGACCTTCACTACCCTCGAAACGATGACCAACGCCCGCTCGGCTCGCGATTGGCTCTTGAGCTCGCTACATGACGAGCAGGCGGTCGCGAAGCACTTCGTGGCCGTCTCGACCAATGCGGTTGAAGTACGGAAGTTCGGCATCGATACCGCCAACATGTTCGAGTTCTGGGACTGGGTTGGCGGTCGTTATTCGATGGACTCCGCCATCGGCCTCTCGACCATGCTGGCTGTCGGTCCGGACGGTTTCAAGGAGATGTTGGCCGGCTTCCACGACATGGACGAGCACTTCCGCACGGCGCCCCTTGAGCAGAATCTGCCGGTGATCATGGGACTGCTCACCGTCTGGTACAGCGATTTCTTCGGCACTCAAACCGTTGGCGTGATGCCTTACGAGCAGTACCTGAAGCGCTTCCCGGCCTACCTGCAGCAGCTGACCATGGAGAGCAACGGAAAGAGCGTCACGCTCAGCGGGAAGCGGGTCGACTATGAAACCGGCCCGGTTTACTGGGGCGAGCCGGGGACCAACGGCCAGCATTCCTTTTATCAGCTGATCCATCAGGGCACGAAGTTGATCCCGTGCGACTTCATTGGTTTCACCCAATCGCTCAATCCGCTGGGAGAGCATCACGACATTCTGATCGCCAACCTCTTTGCGCAGACGGAAGCGCTGGCATTCGGCAAGACCGCCGAGCAGGTACGCGCTGAAGGCACGCCGCACTGGCTGGTGCCGCACCGCGTATTCGAAGGCAACCGCCCAACCAACACGATCCTCGCCGAGCGGCTCACACCGCGTACGCTGGGCGCAATGATCGCCCTCTACGAGCACAGCGTGTTCACTCAGGGAGTGATCTGGAACATCGACTCCTTCGACCAGTGGGGAGTCGAGTTAGGCAAAGTTCTCGCCGTTCGCATCATCCCGGAGCTGACCAGTGCCGAAGAACCCGACCTAGAGCACGACAGCTCGACGAACAACTTGATCCGTCGTTACCGCTCTACACGATCCTAGCGTGGTTCCCGCCTGGCTTCTCCGTCGTAGGGAGCGACCCGAGTGTCGTTTCGCCGGCGCGCCTCAGGGCGCCTCTGCCTCGGCATTCAGCGAAGTAGGTGTGCACAAATCCGTCGCGCGTTCCGTGAGCCAGGGCTTTTAGCCACGCATTTCAGGAGGCCGCCACACCTGCTGACCATATGGGTGCTACCATCTCTAACACGTGGGTCCCTGTCTGTTCTAAGTGTCGGAGGCAAAGTATGCGGCATCTTGCTATAGCTCTCGCCGTGCTCGGAGCCGCCGGTATGGGCCAGGCACATGCGAGTTCACAGAAACCACTCTTCTCGTACACCCACAAGTCGACGGCCATGACACTGAGCATCTTGAAGGGCGCGTACGATAAACACGGCGATCGGTACGAACGCCCGAAGAGCGGCATGATGTTCGACCTGAAATACGTTCGTATCGCAAACCGGAGCGGTCAGACGCGCACCTTCAATCCGCTCAACATCAGCGAGCTGGACAACAAAGGCAAGCTTCGTGAGAGCACCTTTTTCCTGCCCAGCTACTATCACCCGATGCTCGGCCTGCTGCACCTTAGGGCACACCAGTCAAAAACCGGTTGGGTCGGTTTTCAGATCTCCACCAAATCCACCTACGTCGACGTGTACTGGAATGACGACTACACGCTCAGCTCGCCTCAGCACATCGGGCGCTTCAAGCTCCACTGACAGCCCTCCTTACCACTCCATTAATCGACCCTGAAACACCCGAGAGAAGCCGCCCCTCGTCGCTAGACTGAGCCATGAACCGGCGCTCGGTCTCACTCGTCCTTCGATTGGCCGCTCTTGGGTGTTTCCTGCTGCCATTAGTGACGGGCTGCGCGGGATCGAGCTCCGCACAAGGAACTCTGACCCTACGGGTCTGGTACAGCACCGACGATCCAGTGGAACGCGGCTGGTCGCAAACACTCGCCCGTCAATACGAGCGATCGCATCCCCATGTTCGCGTCACCTTGACGGACTACAGCTTCGAAGACATGAACACGAAGCTACAGCTGGCCCTGACCGCCGGAAAGCCCCCGGACGTCGCCTATGTCACGCCACGAGGTCCGGGAATACCGGCTTATCTCCATGCGAATCGGCTTCTCAACCTGACCTCGGCGGCGAAGAAGAAGGATTGGGCAAGCGCGCTCCGTCCGGGCCTGCTGACGTCTTACAACTCCCCGTTTGCCCTTTACGGCGCTCCCAAGGGCTCGGTAATGGCGGTGCCGACCGTCGTCGCGGCGGTGGCAGTCCTCTACAACCGCCGCCTGCTGGCGCGACTGCACCTCTCCGTGCCCCGCACCCTGGCTCAGTTTGAGTCGGACCTGGCCGGAGCAAAGCGTGCCGGGTACATTCCCATTGGCATCGGGAATGGAGATGGCTGGCTCGGCGACGACTGGTACCTGACCCTGGTGCAGTCACTCGTGCCACCGCAAGCGCTCGTGCCCGAGCAAAGGCTGCAACCACATTTCAGCTTCCGCAGGCCGGGGTTCCTGGAAGCTGCCCGCTTGCTAAAAGCGTGGGCAGACGATGGGTACCTCACTCCAAACTTTGGCGGACTCGACGCGCAAGAAGGCATCGACCTCTTTTTCCACGGCGCGACGCTGTTTCAGATGATCTCTTCCTCCGAAAACCTACAGATCGCACAGGATGAGCAGCAGACCCGGCTCCCGGTCGGCGTCTTCGCGTTTCCTCGAAAAGATGGTGGAAGCGTCATGCCGCAGAGCGGCTATCTGGGATGGGTGATCCCGGCCGCCGCACAGCACAGGGGCCAGGCGATCGATTTCATCGACAGCCTCTTGCGACCTTCGGTGGGAGAGCTGATTCGCCGCCAGGGATTTCTTCCTGCCGGCGCCAGTGCCGGGCGCGCGGCCGGGCTTACTCGGCTCAGCTCTCACCAGACCTGGCTAAACGACTACCTGAATTCCTTGAAGACCGCCCAGCCCGGACTGTACATAGATGCGGCGCCGATTGCCAACCTCAACGCGACCATGGAAGCCAACGTCCAGCTGCTGCTCCAGGGCTACGAGCCGCCGTCATTTCTGCTCACGGCACTCGAGGAATCCTACGCGACTCGCGGAGCGAAGGGCAGTACCGCGCGCATCGACGGAGAGTTCTAGCAATTGTCGGTAGGCTTGCTGCCCCGAAAGAATCCGCCGGGCTTTGGCGCGGCGTCTCTCTTCGTTCTTCCTGCCCTGCTAGCTGTCGCCCTCTTCACCCTCTACCCGCTACTGGAAGTGGTCCGCCTGGCCTTCTACCGATGGGACGGCTATGGAACTCAAACCTTCATTGGTCTTGGAAACATCCGCTTCCTGGCGAGTAACGACGTGACTCGGATTGCTTTCGAGCACAGTCTGCTCTGGCTTCTGGCGGCCGCCGTCATTCCGACCGCCGCGGGACTTGCCCTGGCGCTTTTGACAAGGCGTGCCGGCGCAGGGTCGATCTGGCTGGGAGTGATCTTCTTTCCGGTCCTCATGCCTCCCACGGCGGTGGCGGCGATCTGGCTGCTGGTGCTGTCGCCAACTTCAGGCCCGGTCAATCAACTTCTCGGAGACGCCGGCCTACACCAATTCTCTACGGCTCCTCTTGGCGACCCGCGCCAGGCGCTGACAGCCCTCTTCGTGGCCTGGGTGTGGTCGACCGTCGGTGTGGGCATGCTCCTCTTCTGGTCTGGGCTTCGCGGTATAGGCGTGGAGTTCTATCAGATGGCCAAAGTCGAAGGAGCCGGCTCCTGGTGGCGAATGGTGCACGTAACGCTGCCTGCCTTGCGTCGAGTAGCCGCCGTGGTGGCCCTGGTCAATGTGGTACTTGCTGGACAGGTTTTCGATCTCATCTACGTAACGACGGGCGGCGGGCCGGGCTACGCCACACTGATTCTTCCTCTCGACATGTACGCCCGAGCCTTCGGCGGCAAGACCGGGCAAGGTTCGGCGGTCGCTCTTGCTCAGATCTTGCTCATTGCCATAATGGTCGCCCTCATCCTCAGCCTGTCTCGGGACCACGAGCCGTTCGGGACCGGCGAGCCACCCGCGTCCAGAAGGCCAAGCATCTCGACCACTTCAACGGCAGCGGTTGCCGCGTTCCTCTCGCTGCTGCCTCTACTCTGGCTGCTGCGAGCCCTTGCGCTACCGGGAAGGGCCCTTGCCCTCGGCAACGCGACACCAACCATGTCGGCCGTTTCGGACAACGTACGCTCCGCCTGGGACGCGGGAATGTCGAGCGCTTTGCCTCGAAGCCTTCTACTCGCCGTCGCTGTCGTAGCCGGTACGCTGACCATCGCGGTTCCAGCCGCCTATTCGCTGTCATCCCTTATAAGGAAGGGTTCGCTGCGAGTGATCGTCCTCGCGGTCTTGACCCTCTGTCTCATCCAACCTGCTCCGGTGCTCGTGATACCGCTCTTCTCACTCCTGCGAAACCTCAACCTTCTCGACAATCCGCTGGGAATAGTCCTTCCAGAGATCGCGCGGGCTATTCCGTTCGCCATCCTGGCAATCTGGGCTGGGATATCCGGCCTGGCTCGTGAGCAGTTGCTGGCGGCGCGGGCAGACGGAGCCACGTCCTGGCAGAGCATGTGGCTGGTAGTGCTGCCGTTGGCCGCGCCCGCCGTGTGGGTGGCCGCTGCCTGGGCTTTCCTCACCTCCTGGAACGAGTACTTGCTGCCCACCGTCGTCTCGCAGGACGGCTCGCTGGCCACGGTGCCCACCACGCTTGGAAGCTTCGCCGGGGCCTATGACACACAGTTCGGGGTGCTGGCCGCCGGGACTGCACTTGCGTTGGCTCCAATAATGCTGCTTTACCTGGTAGTGAGCGCCCCCGCAGGCCGGGCAGCGATCGCGCTGCGAGGACGTCTCCGATGACCTCTCTGCTCTCCGGGGTGCTGCTCGCGATTAGCTTCGTTCGGTTCGCCGCCAGCCCCCTCGAGCCTTACGCGGCCGCCGTGCACGGCGTCGTTGCCGGATACCGACTATCAGGTGTCGAACCCGACGGCGACCCGCTCTATCAGGCTGTTATGAAGACCGAACTCGCTCCATCGGGCAGACTTCCGCGGCTCAATCTCATAGTGGACGCCTACATGGAGCAGTTCAAGCCCGATACCACACCGATCCTGCCCGATTTCCTGCATCGCAATCGGCCGGCGACCAACCTCGGAGGTTTTCTGCAGGGAAAGCTCCTTCTGACCGATGACGCCGGCAACGTGATCTCTATCGGCAGCTTTGTTGCCGAGGCCTTTCTCGACAACTCAAACAGCGCAATCATGACGCTCTATGGAAGCAAAAGCGGCTACGGGGCAGCTGGGCAGATCCAGGGCCGATTCAATCTCGCCAAGCAAGGTCAGAATGTAGCGGTTACCGGACGCTTCACGGGTCATCTCAGCCTGTCGGCTTCTGCTCGGCGCCAGGTGTTGGCCAATGCCGGCAAACGCATGAAGCCTGTGGAAAAGATCATCAGTCAGGTATCAGTCACGCCGCACGCGATGGTCGGTCGGGCCACGGCAAAGTCGCAGAGCGTACCACTCCATACCGGATTCAGCGGCACTCAGAACAAGAGTCCGCTCCGCACGCCGGCAGCTCCATCCACGTCCGGCAAACCTGTATCCGCCGTCACAATCGCCGCCGCCGCCGGCGCAATCCTTTCGTTCTTGATTGCCGCCTTACTCCTCTGGCGCGGACGAAAGCAGTCACTGACTACCTGATTTCTCCCCTCGATCAATAGACGGATGCGGCGAGCAATCTGACGAGGGGGCGAGAAAGAGGAGGCTACCCTGGTACCCTTTTCATATCTGTATGAAACAATTCGCGCCGCACGTCACACAATTTCACTCGCATCGGCACGCGGTCTCCGCAACCATTCTTCTGTGCGCCATGCTTTGCGGCCTGTCTAGCCTCGTACCTCGAGCCGCCCTGGCGGCCGCGAGTCCTGCCACCCCATCTCCAGGGTCGATGCTCTTGCCGAAGAGTTCATTTTCTCCTGCCGCGCGCCTGCAGGCCGGTGAAGCAGGTAACTATCTGGCCGGGCGCGCATCGGACGTGCACTCCGCGTCACCTGCCGCTCTCGGCCGCAGCGGCGGAGTTTTAGAAACCGCCAGTTGGAGCGTCACCTCACAGCGTCAGCTCCGACACATCTCAATCCAGTACCTAGGCTCGATCTTCTCGGGGGTCGATGCCGCTTCGGCTGCCTACGCGGACGCCT
>DHWR01000320.1:0-2112 GCA_002413265.1 Chloroflexi bacterium UBA5177
ATGCCGATTGAGAACGGGCCGACATCCTTGGAATTGGAACCGTCGGCGATTCGATCGTGAAGGTCCAGCGCTGCCTTGAGCGCCTGCCGCGGCGATCCGAAGACCGCCAGCGCCTCATCGCCTCGAAGCTCCAGAACTTTCCCGCCCTGGCTCTCAACCACGTCATTGGCAATCGCCGCGAAGCTCGCAGCCAGTCGGGCCGCGGCCTCGTCGCCTCGTTCCTGCGTGTAGGTCGAGTAGCCGCGGATGTCTGCGATAAGAAAGGTCTGGACGAGCGTGGACTGTCTGTCTTGCGTGGCCCGTTCTACACTTTCCATCGGCGCCCTCCACTATCGGTCCTCCGGCCTACGCCGTCAAGGCGGATGGCTCCTCTTCGGGGGTCGCAAGGTTGCTCCCTCAACCGTATGGCTCCCTATTCGATGCCTTCGAGCTCTGTGGCGAGTCGCTGCACGTACTGGAAAGCAGCGTCCCAGAAATCTGCTTGACTGACGGGGAAGCCAGCCCGGTCCAGCAACTCGACCGCGGACGCGCTAGCGCCAGATTCGAGAAGCTTCAGGTACGCCTCTTTGACAACTTGGCCTTCCTGACGGCACTGCTCAAAAATCGATATCGCCGCAAGCACCCCGAAAGGATAGGCGCAAATGTAAAAGGGCGCTTCAAAAAAGTGACGAACGTTGAACCACTCCCAGCGGAAGAAGTCCGAGACTTCGACACAGTCATGAAATTGCTCTCTACGTAGCGTCAAATACGCGTTACAAATGGTCTCGAGGGTAGCACCGCCCCGAACGAGGTCGTGAGCTTCAATCTCGAAGAGGGCGAGGTACGCTTGACGGATCAGTGCTTGATGCAAGTTCATGAGCTCGGTTACGAGCAGGCGCTCTCGTGTGCGCGGGTCACTCGTTCGAGAAAGCAAGTAATCGGAAACGATCAACTGTGAGAAGGTCGATGAGATCTCAGCCAAAGGTGCCGGGATGTCGTGGGCGATGGCTCCGCGATCCGCAGCCGCCAGGTGATGGATTGCGTGACCGGTCTCGTGTGCGAGTTTGGTAGACAGGTCTTCGTAGGTGCCCCTGTAAGAGAAGAAAATCCAGGGCACAAGATCCGGGGCAGCGCTCCAACAGTAGCCACCCAGGCGATTTCGCTCCTGAAACGCGGCGTGAGCATGTCGGTGATCGAAGATTTTGGTAGCGCTGGCCCCCAGCCTAGCGTCGAAAGCCCGATGACTATCTAACAGAATGGCAACAGCTTCGGAGTACGTATATGCTGGCGTTTGGTCATCGAGTGGGGCCGTTAGATCGTAGAGTTGAAGTGGCGCAACGCCGAGCAGGTGCGAAATCCGGGAAAACACGGGACCGAAGACGGATGAGTTGCGCCGGCACGCAGAGAGCACCGCGTGCACGACGTCGTCGGTAAGGCCGCTACCCTCGATGGAAGCGGCCAGCGGCGACGCATAGCCACGAAGCTCGACGTAGTCCGATCGCCAATCATTCACAATTGCCTGATAAATCTGCTCCAGGATCGGTCCCTCGTATGCACTTATCTGGTAGAACCGCTTGTAGGCGGCATGCCGGGCCATTCGGTCGGAGCTGTTAGTGGGTTCAACCAAATCAGCTGTCGCGTAACGGGACTTGATCGAGCCGTAGATGGAGACAAGGGGCCGAAGTCCGTTGGCGTCTTTCATCGCAACGATAAGTTCGTCGCGCTCGGATAGGCTATGTGCCGCATGGCCACGTAGCTCCTGCAAGTGCCAGGCCCGGTCGCCAGCTACTACTGCCAATCGGTCTGCTTCATCCTGATCCAGAGACTGCCACCATACTCGAAATCCAGTCAGTTTCGCCCCGGCAGACGCAGTGGTTGCTGCGACTTCTTCTCTAAATTGTCGTGATGTGGTATCTTCCACGTCCACAGACCAAACCATCTCCGCATAAACCGTCAATCGATTGACTGTCAGGATCAGCCGCTCGTACTGGTCAAGCCGATTGCTGAAATCCTCACTCGTCGCGCCTGCGTCAGGGAGTGCCGGCAAAAGCGCGAAGGCTTCGGAAGCGACGGTCAAGTCATTAATTGCATCCCGCACCTGCGTGCTGTCGATCGACGGAAACAGATCAGAGA
>DHWR01000320.1:2246-2517 GCA_002413265.1 Chloroflexi bacterium UBA5177
GTCCCAGGTCTCGCTGTTCATCGGTCTGATGTCACTGCTGCTCCGCGTGCCAGTTTCGAGTCTGCTCGCCTCTCAACTCCAGCGGGCGAAACTCTTGCAGGGAGGCGGAGTTAGAGCGCTCGTACATATGGAGGAAGCCTCCTAGCAGACTTCAGACGCCTGCGTGGCGGAACTCCAGTTTGTTGGCGCAGCACATGGATCTCCAATACTGACAGTTGGCTCAGCTTGCGCTCGATCGCTTCCAGAGGTTGATATCGGCGTCCGACGCGTA
>DHWR01000320.1:2532-4348 GCA_002413265.1 Chloroflexi bacterium UBA5177
TCTGCGATAAGAAAGGTCTGGACCAGCGCAGCGGGTTGAGCTTGCGGGACCAGCTTTCCAGTGTCCATAGGTGTCTCCACTATGTCGTCCGCGCGTCGGACCGTCAAGGTCGCGTCGCTTACGCCGGCCCCTACGCGGAGCTAGATTTTTTCCACAGATTGATATCGGCGTCCGACGCGTACCGATCGATCTCGTCGAGCTCATCTTGGGAGAACTCCCGCTTATCGAGGGCTCCCAGGCTGTCCTCGAGCTGCGAAACGCTGCTGACGCCGATGAGCGTCGAGGTGACCCGGCGGTCTCGCAGGGTCCAGGCCAGCGCCAACTGGGCCAGCGTCTGTCCGCGGCGCTTCGCGATGTCGTTCAGCGCCCGAATGCGTTCGAGTTTGTCCTCGCTCAGGGTGTCGGGAGGAAGAGAGCCGGGTCGGCTGGCCCGCGAACCCTCGGGAATGCCGTGCAGATACTTGTCCGTGAGCATACCCTGCGCAAGCGGCGAGAAGACAATGCAGCCCATGTCCTCCTCTTCGACGGCGTCGAGCAGGCCATCTTCGATCCAGCGGTTGAACATGGAGTACGAGGGCTGGTGGATGAGCAAAGGAGTGCCAAGCCGTCGCATGATCGCCGCGGATTCGTGGGTCTTCTCTGGCGAGTAGGACGAGATGCCCGCGTAAAGGGCCTTGCCGGACCGAACCGCGTAGTCCAGCGCTCCCATGGTCTCTTCGAGCGAAGTCTCGGGATCGAAACGGTGCGAATAGAAGATATCGACGTACTCGAGCTGCATTCGTGTCAGCGACTGATCGAGACTTGCCAGCAGATATTTTCTCGATCCCCCTCCTTCCCCATACGGGCCAGGCCACATGTCGTAGCCGGCCTTGGTGGACACGATGAGCTCGTCTCGGTACGGCCGAAAATCGGCGGCAAAAATGCGGCCGAAGTTCTCTTCAGCAGACCCGTACGGTGGTCCGTAATTGTTGGCCAGATCGAAGTGGGTGACGCCGAGGTCGAAGGCGCGCCTCAGGATTTCCTGCTGGACCTGAAGAGGGCGCTCGTGGCCGAAATTCTGCCATAGGCCAACGGAGATTGCAGGTAGCTTGAGACCACTGCGACCGGAACGCTGGAAAGTAATTGAGTCGTATCGCCCGTCTGCAGCCAGGTATGTCATGAGTCCTCCCTTGTTTACGACCCATTGTGAACGGTCGAAGGCGCCGGCTCTCAGCAGAAGCTGGATCTGCCCCTGCAGACTTCGTGGGAGTGATCAGGCAGGACGCTCTATTCCCACAACCGGCAGTTACGCGGCTCGGCGCTACTGGGAGCGGGCGTGGCCGAAGTACATCAATTCCCAGATCGCGTCATCCTTGTGGGTCTCTACCAGCTCACCGTCGCGATACCTTGAGATCTCGATCTCACCGACGAATCGCAGGTAGGCACCGTCGAAGCGCGCCAGCTTGGCAGCGATGTGTTTGAGGCCCTTGATAGTGTCGATCATCCGTGTCGCCGACAGGTCGCGGGTGCGGGTAAACGACACCACGTATCGATCATCGCAGTCGTGATAGGTGTAGCGCGTCGTGGCCGCGACGGGCTTGCCGGTCGTCTGATCGGTATACACCCCTTCCCGTTCGAAGGTGACGTTGGCCGGGTCGTCTCCGACGAGGACCTTGTCGCGGGCGAGCATGAAAATCGGGATCTGCTCGAACCCATATCGTTTAGTGGAGGTGATGTAGGACGCGATGACCGTATACGGTCCGGCTTGACCGCGAGCCCAGTACCAGTCGTGTACCACCTTTGCCAGACCGACATTGCCCCAGTTGTGGTCGTGGTA
>DHWR01000320.1:4563-15681 GCA_002413265.1 Chloroflexi bacterium UBA5177
TTGTGGTCGTGGTAGCCGACCCCGGTCGCCTCGTTCAACTCGCCGTCGACTGAGTACGTGACAGTCACCGCGCCTCGGGGTACCGCCGGAAGCCAGGCGAATTCCAGCGACTGATCCGCGCCGAACAGCATGTAACCGGTCGACGGGCGCCACGAGGGAACCTCACCGGTCAAGGTGGCATCGACCGAGATCTCCTCAACGGTCGCTTGGATCCGATATCGGTGCAGGTCACCGATGAATCGGTTCTCGCCGAGGCGCACATCGGCATGGTCCTTGGCCGTCGACCATTCACCCGGTGGATAGTGCTCGAGCTTCTCGAAGTGTCGACCATCGGGAAGATCGAGGTCCAGCCGAAGCAGCGGCGACAATGGCGCCTGCGGTTCGGCGATGTCCTTGTTCATGAACGTCACGACCAGCTTCGCCCCGTCGGCCAGGTGCGCGTCGAAGTACCACCATTCGTAGGTACCCGCCGAGTCGTCGGTGCGTGCGCCATCCTCCCACGGCGCCATCGAGTTGGGCGATAGTCCGAGACGCTCATAGTCCGCGGGTGAGCGTGCCATCACCGCCAGTTTGTTTGCCATGAACTACTCCTTCCAGCGTCGCGTCGCCAATCGGGCACCATTGCCCGGCCGTCGGGGAGCATGGGCACATCCTATAACCGGCAGCACCCGGAGAATCTCTGAAGGCCCTAGTCGGAGCGAGGTCGGAGAGGTGTAGAGGCAAGCGATAAACATCGCGCCTCAGCCCGGGAGCTGCACGCGATCCGGCGCGGCGTCGTAGTGGACGAGTCCCTCCTCGTGGAGCGCGCGTACCAGCCCTCTGACACGCTGCTCATCCCGGTTGGCGATTGGCAAACCTTCAAGAAGCTTGTTGAGGGTCAACCGATCCTTTGTCCTCAAGACGTCGAGTATACGGCCGCGCCAGAAGCGGTTGGTCGTCGCGAAGGGCTCTTGCTTCACGGCGGCTCGCGCGCGAGGCGCTTTACGAACCAGAGCGCCGTAGTCCATCAAGGCTTGATTCCACTCGGCCGCCCGGCCCTTTGGCAGCACTTGTTGGGCTAGCTCCCAGGTTTCCTTTTCGGCCAGCCGGCGTCCCGCGAAGTCAGACAACACCCGGCGCACGTTGGTGTCGACAACTGCAACCTGCACTCCGAAGGCAAACGAGGCGACGGCGCGTGACGTGTATTTTCCTACGCCTGGAAGCATTTCAAGGTCGTGCACGGTGCGCGGCAAGCCGCCATGTGCTTCGCGAGCGGCGGTAGCCGCTCGCTTCAGGTTCAGAGCGCGGCGGTTATATCCGAGGCCCTTCCAGGCGCGCAGCACATCCGCGGTGGACGCCGCTGCGAGACTCTCCAGCGTCGGAAACCGCGCGAGGAATTCATGATATTTGGGAATGACCCGGGATGCCTGCGTCTGTTGAAGCATTACTTCGGACACGAGGATCCGGTATGGATCGGTGTCGCCTGTCCAAGGCAGGTCACGCTTGAAGATCTGGTACCAGCCGAGCACCGAGCGCTGAAATGCGGCGATCTCGCGGGCGCTGGTCACACTTCTACAGCCTGCTCTTTGCCTGAAAGGAAGTATTTGGCGAGCGCGCGGAAGAACGGCTGGCCCCAGACTCCTGCCGAGAGGATGGAGCCAAACAGAATAACGGCATCGACGCTCTTTCGGCCCTCGGGCGTGTTGTAGACGTCTTCCAGGTGAAGCCATAGCGCGAATTCGTCGAGAGTAAGCGCCGATCCGACTCCATACAGCAGTGCCGACGAGCGCATCCACTGGCGATCCGGATCCAATCCGGTCCCCACCTGGAGCAACCATCCGTAGCTCACGATGAGCAGCATGAGAATTCCCCACACGAGGTGGTGAATGTGCACTCCACCCGTCGATACGTCTCGGAACGGACCCCGACCCGACCTGATGGCACGCACGATGCCGCGTACCGCTGCGAAGGTCACGAAAAACGACAGAGAGGAGAGAAACATACGTTCCCGTCTGGGGTCCTGAAAGCTTAGCCTGTACAGCACATTGACTTGAAGGAACTTCACCAGAAGCTTGTTTCGTTTTCTATTGGCGAGGATCCGCCGCGCCTTCGGGAAATCGCGCAGAAATTGCGAACAGGCGTCGTAGGAAAGTGAGAGAGCCAGAAGCGGCGTCTTTGCGGTAACGGTCGCGTGGCGCTGCCGATCTTCGGTAACTAACGCGAGCTCTCCAATCAACGCTCCACTCTGTGCTTCGGCTAGTACGACCGGAGCTTCAGGTTTGCCTGTCGTCGCGGTGGCGGAGCCCTCGGCAATCAAATAGAGGCGATCGCCTACCTCGCCTTCCCTAATCAAGGTTCCACCCGTTGGGAACCGCTCTTCCTGCATCAGAGCAGCAAAACGCTCAATCACGCGTATCGGGACTCCGGCAAAAATTCGGTGCTGGGCGAGAAGCCCCACGCGCGTTGAGAGTGGGATTATCTCCTCTTCGGCGTCTGCTTCCAAGTCAGAATCCTGCTGCATGCTTTTCCCCGTTCAGCCCCGAAAACATCGCTACGCAAGTGCGCTGGTTCACAGACATCTGTACCTAGAGAGAAGTATAGTGGTCCTAACCGGAAGTAAATTAACGGACTCATACAGAGCTGCGAACGCCTGGCGAGGCCTTTGCACGCGTGCGCCCTCACTAGTAAGGAGTGGCTTCAATGGTTCAAGAAACCCGCACCGCCATGACCCCTGGCGAGCTGGCCGCCTTTTCCGCGAAGCTTCAGAGCTGGACGCGGACTTTGACCCCCAAAGAGGCTGCATTTCTGCAGCAGATGCTGGACGACGCAGCCGATGCTGCGAACGAGGACACATCGGGCCATATTAACTTCGATGCTCTCGGGGAAGACGACGATGAAGTCGAGGGCCACGCCTTCGGCGACGGAAAAATGTTCGATGTGGTCGCCGGATATGCGGCCGGAGTTGCCAAGGCCGAGGCTGAATACGAAACGGTCTCGGATGTAATCCGCGGCTCCTGCTAGGCTACACTGGCAGCGCCCGGAACACCTCGGGCATCAGGGGGTGTAAATGGCGGCATCAGACGACCCGCAACCCGATGCCATCGTAATCGGAAGTGGTTTCGGCGGAGCGATTACGGCGTGTCGGCTCGCCGAGAGCGGGCGAAAAGTTCTGGTGCTGGAGCGCGGCCCGCGACGAAGCGGCGAGCAATTCCCACGATTTCCTCGCTCGGGCGTCCGAGACTGGATGTGGACCTCGCAATGGAACGGCTTCTGGGACTTCCGTCCTTTTGGACGGATCGTCACTCTCACCAGTAGCGGCGTTGGTGGCGGCTCGCACGCCTACGCCAACGTGCACCTCAGGGCGCCGCAGATCAGCTTTCGAGACGGATGGCCTCAAGGCATGGGACCGGAGACTCTTGCTCCGTACTACGAGACGGTCGAAAAGCAGCTCGGAGTGAGACCCTTTCCTGAGTCGATCGACGTGGCAAAGACTCGCGAATTCACCCGCGTCGGTCGAGCTATCGGCGCTCATCCTATTCGCCCGAATCTGGCGGTCTATTTCGACGAGGAGTACACGGCTTCAGAGCACGGCAACGTGCCGGATTATCGACAAGACCCATTTGGATTCGGTATCGACGTGAAGCAGTCGCCGTGTCTTCACACGGGCGAGTGCGACCTGGGATGCAGATTCGGGGCGAAGAACACGGTCGACCTCAACTACCTGGCGATCGCGGAGCAAAAGCACGGGGCAACCGTCCAGCCGCTTTCCGAAGTTCTCGCTATTGGCGAGGAGGCGGGTGGCTACAGAGTCATCTACCGAGATCGAACGACGTTCGAACGTAAGACGGTGTCGGCGCCGCTCGTTATGGTTTCGGCGGGTACGGTGAGCAGCAACGAGCTGCTCCTCCGCTGCCGCGACGAGTTCCACTCGCTGCCGAAACTGAGCCCTGCCCTCGGTACGCACTTCTCGGGCAACGGAGATTTCCTCTGCGGCGCCTTGAACACCGACAAACCGTTGGACCCGTGGCACGGTCCGGTCATCACCACTGCCCTGCCTTACGAGGGAGACGGATTTCATTTCTACCTTCAGGAAGGTGGGTACGCCCCGGACATTGCCTTCATCGTCGCCGCCATGCATCCCAGCTCGGCCTTGTCCGGAAAGCTGCTCAAAGGCCCCGTCGGACATATTGCCCGTCTTCGAACCTTCCATGCCGAGATGGCCCGCCTGGCACAGGAGCACAAAGGCCTGGAGCGCAAGGACCTTCCGGCCAACGCCATGATATTCCTCGGCATGGGCCAGGACGCTTCCGACGGCGTGGTTCACCTCAAGCGACGGATCGGAAGACGGCCCAAACTGAAAATCGATTGGGATCACACGGCGTCGCGACCGATGTTCAATCTGATGGAGATGGAGTTTCGGCGGATAGCCAAAGAGCTGGGTGGCGTGTATGTGGCCAGTCCGCTCTGGAGCCTGCTTGGGCGGCTCGTCACGGTGCATCCGTTGGGAGGCTGTGCCATATCCGATGACGAGTCGCAGGGGGTGGCCAACCCGTTCGGCGAAGTATGGAACTACAAGAACCTGTATGTGGCGGACGGTTCGGCCATCCCGAGATCTCTCGGTCCCAATCCGTCGCTTACCATTAGCGCCGTGGCCGAGCGCACCGCGGAGCATATTGTTTCGAACTGACCGTCGCCATCGCACGCAAGGAGGAGTGAAAGTCATGGATGGAAATCGGAGCCGGTCACTCGGCTTCACCTTCACGGAAACGATGGGAGGCAACATCGTTGCCGGACAGGAGAAATACGTCCGCAAAGGGGGTGAGCCGCTGCGCTTCACCGTCACAATTCTGGTCGACGATCTGAAGTCATTCGTCCAGAATCCGGCTCATGAAGCACGGATGACCGGTCACGTCGATTCGCCCAGGTTCGGGGGCCGCCAGCCTCTCGAGGATGGAGTGTTCAACCTCTTCGCCAAGGATGAGTCCGGCCGCATGCAGATGCGCTACGACATGCGGTTCCGCGACAGTTCGGGCATTCGACATCGCCTCACTGGTTATAAGGACGTCCACAACGACTTCGTGCTGGACTTCTGGAAAGACACCACGACGCTGTTCGCGACGCTCTACCGAGAGAACAACGGAACAGAGGAAGAGGTCGGTCGAGGCGTGCTGGCCATCCGGCTGGCAGACTTGGTCCCCCAGGTGCTGTCGATGCGGGCCATCAACGCGCGACATCCGGGACAGCATGTTTCGAGCTTGGTACGCTTCGGAACTTTCTTCACCGTCAAAATGCTCGGCGAGTACGCATCGCCTCCGCGTCGGGGTAAGTAAGAACGGGCGCCCTGAAGCGCCCGTCTTTCAATGGCTGGTAACTAGGCTTCGTCAGTGTCCCAAAGACCATCGTGGGCGGCCTGCCGCGGGTACACAGACGGATCCATGAACTTGTCGTAGTAGTCCGTCTCCAAATGGGCGAACTGTGTCCAGATTCCCGGCACGTAGAACGAATTGAGATGCGCCGGGAATCGCCCGTAGGTATCCCAGATGTAGTTCGCCACGTCTTTTGCGTACTGCACGCATTCCTTTGAGTAATGCGAGGCGTGCTTCAGATATTCCTCGCCTTGAGTCTGCTTCCGGTAGGCTCCCGAGAAGATCTGAGGGTTTGAGTAGACACCATCGCCGCTGTATTTAAATTCCACAACCTTATCGACGGCTTCATCCATCGACCCAACGTAAGGGGGACAACAGCCTTCAAGGATTCCGTCGATGCCTACGAAATTCGGCTGTGGCGCTGGGAGGGGGGGCCACCGCCGGAACTTCTTGCCGTCTTCTTTCCTGAAGCCCAGTCCATACCATCCCTTCGAGGCATCCCTCTCCATCACGTATGGAGGGAATACCGAGGCATGAGTCCAGCTGCCCAAGCCCATCGCCTCTCCCAGCAGGGCGAGATTCTGGAGCAAGAAGAAGGCGTCGTGGTCGGTGCGCCAGGTGCGCGCGTAGCCCAGCGGGACGGTGGCGTTGGGGTTAACGTATCCGCTACGAATGTACTTCGTTCCACCCACGGGGTGGTAAGGGATCAGAGTGGAGAGGTGCAGATGCGAACCTGCCCAGGCGATCCAGTCGAACGCGCTCTTCGGGTGGAACTTTTGCCAGTCGTCTATGATGATCGGCCGCTGGCCATCGGGCTCGGATCCGATGATCAGAAAGGCGTTGATGTACTGCCATGTACAGTCGACGATGGGGAAAAAGATGGTAGTTCCGGGGACGTTCGAGATCTGCTTGTTCCAGCCGATGTAGTATGGCCATTCCCTCGGGAACTCTAGACGCCCCTCGTGAACTTTGACCTTCATCGTGCTAGCCGCGGTGAGCCAATCCTCTTCTGACCACTCCTGCCACTTGCGGGGCCGATCGTCCAGAAGGCGGCGAGCTTCGCTCGGTTTCAGCGACTTGATCAGCCAGATGCCGTCGTCATTGATCATAAAAATCTTTGCGGCCTGGGCATTGTCAGGGCTAGGTGCGGCCCGGCTAATGGCATTCATGAACGGTGTACCCAGCTCATCTCTGCCGTCGCGCATCACGAGAGGGCCATCGTGCATCACCGCGCCCGTCGGTCCGGTCGAAACGATGAGTACCGCCTCTTCAAGCGGGCTGAGTGACTTTGGTTTGTGCTCGCTCTCGTGCGTCAATCCGTACGCGTCTACCGACATGCCACGCGCAACTCGCCGGGTTCGCCTCTCTTGAAGCGCCGTCATGAGTGACACGTTGAACAGTTCCCGCAATCCCGGATTGACCTGGCCTCGTTGCCCGCTCTCTTGCTGCTGAGCCGTGTCCGTCATGCACCCCTCCTGTAAGACGTTCTAGGCGGCGTTGCCTTTCTCCAACTCGGCAAGGACGATCGGAAAGACATCCCTGGCCGAGTCTTTGCCTATGAAACAATCCATGTGCGCGTAATTTTTTATGACCGTGCGCGTGTACAGGTCTGGACCGTTTGCTTCTCGCAGCACGTTGTACGTGATCTCGCTGCCCTTAGTGAGGAATAGGCCGTTCTCTTCGCCATGAATAAACGAGATGGGTATGCGCAGCCGATCGAGGTGCGGAAGATACGAGTTCTTTCCGTCCTTGTCAACGATGTGACCGGCTCGTACGATAGCGCCTAACTGTTTGAAGGTAGTCATGTTCGCCACGCCGAACATCTCGTGCATCGCGTCGTGAGTGGCTTGGTTGAGATTTTCGTGCTTGTAGACCTCTCCGTACATGAAGAGGATCCGGCGGCAGACCGGGCTATTGCAGCGCTCGTGAGTGGGATACAGTTTCAGCACCTTATCGAAGATGCTCTCCTGCCAGTGAGAGTCCTCATAGTCCGTCGTGAGAGTATCGAAGCCCATCACAGGTAGCAGATCCGCCAGATGGAGGCCCGCCTTGACCTGATTGAGGGTGGGGGCAACGGGATGCGCCGTCAGCTGAGAACAGACCGCTGATCTGACTCCCTTCATTCCGGCCATCATCCCCATCAGGAAGGACATGGAACCCACGCAGTGGGCCATTACCTGGACATCGCCCGCGCCGCTGACTTCTCGGACTTTTTCAACCGTCGCCGGCCAATCTCTGGTGGCAATGTCGTCCACGGTGAACTGCGTGGTCGCAGATGGGAGCTCCGGGCTGGAGCGATAGTCGAGCAGCCAAACGTCATAGCCGTTGGCATACAGGTACTCGGGGAAGTTGACGTCCACGGTGTCGATAGAGAAGGCAAGGCTGGACGTTCCGTAGCCAGGTGCAAGGATTACCGGACCCTTGCCTCCGCCGTCATATCGGGTGAGACGTAGCTCCACCCCGTCGTCCGCGTGATACGAGTACGTATGCGCCCGATCCATACGCAACGGGCGGCGCTCACGGCTTTTGACCTGTTCTCCGTTGCTGGCGCTCGGCTGAGCCATTTCCGCCCTCCCACGGTGGCAATCTAACATGGGTTCAAACGTGGACATGTCGGGGCAACGGGTCCTATCTCGTCTCGCCGAAGGCTGGTCGTAGGCCTGCTGAAACCTTCGTGAGGCCCGCCGGCTTTACTGAGATTCCGTGGAAGTGAGTGTAGCACCGGGCAAAATCAACGACAAGCGCAGCGGTCTTTGACGGCGCTCACGCCGTCCATTACATTGACGGAACCACGGTGTCCTTCACCAGCTATGGAAGGGAGCGCTGATAGATATGGCGAGAGCCTCAGCAAAGACGCAGCAGTCCGGCAACGAAGTGTTGTGGACGAGCGCTAGCGAGCTCGCCCGACGCATAGCAGCCGGAGATGTCTCGTCGAGAGAAGTCGTGGAAGCACACGTCCGTAGGATAGAAGAAGTCGATCCTAGACTGAACGCTGTCGTGGTCCCGTTATTTGCCGAAGCCATGGCTTCGGCTGACGAGGCGGATAGGACAAGAGCGCGCGGAGAGTCTCTCGGGGCCCTACACGGCGTCCCTATGACCATCAAAGAGTGCTATGACATCAAGGGGCTGCCGACCACCGGCGGGATGGTGCGCTTTGCAAATCAGCGGGTGCCGGTTGATTCGCCGATGGTGGCACGGCTCCGAGCAGCAGGCGCAATATTTCTGGGCAAGACAAATCTGCCTCAACTCATGCTCTTTAACGAGGGCGACAACCCGCTGTTTGGACGAACCAACAATCCCTGGAACTTGGAGCGCTCACCGGGTGGCGGCAGCAGTGGAGAGGGAGCTATTCTGGCGGCCGGTGGATCACCTGTCGGTTTGGCAAGCGATTACGGCGGCAGCGTCCGTATTCCGCCGCATTTCTGCGGGATCCACGGCTTCAAGCCAACCTCAGGTCGGCTGAGCCTGAAAGGGACGTTCGATGCGCGCTTGTTCTCGGGCATGGAGACAGTCATCGATCAGCCGGGTCCCATGGGGCGGAACGTGGAGGATCTTAGGCTCGTACTCTCGGTGATCGCGGCTCCGGGTCTTGAGAAAATCGACAGAACCGTTCGAGTGATGCCGTGGCGAGATCCGGCTGATGTGTCGATCAAAGATCTCAAGATTGCCTGGTATGACGACGACCGCGCGTTTCGTCCGGCACCCGCAGTACGCCGCGTTACGCGCGACGCTGCCGCGGTCCTGGAAGGTCTGGGCGCGTTCGTGGAGGAATGGGTGCCGGGGGACATTGAAAGGGGCCGGGCAATATTTCTGGGGCTGGCAAGCGCGGCTGGTTCTCGCTGGGCAAAGCGAATCGCGGGTGACGACAAGCTGGATAAACGAGCCGGACACCCGGTGATGGCGGGAGGTTTGCCCAACTGGGCAGCGCGAGCCGGAGCGGCTGTTCTGCGACGTCTCGGGCAGCATCGACTCGCCAGTTTTGCTCAGAGCGTTGGAGTTCGCTCGACGGCAGATTATTGGGATCTGATCCTCGAGCGAGACAGATACATGGACAATTTCGCGGCGGTCATGGACGCCAAAGGCTATGACGTCATACTCTGCCCGCCCAACCCGTTCCCTGCATATCGACATGGAACCGGGTACTACCTGACCAACGAGGGAAGCTACACGCAGGTCTACAACCTTCTTGGCATGCCGACCGGCGCGGTCGCGGTGAGTCGAATTGGTCCTGATGAGGAATGCGACCGGCCCGAGAGCACTGATCTCATAGAGAGGACTGCCCGAGCCGGAGAGATCGGCAGCGTGGGTCTTCCGGTCGGTGTGCAGGTCGTGGCCCGTCACTGGCGCGAAGACGTGGCGTTCGCGGTAATGGACACCCTGGAGCAGCATTTCAAGACCCGAGACGACTATCCGTTGCGTCCACCCCTCTGAGTTCAGCGCCGGCGGCGCGGGAGAAACGGTTTGCGTGAGCTAAAGGGTAGAACCGCTCTTGTTACCGGCGCCTCGAGAGGCGTTGGCAAATATATCGCCGAGGCACTGTGCCGCGAAGGTATGAGTGTCGTGCTGCTTTCCCGTTCTTCTAGCGAATTGGATGCCGTCGCCGCCGAGCTCGGGAAAGCGGGATCGCTGACGCTTGCCATAAACGCGGACTTGGCAAACACTGCTGACTTGGAGCAGGCGGTCCAGCTTGCTGAAGCGAAGTTTGGCGCGATCGACCTGCTCGTCAACAATGCGGGTCTGTTGTTGACGTCGTTCTATCACACACTTACGCCACACGAGATCGAGCAGATAGTCCGAGTCAACCTAGTTGGTCCAATGATCCTTTCTCGATTGGTTCTACCCGGCATGTTGCAGCGGAAACGAGGCCATATCGTAAACGTCGCATCGATGGAGGGGAAGTACGGCGTGCCGTACGACGAGCCTTACTGCGCCAGTAAGAGCGGAATCATCGGCTTCACCCGGTCGCTCAGAGCTGAGTACAGAAATCAAGGCGTGAGTGCTTCGGTTGTTATTCCCACGTACGTGAGTGGGACAGGCATGTACCAACGGTCCGTTGCAGAGGCGGGCGCAACCGCGTCGCCTCCCGGCGGACTGTCCTCGCCCAATAAGATTGCCGAGGCAGTGGTGCGGGCCGTGCGGAAGGACAAGGCAGAAATTCTAGCCATTCCCAAGGCTCTCCCGAGCCGCTTGATAGTGGCGTCGATAGAGCTGTTTCCGAGGCTGAATGAAGTAATGATGTTGTATTCGGGTACCGGAAAGCTCTCGAAGACCATCGCCGAGTATCGAGAGCGCGAGAAGACGCGTCAAACGGAATCGATGCGCTAGGCTGAGTGCCGCTTGTTCACCGTCACCATGATCGGGTGTTTCGGCCGAATGATCAGCTCTGGCTTTATATCGAGCGTTTCTCCCGGCACGAGAGTGAACCGGCAGGCCTGGATGAGAGTGGCTAGGCCGACTAGCGTTCCGCTGATGCCAAGTGGCTCGCCGTAGCAGCGACGCGGTCCCGCGCCGTAGGGGAAGTAGGCGTATTTCGGTAGCCCTCTCATGAACTCGGATGTCCACCGCGATGGCCTGAAGCCTTCCGGGTCTTCGTAAAAGCGTGGGTCTCTATGCATTACCCATTGACAGCTGAACAGAGTCGTTCCCTTGTCGACACGGTGGCCGTCGATGTCTAAATTCTCGAGAGCAATGCGGTCGGTGGCATAGATCGGTGGGTAGAGACGGAGAGTCTCCATGATGACCTTCTGGACAAGGGGCAGGCTCTCCTGATCCG
>DHWR01000320.1:15831-19969 GCA_002413265.1 Chloroflexi bacterium UBA5177
TAGAAAGCAGGTATACGGCGTACATGAGCGTGAGAGGTATCGTTTCCGTGCTGAGGATGATCGTGACGATGTCGTCGCGCAGCTGCTTGTGGCTCATCGGTTTGCCGCCCTGGTCGCGCGCTGCCAGCATGACCGAAAGGAAGTCACCATGATCCTTCCCATCGACCTGGCGCTGTTTGATGAGCTCGTACAGCATGTCGTCAAACCGGCGCATGACTTTGCCGAGCCTGCGATTGCGGGCGGTCGGCAGACTTTGTGGTGCGGGGAGCAAGAGGTTGTCCAGCGTAGCAGCGGCACGCTCTTGGAGCTGGCCTAGCGCCTCACCGAACTCTTTGTTGACGTCCTGCGTGATGTCGACATCGAAGAAGATTTTCGCCATCTGCTGAAGGGCCAGCAGCATCATTTCTCCGTGGATATCTATCGGTTGACCGTCTGACCACGAGCCGATCATGCGGGAAGCAAAGTCGACCATGATGGTGACGTGGCTCCGAACGTGTTTCTCGTCCTGAGCCGGCAGCGCCATATCGTGCTGACGCTGCCATACTTTGCCCTCACTCAAGAGGAGCCCATTGCCGAATACGACCTTCATCGCGTTGGCGCCCGGCCCCTTCACAAACTTGTCAGGATGTTCGTCCATGATGTAGGCGATGTAGTCAGGATTGTTGAGAAACACACCGCGCTTTGGGCCGAACCTGAGAGGCACGAAGTCGCCATGCTCCCGGGCGCACATCGAGAAAAAGCCGAGAGGATCCTTGCGGACCTGGTTCAGATTTCCGAGAAGAAGACCGCCCTGAGGGCTGCTTGTCATAAGGAGTCTCCACGAGTTGCATTGATGAAGGTTGTGTGGCGGCGAGGCCCTGGACGGGCATTTCCACGCCTTCCCACTTTGCAGCCACCTTACATTTCGACCCTGCTGAAGTCAAACTGAGGCACGAGGGTCAGGATGGAAGACAAACCTCCTCAATGCCTGTAAACTGCACGGTACGACCCGATTGGATACGTGAGTCCACTTATCTCCCTGCCGGTGCAGGGACGACCGAGCGGAGGTTAGCCGTGGGGGAGTCTGAGCCTCATCAGCCGACGCAAGCCGACCCGAGCCTGGGCGAGCTACCCCAAGATGCCGCTAGGGGGCCCGGACGCGCAGAGGCCATCTTGATCACGGTGATCGTGCTCGCCGTAATGGCCATCGCCTTGATCCTGATTCTGAGCAATGTTTTCAGGGCCGCTCCGGGTTAGCTCGCGCTTGACTGCCTCTTGCGCTAAGACTATGCTTTGGCACCCATGCGAGGGCCGAACCGAGGCGGAATGGAGCAGCGTTTGACGGCCGACCGTTTTGTTCGATTTAGCCTGCTCATGGTTCGCTGGCGTTGGTATGTGCTTGCCGTTTGGGTAGCGATTATCGTCGTGTCCGGCGGCATTCTGGGTCCGAAGGCCGCCGATGTGGTTAAGGGCGGCGGGTTCGCCGTCCCAGGTTCTACGTCGGACAAGGCGGCGGCGATTCTGGCGAACGACTTCCATATATCCACGCGGAATACAGTCGTGGTCGTCTACCGTTCGACGTCGCTCCCGGCAACCGCCACATCGTTCAGGAACGAGGTTCTCGCCGCGTCGCAGCGCATCGCGAAGGTCAAAGGCGTCACCGGCGTTACCACCTACTACGGCACGCACGATCCCACGCTCCTAAGCCGCGACGGGAAGACCACCACCTCTGTTGTCTCGCTTCGAGGCGATCCCTCTACCGTCGCGAAGCTCGTGCCGGATGTTCGGAAGCAGCTCCGCGGTTTGTCGATTCAGCATTTCGTCACAGGTCGCCCGGCATCCGATGAAGACACCTTTACCACCAGCGAACAGGATCTCAAGCGGTCAGAGCTTTTCACGATCCCAATCGTCGTTATTCTGCTTATTTTGGTCTTCCGTACTTTGATCGCGTCAATTATTCCGCTGATCCTCGGCGCCTGCGCGGTCACCGCAAGCGAGGCCCTCACGTATGTACTGGGATCCAATGTCGACACATCGGTTTTCGCACTGAATATTGCGTCGATGATCGGCCTCGGACTGGGCATCGACTTCTCCCTGTTGCTAGTCAGCAGGCTGAGAGAGGAGAGAGCCAAGGGACAGACGAGCAACGATGCGATTTCTACAGCCATGGCGACGGCCGGCCGCTCAATTATGTATTCGGCAGTTACGCTCATGCTCTCCATGGTTGTGATGACGATTCTCGTGATCCACTTGATGATCGTTCGATCGATCACGATCGCCGTCATATTCGTCTCGATCACCTCTCTCCTGGCCGCTCTCACTTTGATGCCGGCGCTGTTTGCGATCCTCGGGCACAGGATCGAATGGCTCCGAGTTGTGCCACGAAGATCGACTGCTGAAGAGGGGGCGCCGGGGTTCTGGTATCGCCTCAGCAAGCGAGTCATGGCTCGCCCGTGGATCTGGCTGGGCGTGTCGCTGGCCATTTTGTTCGTCATCGCGTTTCCAGTCAGAGATCTGAGGCTGGTCGGCGCTTCACCGCACGTCCTGCCCACCTCAGTGGAGACGGTGAAAGGCTATGACGCCATGAAGGCAGCTTTTGGAGAGGGTCGCTTGACTCCCATCCAGATCGTGATGTCGACGACGCCCGACGGAGTCTGGACCCCAACCTTCCTCAACTCGCTCGAACAGCTGACGGAGCGGCTACGAAGAGATCCGAGAACCGATCAGGTCGAATCGTTGTTCTCGGTCGCGCGTCTCAGCGGCGTTCCGGTGAGCCAGTTCAAGGACCTCAGACCACAGGCATTTACGACAAAAGCTCAAACGAGCCTGGTCAACCGCTTTGTGAATCTTTCAGGCAACAGCAGCAAAGCTATCATCATAGTCTTCACGAAATACGGGCAGTACGACCCTAAACATGAGCAGTTCGTCTATGACCTGAAGGACAAAATCATTCCGAACAGTCCGCAACTGGCCCCGTATTCCGTCTTTGTTGGCGGCGAGGCGGCGGAATTCCTGGACTTCACGGACTCCCTCTACGGGCGCTTTCCATACATAGTCATCTCGATCATGATCCTCATCTTCATCGTGCTCATGATGTTCTTCCAGTCGATCTTCCTGCCGATCAAAGCGATGCTGATGAACCTCGCAACCGTACTCGCGACGTATGGGGCGCTGGTAGTTGTCTTCCAGTACGGCTTCCCGACTCAGATATTTGGCTTCCAATCGGAACACCTGCTTGGCGCGATGACTCCGGCGATCCTCTACGCGATTCTGTTCGGCCTTTCAACCGACTACGAGGTATTCCTGCTGTCTCGGGTTCGAGAGAACTATCATCGGCTGCGCGACAACGACGAGGCCGTAGCCGTCGGCTTGCAGTCCACTGCCGGCATAATCACCGCCGCCGGATTGATCCTGATCGGGACCTTCGGCTCGTTCGCTTCGGCTGCAGTCGTGAGCGTGAAAGAGATTGGCATAGGTCTCGCCGTGGGCATCCTGCTCGACACCACGGTGGTGCGCATCATCATGGTTCCGGCAACGATGAAGCTAATGGGAGACTGGAATTGGTGGATGCCGGACTGGCTCAAGCGGATCGTGCCTGAGATTCGCGAAGGTCCTATCGCGGGTCCCGCGGAAACGCGCGCGGAAACCGCATGAGCATGGAGACGCTTCCCGGGCTGCTGGCTCGCGTAACCAAAGAGCACGGGCCAAAGCCTGTTCTGTCGCACACTCCGCGCTACCGCACCGAAGTCTGGACCTACGACCGACTGCTGGCGGAGTCTGAGCTTTTTGCGATCAGGCTCCAGAATCACGGGATCGTCAAGGGCGATCGGCTCGTCCTCTGGGCTCCCAACAGCCCGTGGTGGGTAGCGGCATTCTTTGGAGCCTTACGTCTGGGGGCAGTCGTCGTGCCGCTCGATATCCGGAGCAGTCCCGACTTTGTCAGCCAGGTGGTGGCGCAATCAGGCCCTCGACTTGTATTGCTGTCTCGCTTCACCAGGGCGAGCTGGACGCTGGACCTGCCGAGCCTCGAGCTCGAGGAAATGGCTGAGCTTGCCACCGAAGGCAGCTTGTCGGAATCGGAAATCGATGCGGATGATATTGCGGAGATCATCTTTACGTCGGGAACTACAGGGGATCCCAAGGGCGTCATCCTCACCCA
>DHWR01000162.1:0-469 GCA_002413265.1 Chloroflexi bacterium UBA5177
TCGCCCTTTCAGGAGTCGCGTCCTCGTTTGGCCTGGCGCTCGGGCTCGGGGCGGCGTATGTCTTCGGCATGGTCGCCCCCCTCTTCGTCATTGCCTTGCTCTGGGAGCGTTTCGACTGGCGGGCTAGCCGCCTCTTCCGCCCGCGGTCATTTTCCTTGCGCCTCGGCTCCCTACGGCGCACCATCGGCGCGACCAACGTCGCCAGCGGGCTCCTGCTGGCGCTCATGGGCGTCGCCACAGTTGCGGTTGGACTTCGGGGACCGTCCATGGGGGTCTCTAGCGGCTGGCAAGCGGAGCTCACCGTGCACCTACAGCACTACGGGCACCTGATCACCACGGCCCTCTCGTGGGTCCCGGGCTGGGCAGGGGCATCAGTCCTTGTCATTCTCCTCGTGCTTCTTGGACGCCGTGCGCTTACCCAGGTGAGCGAGCCGTACGAAGCCGGCGAGGACTCGCTGGAAGAACTTGA
>DHWR01000162.1:721-3038 GCA_002413265.1 Chloroflexi bacterium UBA5177
GCAGTGGTCAAGACCGACGCGCACGAGAGCGCGGGCCAACAAAGAAACCGGGGTCAGACAGGCAAGCCGGGCACACATTCGCGACAAAGGCGCGGAGGATTGGACATCGGCACGAAGGTGGCGCTCGCGGTCGGTGCAGCGCTTGTCGTCCTCGTAATTATCTACGCGGCGAGCAACCTGGCCAGTGGCGGACGCGGGTCGTCAGGAAGCCAGGCGGGTGCCTACGCCTACCAGGTTGGGAATCCGGGTCCAAACCAACCGGCGCCGGCTCTCGCCCTGGCATCGACCACCGGTGGAAGGTTCAATCTCGCTTCCCAGCACGGTCATTCCGTGCTTCTCTACTTTCAGGAAGGGGTGGGATGCGAGCCATGTTGGAGTCAGATCAAAGACGTTGTGCCGGCGTGGAGCAAATTTCGGGCACTCGGGATCGACAAGATGGTTGTCATCACTGGCGATTCACTGGATGCGCTCAAGCAAAAGGTGGCCGATGAGGGAATCTCCGTGCCGGTGCTCTCAGATCCCGGACTCGCGGTATCGAAGTCTTATGCCGCCAATCGGTACGGCATGATGGGAGCATCCGCTGACGGGCACACCTTCATCGTCGTCGGCAAGGCCGGGACCATCCTCTGGCGTGCGGACTACGGCGGGTCTCCGAATTACACCATGTACGTGCCCGTGCCAAACCTACTCGCCGACATCCGGAAGGGGCTTCATGGGCACGCAACCTAGGGTGGTCAAAGTTGCCCTTCTCACTCAGCAGCAGTGTGCATTTTGTGAGCAGGCCAAGGAAGTCCTAGAACGGCTGTCCGCCGAATATCCTCTGTTCGTCCGCGTACTCGAACTCAATTCAACAGAAGGGCGTATCGTGGCTGAGCAGAGCGGAATATTTTTCCCGCCCGGAATCCTTCTCGACGGCGACTCGTTCTCGTATGGCCGGGTGTCGGAAAGGAAGTTGCGCCAGGAAATCGAGCGGAGATTGAGTCTCACAAGTTAGCGCCAGCCTCCGTTCCAGACCATCACGCGGTCCGATCGAGAGCGGGGCCGATTGACTTCCACTGTGCGGCTCATGAAGGGCGAGACTCGTGGGTGCCATCGTCGGGGACAAATCGAACGCCGTTAGCAATTCATGGCAGGAAATTGTGATCCGCGTACCAGCGCAGCATCGGCGCCATCAACACGGTCCATCTGTTCAGCACAAGAAACACACCCATCACGAGCAGGACACTCCCGCCGGTGAGATCGAGTACACGGTAGTGCGTCTTTATCCATGTGAAGGAGTGGAAGAGGCGGTCGGCGAACAGGGCGACTGCCATAAAAGGGACACCGAGTCCAAGAGCGTAGACAAAAAGTAGGAGAGCGCCTTTTTGGGCGGACTGCTCAGTGGTGGCCAGCGCTAGTATCGACGTCAGAACCGGTCCGATACATGGAGTCCAGCCGAATGCGAACGCCATTCCCAGCGGTAAGCTTCCCCAGATGCCGAGCTGACGGCCAATCTGGAATCGCTGCTCCCGATACAGGATCGGCACCCGAAGAAGGCCCATGACCACCAGAGCCATGATGACGATGAAGACACCGGAGGCGCGCGTCAGGATCTGACGATACGGAAGCAAAAAGGCGCCGATATAGCTGAGGGTCGCTCCGAGTGCGACGAACACCACGGTGAACCCGAGTACGAAGAGTGCCGCCGCACCCACAACCGTGCTCGTCCGTTGGCCTCCCTGGACTTCTTCGACTTCTAGCCCGGATAGGTACGCCAGGTAACCGGGAATCAGGGGGAGCGTGCAAGGAAGGAGAAATGAGATCACGCCGGCCCAGAAAGCCAGAAGAAGAGCGGCCGGTCCAGTCATACTACTATGGTAGGGTAGTACGACAAATGGCGTCCCAGAAGAGGCAGAAAGCTACATCCATGACGGAAGATCGCTTGAGCTCGCTGGAGCGGGCTCTGGGCCTGTTGTGGCCGCTCGAGGCTCGCATCATGCGGGAAGTCTGGACCGGTCTGGTGCACGAGCCTTTCGTCGTGCGCGACGTGCAGACTTTGATGCCCGAGCTGGCATACACGACGGTGATGACGACGCTCAACCGTCTCGCCGAGAAGGGGCTGCTGAACGTGGAGCATGTATGGCGGCAGCGGGCTCATGTCTATGCCATAGCCACGCGTCCCGACGAGTACATAGCCCGCACCAGCCGGGAGCAGGTCGAGCAGGTCGTCGAGCGGTTTGGCGACGCGGCCGTGGCAGCCTTCGCTGAGCATTTGAGCCGCCTGACCCCTGAGCAGCTGCGGCGATTGAAGGAACTCGGCCGGCCATGAAAAACCAGG
>DHWR01000010.1:0-3077 GCA_002413265.1 Chloroflexi bacterium UBA5177
CTGAGTCCTGCGGAGATGCGGGCCTGGCAGGTCATCGAGCGGCAGATCGGTGTACGAGTCAAGCGCGAGATGTGGGATGGTCATGCGATTCGCGAGAAGGAAGAATCTCCTTCACTACGACCTCCGGCTACGGCGCCAACTACTTCAAGTGTGCAGCCGGCCGTGGCTGGACCTGAGACTCGAGTCCGGAATCGCCGTTCGAGCAAGCCCCGCCACGATGCGGTGTGCGCTCAATGTGGCCAACCCACGAAGGTCTCGTTCGTGCCCAAGGTCGATCGCCCCGTCTACTGCTCGACATGTTTTCGAGAGCGGAAGGGCGAGAGCGCGGCTTAATACTCCTGACGTAACATCAAGGCGTAGATGTAATGCCGGAACCTATACCCGGCGACAACCGTCTCATTTAGCGGCAGGAGGAATGGATATGCTCAACAGGCGTCTCATGACACCGGTTTTTGCCATGGCAGTGCTGATCGGTGCGGCGGCATCGGGAGCGACAACGCCGGCGGCGGCACAGAGTCCTCTCATCCAGGTTGCCGCGAATCCGACCTTCGGGTCGATCCTCACCGACTCTTCTGGGATGACCCTGTACTACCTTTCCTCCGAGGCGGGAGGTCACCTCGGGTGCGTCGGTGGCTGCCTTGGCTTCTGGCCGCCGATGGTCTTGCCGGCCGGCACGACGAGCGTTCCCGCGGTAGCGGGAGTGCCCGGAATGTTTGGAGTCAGCCGGCGAACCGACGTCGTGGGCCAGGTCACGTACAACGGCTTTCCGCTGTACCGCTTCTCCAAGGACGCGGCCGCTGGGGACACCCATGGCGCTGGGATCAAGGCTTTTGGCGGAGTCTGGCAGCCGGTCGCACTCACTTCAGCGCCACTGACAACCGGCTTCCTTAGGGCCGTGGGGGCCAACAGTACGACCGCCTCCTTCCTGGTGGAGTTCTCGACTCCCAACCCGGGTCAAGGGATCGTCTTCTTCGGCCAGGGTCCCGGATGCACAGGGCTGGTCGAGGTCGGCACCCAGGACATGAGCGCCGGTACTACGACGCACATGGTAAATGTGGTGGGAAATGATCTTCCCGGTACCGTGGGCGACAACGGGATCCTTCCCGGCGCCACCTACTCGTACGAAGTCGGGGCCATCACCAGCACCGGCGTAGCGGTCGACGACCACGCTGGAGCCTGTTACACGGTGAAGATTCCAGCCTCCTAATCCCGGAGAGTTTCGATGGGCCGCGCCGAGTGATCGGTGCGGCCCATCTCTTTTTTAACGCCGAGCAGCGACCGTAACACTCCGTCGTATCTGCAATGGAACAAACAGAACGGAGGAGCGACGTATGAAAAGAATTCTCGCTGGACGAATCACTGCCTTGGTCCCCGGTGTCGCACTGATTTGTGCGGTGTCTCTTGCTCTTTTTTCGGCGTCCTGGGCACAGGCGGCGCATTCCAGCTCCGCCCCAGGCGCGGCTGCACAAAACACCATGGGCATGGGACCCGTGCACGTGGGCCCGCACAAGACCTTTTGGGGCTACTACGACAGCCATCTCGACACCTACTACAGCACGGACGTCAGTGACAAGACGCAGGCCAAGATGATGGGCATCAACTTCGCCCCTGGCTTGAAGCACGTGCCCGAGGGAGCAGCTCCTCCCATCTATCTGGTGGAGGGCAATGCCGCCGCCCACCAGCTTGCGGTATTTGGCTCGCAGCCCGGGGAAACCGACTACTCACCCCTCTGGCACGAGGTGATAGTTAAGTGGAAATCGGGAAGCAAGGTCGTCTTGCTCACCAGCGACAACCAGATCAACGCTCTGAAGGCCAAGGGCAAGCTCACCGAAACGGACATGGCACACACCATCCTCGACTGCCCAATCATCCACGTGGCGAAGTGACGCCGCCGCCAAAATCACCGTGATAGTCTGAAGTGTGACGCAGTGCTCGTGAGCCAAAGACGGGGCCGCCCCGAATTGCCCGAGCCTGCGTCATCACTTGAAGTGGATACAGCAGGGACCGGGCCACCCCGTCGGCGCTATGGTACCCTCGTGCCGTATGGAAGAGGCGTCCGCTGCTATCGAGCCAGTCGTCATCAAGCAGGACGACTCGTCTGAGATACATCTGCAGACCGCGACCCAGTCCGGCGCTCGACAGATCGACGTTCGAGTGTGGCGTCGAGGACCTGCAGGCTTTGCGCCGTCTCGCAACGCCCTAACCGTGGCGCCTGCTGACCTCGGTGCGGTCCGCGACGGCGTCAAGCGCCTGCTTCAGGAAAGCAGTGGTGGCACACAAGCCGTGCGCATCGTGCTGGAGAAGGAGGACGGTAGGCGGCTTCGAGCCGAAACCGAGCCCTTTGGGACTAAATACCTCGCCAAGCTGGTGTTCTGGCAGCGGGTTCGTGACAGCTGGAGGCCGGTGGACGACGGGCTGATAGTGATCGCCGATCAGCTAGAACCCATGCTCGAGAAAATTGAAGGCTTTGCCGGCTGGCTCGGGACCGAGGACGACGCGGCAGATGGCCACCAGGAGCCTCTCCAGCATCACACTTCTCATCCATGGCCAAACCCGGGAAGTGACTGGATAACCATAGACCCCGGTAAGATCGTCTTTCATCCTCGCGGCATACGCATCAGCTGTGTGGTCGAGGAGCGGGAAGGCAGACATTTTTTGACCCTCCGCCAGTGGAAGCGCGACGAGACTCTGTGGGTACCGGAGGAGTGCAGACTCGAGCTCGATATGGTGCAGCTGGATGCCACTCTGAGCCGCATCCGAGAGATAGAGCGTGGCAGCGCGGAGGAGTCGCTTGAGCCCGAGGACGAGGCAACGATTCGCGTCGCGTTGCAAGCAGGCAATCTCGTTATCGAGGCGAGTGTGGAGGAGGGTCAGACACCCCCCTGTACTCTTTCGACTCCGCTCGCCGAGACAGCGCGTCTGGGCAGGGCGCTGCTTCAGGCCGGTTCCATGCTCGCTCGCAGCTTGACGCCCGACGAGCGGGCACGCCTCGAGGAGATGAAGGAAGCCAGCCCCGCCGTTGCGAAATACGAGGCCGAGGTACCGGCCACCGACCTGAGACCCACCAAGCCGCCTCC
>DHWR01000010.1:3256-5048 GCA_002413265.1 Chloroflexi bacterium UBA5177
TCCCGAGAACGAGGCGAGGCGACCGCGACAGGGGCCAGGAAGGAGCGGGAGCGCCTCGTCGACGAGGTCGATGAAGAGGTCGCCGATGAGGAGGAGGAAGACGTTTTTTTCGAGCTCGAGCCCGGATACATGCCGGTTCAGGAGATCCAGCTGGATCACCATCGGGTGCACATAAGCGTGAGGCCCGGGGAGGACGGCCGTCTCTCACTTCAATGGAGCGGCAAGTCGATCGGCCTGCCCGTCGATCGTCTGGCCGAGCTGATTTCAGATCTCCGTGATCTCTACTACGATTCCCTGCGCGGCCGCCGCGGCAGACCCATCACCGTTGAGACGCAGCCGCCGGTGACCATCAGTGTGCTTCACCATGGAACTCAGCTCTACTTCGCACTGGCTCAGGAGACGGAAGGGAACGGAACCCATCTCTCCTTTCCGGCAAGCGAGGTGCCGATATTCTTAGATGCGGCGCGAGCCGCACTTGGCACGTTACAGGGGGCAGCTCGGGGATGAGAGTCGGGATGTTGAATAACCTCGGCGGGGAGCGCCAGGGGCTGATCGTCGAAGACGATGACGGGACTCTTCGCGGCGAGGGCAAAGGCGAAAGCCTCCTGGCCCAGGCTCCGCTGAAGACCTTTGACGACTGGATGCGAACCATCCATCATTCCACATACCTCCGAATGGTCGAGGGTTCCGCGGACGACATTCAGGCTTAGCGATTCGCCTGCGGAGTTACCCTTCCGAGCTCGACCGATATAGTGAGGGAACGCGGCGCAATCGACGTTGGGGAGGGACCGCGATGGGGGACAGTCTTGAACGTCTGAAGCGACGACTGAAGGAAGCCAGGGACCTGCAGCACGCCCTGTCTGTGCTCGGATGGGACCAACAGACTCATATGCCCCCAGGTGGCGCCCGGGCCAGGGCGGCCCAAATCTCCACGTTGGCCAAGATCCAGCACGAGATCTTCGTAAGCGACAAGACAAGGGAGCTGATAGAGGCCGCTCGAGCGGAGGCCGGCGAGCTTGCCTACGACAGCGACGACGCTGCCTTGTTACGGGTAGCGACGCGTGATTGGGAGAACTTCCACAAGCTTCCACCTTCCTTCATCGCAGAGGTATCAAGCCACTCGTCCATCAGCCAGCAGGTGTGGGCGAAGGCTCGCGAGAACGACGACTTTGCATCATTTTCGGGCTGCCTGCAGGAGACCGTGGAGTACAGCCGGCAGGGAGCCGAGTATCTGGGCTACGAGGAGAACCAGTACGACGCCTTGCTCGATCAATTCGAGCCCGGAATGAAGGCGAGCCAGGTCAAAGTGTTATTTGACAGTCTCAAGTCGGATCTCGTTCCGTTGGCAACGGCCATATATGAGCGGGCAGACAGCGTGAGCGACGAGCCGATTCGCCGTCCCTTCGACGAGCTCAAGCAAGAAGAGTTTGGCGTGATGGTAGCCAAGGCGATCGGCTACGACTTCTCGAGAGGCCGGCAGGATCGTGCCGTTCATCCCTTCTGCACCAGCTTCTCTCGCGACGACGTCCGCATCACCACCCGCTTCGAGCCTGAATTCCTGAATCCGGCCCTCTTCGGGACGATGCACGAGACCGGACACGCCCTGTACGAACAGGGCGTTGGCGAGAACCTTAGCGACAGTCCCCTGGGCACCGGCACGTCGCTGGGCGTTCATGAAAGCCAATCCCGGCTTTGGGAGAACGTCGTAGGTAGGAGTCGCGGCTTCTGGACGCACTTCTATCCACTGCTGCAGCAGACGTTCCCCGAGCCACTCCGCGACGTCGACCTGGAG
>DHWR01000311.1 GCA_002413265.1 Chloroflexi bacterium UBA5177
GTCGCGCCAGGAGAACAAGAGCGCCTCACCGAAGAGGCGTCAGCCGTGGCTCATCTTCTCGATCTCCTTGACTCGAGCGCGGACGAGCCCGCCAGCTAGAACGCGTGCGTGTCGCGCATTGTCGAGCGGGAGGAATAGGTCCGGTCCGGCCCGGCACGCTGCTCAGGTTCTGAGTAAAGAAACCCGCCGTTTCCAGCGGGCTTCCAATGAGCGGATGATCTGACGAGGCGCGCGATTGGTTAGACGTCTCGGGCTGGGTTCATCGCAGCCACGAATGCGCGTGACGCTGTCTGCCAACGCGCCAACCCGGCTTCATTATGCCCCTTGTGTCCGGGCTTGACGGCCCACGCGAAAAAAGAGAACCCCGCCAACGCGGGGTTCTCGTCGAGTTGGATCGCGAAGGACTGTCTGAGTCTACGGGCTAGTCGTGTCCTGGTTCTTGAGCAGCTTCGCGCCGCCGGCGACGCACTGGCTAAACGGCGTTCCCTTCTGGCCGGCGACGTGCTTCTTGCTCATCGACGCGCAGGCGGTCCTGGGCGAGGTGGTCGAACCGCTCGCGAGTTTGGCCATCGCCGTCACGCACTGGCTGAAGGGGGTGCCTTTTTGGCCCGCGACATGTTTCTTGCTTTGGGTCTGGCAGTAGCGTCCGTAGGCCTTCGCCTTCGCCGGCAGGCTCGCGCCCGGCCCCGGCTGTCCCGTGTCGCCTGGCTGATTCGTCGCCGCGGTCTGGGTGCCCTGGTTGTCGGGAGCGCCTGGATTGCTCGGCGACCCTGAAGCGAGGGCGACGGCGGGCGAAACGACAAGCGCCAGGCCACTCACGAGGAGGGCGGCTTTCGTTCCGAGATTCATCTCCCGTCCTTTCATTCGGCCCGTCCGGCGGCGGGAGGGCGCTTTTCTACTAACGAATAGATGCACAATCGAATTAAGAACTTGCGCTGAGCTTTTCTCAAGTTCTGACCCACAAAAAGTGTGGATGCCGCATCTAGTTGTCATCGGCCGGCCACGGCTCGACCTTGACACGGATCGCACGTTCCGGGGGACCGCCAATGCCCCCTTGTGTCGTTCTTGCTAGGCCGAAAGCCCACCGGAGAAGCCCAGTGGGTAGGTTCGCCATCGTGGGTCACAAGCCATGGCTGACCCTCGCTCTCCGTTTTCGGGAGTGACAGGGGAAGACAAGTTTGGGGGAGGCTGCCCGGCGCGCGTGACGAACTACACGCATGCCCAGGGGCACCTCGGTCACCCACACCCCTCCCCGGGGTGCGACCGAGTCGCGGCGTGAACCGCAGACGCCTCGCCCCTGGGCGCCTCCTCCACATCGCAAGACTTGAGCTCGAGCCGCGTCTTGTTCGTTGGACCCCCGGGCCCGTTCACGCATTAGGGCTGGCGGGCCTTGGGGAGAGGCTGGCCCGGGATCCAAGTCACCCACTGTTCGGCCGCCGACCACGCCGCAACGTCGTCGGCGGCGCACGAACTGTGGGTTAGACGGCGTGGAAAATCCCTAGCCATTCGGTTAGATCGGTGCTGAAGAAATGCCGCCGGCGTTGAGAAAGATCAGCGGCAGGCGCGAACGCAAGGGTGCAAGATCGAGGTACGGCTTTCATGGCCGGAGTTCTCCGGTCTGGCTCCCCCCGTCAGGGGCGCCGAATCGGAGCTCTCCGGCCTGACAGCCGAAGTAGGTTGGGTGCGCGGCGTCACCAAACCCCTTGGCGTCACGTACCCCGACTTTCACTTTTCCGGCTCGAATCGAAACCGATCGTTTTCTTGGCGGCGAGTGGGGAAGGGTCAAGCCGGCCCCGGTCAAATGCTTCCTTGCATTGCGTATTTCGCAAGAAGACGATGGTGCTGCAGGCGATCACGAGCCTGGCCAGCGAGCACAGGAGGCACTCATGGGCGATGACAAAACGGGGACGGACGGTGACGACGCGGGAGCAGAAGCGCGACATTTCCCCCCCAACTGGTCGGACGCGGAGTTTCCGGCACACCTCAAGACGACGGTCGACGACGCTTGGAAAAATAGGCCGCCCCCCAGCAGTAGCGGCACATACGACGTGATCATCCAAGTTGAAGGGACCAATCCGATCAGCGGCTATGGCGTGATCATCCGTCCGTCCGGGTGATTCGCCCCAGAGGCGAGCGTTCGTTTCCCGGCGATTACCGGGCCGGTTGGTCCGGGGATGCATAGTGGGAATCTGGGGACGCAGTCGAATGCTGGAAGGTGACGGACTCCCCGGAAACGGCAGACGACCCCTCTCGGGGACGCCTGGCCGGACATGTTTCACGACGAGCCGGGACGCGACTCGACACCGAGAATAGTCGAGCGTTCGGCTATCGGTCATCCTTGCCATTTCCTTGCGATCGCCGTCTCGCGAGCAAAGGCGTGCGCACGACTTTGAAAGAGAAAACCCGCCGTTTCCAGCGGGCTTCCGAGGAGCGGATGATGGGACTCGAACCCACGACCTTCTGCATGGCAAGCAGACGCTCTAGCCAACTGAGCTACATCCGCGGAACGGTGAAGTATAGCCTCAGGCCTCGGCGTCTAACGCCTCGTTCACGAGGCGGTCGGCCAGTTCGTTGTGGTCACGGCGGACGGCCGTGTAGCGCACTCGGCCAAAGCGGCGCTCGAGGTCGTTTGCGTCTTCCCACAACTCCTTGAGCGCTTCGTTCTTCACTCGGTATTCGCCTTGCATCTGCTTGACGAGCAACTCGGAGTCGGACACGACCTCCAGCTCCTGCACGCCTAACTCGGCCGCCTTTTCCAGCCCGGCGACCAGGCCGCTGTACTCCGCGACGTTGTTCGTTGCACGACCGATCGCCTCGCCGTGCGCCGCGAGCACGTGTCCGTCCTCCGTTTCGATGACATAGCCGTACGCAGCCGGGCCGGGATTGCCGCGGCTGCCGCCGTCGGTGAACAGCTTCGCCTTCACAGCAGCGCGTAGACGTCGAACGCAGGCTCCTCGTACGGATGCGC
>DHWR01000200.1 GCA_002413265.1 Chloroflexi bacterium UBA5177
ATGCCGTGCGGGGCATGCCGCCAGGTCATGCTGGATCAGATGGGGCCAGACTCCTCGGTCTACGTGGATCGCGTCGGCACCTTCACGGTGGCCGAGCTGATACCGAGTGGCTTCCGCCTGCCTCGATGATGCCGGTGAAGCGTCGTCATCCCTGTACCAGTGCAGGTGCTTCGAGGTCGATGCTTTGCTCCGCGGCTCGCTCCTCGCCACCCGTCATCAGCAAACCGATCTGCTCCTCGTTCGACTCTCCGGCATCAAAGATTCCCATGATCTCTCCTTCGTAGATCACGGCAATACGGTCAGATAGCGCTAGGATCTCGTCGAGTTCCGCCGAAACGAGAAGTACTGCGGTTCCAGAGTCTCGCTTTTCGACGAGGCGCTCGTGGACAAACTGCGCAGCGCCGATGTCGAGGCCACGCGTCGGCTGAGCCGCGATCAAGAGCAACGGATCTTCCGAAAACTCTCGAGCCAGAACTACCTTCTGCTGGTTGCCGCCGCTCAGATTACCGGCCGGTATATCAGTACGCGGCGGACGGATATCGTATCTCGGAACCAGTCCTCGTGCCCACGATCGGACCTTGCTGAAATTCAAGATTCCGCCTCGGGAGAATTTTGGCGAGTCTTCGAGACCGAGAATCAAGTTGTTCGCCACCGTGTATGGAAGAACAAGACCGCGCTCGCGGCGATCTTCAGGCACGTATGCCACGCCGGCCTCGCGCACTTTCGCCGCAGATGTCTTGACCGTCGAGTTTCCGGCCAGTAGATCGAGCGCCTTCAAGGTGGCCGATCCTGATGTGGCGGGTCGCAGACCGGTCAGCGCCTCGACTAGCTCCGTTTGCCCGTTGCCCTCGACACCTGCAATGCCCAGGATTTCGCCGCCATGTATCTCGAGATCGATGCCCTTGACCGCCTCCACTCCTAGGTCGGATTGCACGTGCAGGTCCCGGATGACGACGATCGGCTCGCCGATTCTTGGCGGCGGCTTGTGCACGGTGGGCAGCACATCGCGGCCCACCATCAGGCTCGCGATTTCGCGGGGAGATGTTTCGGACGTGATGAGCTCGCCAACCACCTTACCGGTGCGAAGAACAATAATCTTGTCCGAGACAGCCATCACCTCTTTGAGCTTATGGGTGATGAAGATAATCGTTCTTCGGTGTGTCGCGAGCTCCCGAAGCACCACAAACAGCTCTCGAGTCTCCTGAGGCGTCAACACCGCAGTGGGCTCATCGAAGATCAAGATCTCAGATCCCCAATACAGAACCTTGAGGATTTCCACCCGCTGCTGCAAGCCTACAGGCAGGTTTTCGACGCGAGCACGCGGCTGCAGCTTGAGCCCGTAACGCGCAGAGAGTTCGTCGACCCTTCGTTCTGCTTCGCGCCGGTCGAAGAACCCGTTCGACGGTTCGTGACCCAACACCACGTTTTCGGCAACTGTCAGGACTGGAATCAGCATGAAATGCTGATGAACCATCCCGATGCCGCGTTCGATGGCGTCGCGCGGCGACCCGAACTTCACCGGGGTCCCTTGCATCCGGATCTCTCCGTCATCGGGATGCAATAGGCCGGAAAGCATATTCATAAGCGTCGACTTGCCCGCTCCGTTCTCGCCGACGACGGCCAGTATCTCGCCGGCAAACGCTTGCAGACTTACCTTGTCGTTCGCGGTGAAGCTGCCGAACCGCTTGACGATGTCGACTGCCTGGATAGAGGGCACTCGATCCTCGGATGTGTCGGTCATCGACTCATCTAGCCGGCCGCGGCAGGATCGTACGGCTGGCCGTCAGCCGCTGGCGGTATAGCCCTGCCGATAAAGCCGGCGAGGGCAACGATCGTTAAGAGGTACGGCAGTGTCGCGACCAGAGTCGAATAGCTCTGAAGCGGTCCCGAGGTGTTCTGGAGGTCGACGTACAGGGCCTGACCAAAGCCAAAGAGCATGCAGGCGCCGAAAGCTCCAAACGGCGTCCACTTGCCGAATATCATCGCCGCCAGAGCGATGAAGCCGCGTCCCGACGTCATTCCCTCCGAGAAGCTTCCCACCGTGAGAGAGAGATACGCGCCCGCCAGTCCGGAGAGGACGCCGGAAAGAGTAACCGTCAGGTAGCGCACCGCCTGTACGTTGATCCCGGCAGTGTCGGCCGCCCTTGGGTTCTCCCCCACCGCGCGTATTCGCAGCCCGAGCGTCGTCCTGAAGATGAAGATGTGAACGAGCACTACGAGCCCGAGCATGACATAGACGATCGGACTCTGCTGGAAGAGTATCTGACCGACCGCTGGAAGCCTGTGTAGCAATGGAACTGAATAGTCCGGGATCGTATACACAGAGCCCTTTTGGCAGGCCGGAGGAGCGAAGCACGACTGCGGTGTTCCGTTCGTCCCGTATTTGTTGAAGAGGAGATAGCCGGTGAGACCGAGGGCCGCGAGGTTGACCGCCACACCCATGACAATCTGATCGGCCCTCAGATGGATGGCGCCATATGCCAGGAACAGAGCCATAATGCCACCCGCAACCATTCCCATCACGACACCAATTGCCGCGTTCGCGAAGATGACCGAATAGAAGACAGCGAAGAAGGCGCCGACTAGCATCATGCCTTCCATCGCGATATTGACCACCCCGGACCGCTCCGAAATCACGCCTCCCAGAGCGGCCAGCGCCAGCGGCGTGGCCTGACGGAGCGTGGCCTGCCACAGATTCGCATCAAAGAGCGTCGTCCAGAGCCCAGAGGCCGTGACGATGCTCACGCCGCTGCTTTCTGGCGCTGCGGGCCGGGGAGTTTGACCATACCGCGGGCTGCGAGGTAGCGGACCACCGCGTCGGCGCCGACAAAGAAGATGATCAATCCCTGGACCACTTCCACGAGATGCAGCGAGGTGCCGGCATTGGCCTGCATGATGGTGCCGCCCTGTTGGAGTGACCCAAACAGTATGGCGGCCGCGATTACTCCGACCACCGAGTTCCGGCCCAGAAGCGCGACGGCGATTGCGTTGAAGCCGTATCCGGAAGAGAAACTGTTTGTAAGCTGGTACGGCGCCAGACCATAGAGATTGACCATGCCGGCGAGACCCGCGAACGCGCCCGAGATAAAAAGAGTGACCGCCACAGTCCACTTGACGTTTATGCCCGCGTAGGCGGCTGCACGCGGATTAAGGCCCACAGCACGGACCTTGTAGCCGAGAGTCGTCCGCCATAGCAAGAACCAGACGAGGACGCCGGCGCCGAGCGCGATGAGCAGTCCGGCATGAACCCGATTGTTCAGGACGATTGAGTTCGGAACAATGATCGGCAGGGTCGCATTCATCGGAGGAGTTTCCGGGTTGCCTATTTGGATAGTCTGCTCCATGGGACCGGGATGTCCCGTCGGACCTGGCTCGACTAAGTAGCTGGTGACCAAGATCGCTGTGTAATTGAGCATCATCGTCGTGATGACCTCATGCGCTCCTCGCCAGGCCTTGAGCACTCCTCCGATTCCAGCCCAGAGCGCACCTGCAAGGCAGCCGGCTAGAACTGCTATCGGAACGAGCACAATGCCCGGTACGTGAAACTTGTACCCGACGTACGCCGAAGCGACCGCTCCCGCCAGCAACTGGCCCTCTGCTCCGATGTTGAAGAGGCCACCTCGAAAGGCGAAGGCCACGGCAAATCCAGCGAGCATGAGGGGAATGGCCGCAATCACCGTTTCCGTGAAGTAGTACCAACTCCCAAACGAGCCCCGAAGAAGCTGCCAGTACGCATTCAGCGGGTTCTCACCAACTGCGAGTACGACCGCAGCTCCAACGAGCACTGCCAGAATCACGGACACGATGGGTACCGCCGCGCCGGAGGCCCACTGCCACACAAAATTGCGCTCGAGACTAGTTTCCTCTGCGAGGCCCATACCGTACCCTCTCGCGGCAAAACGATGGACAATCATAACCGTTCCGACGAGCTGTGATTGCCAAAGACAAAGGGCCGGAGTCTCTCGAACTCCGGCCCTGGAAAATTAGCCTTGCAAACGGTCGCTAGGGAATATTCGGTGACGGCACGATCTTGCCGGTTCGAATCTTCTGCTCGTAAAGCTTGACAATCGCAACAATTGCCTTCGGCACGAATCTCGCCGGTTTGGCGAAACCCGTCGCGCCATTGAGCAGGCTGAAATGATGATCACCACTTCGGAAGTGTCCGGTGAGAGCCTGATGAATGGTGAGCTTGACAGCGACGTCTACTTTCTTGACCGCGCTTGTCACGATGTATTTGCCTAGGTAGCCCTGGTCAGCGTCGACCCCAATTCCGTAACGTCCCTGCTGCTGAGCAGCTGCCAGATAACCCAACCCGCTAGCGCCAGCCACTTGGAAAAGGATATCGGCGCCCTGACTGATCTGGGCCAACCCGATCTCACGCCCCTTGTTCTGATCGGTGAAGCTCTGGGAGTAGCCCGACTGGATTTTGATGGACGGCATGATTCGGCGCGCCCCCTCGACGTATCCGGCGATGTACCGGTTTACCGGCGGGATTGATATTCCACCCATATACCCGATGGTTCCGTGCACAGCCTTCCCGACATGCAGTTTCTCCATCTCTGCAGCCATCACGCCGACCAGGAAGCCGGATTCCTGCTCCTTAAAGAAGAGGTTTGCCACGTTTGGCAAGTTCACGGTGGCCCCGCTGGGGCCCTGCGGCGCACCGTCTACCATGGCAAATTTGGTGTGCGGGTACTGTTTTGCAACCTGGTACATTGCCGACTGCATGAGGAACCCGACTGCAATGACCAGGTTGTAGTGCGCCGCAGCAAACTGAGTCAGGTTGGGGACGTACTGAGACTGCCCCGTCGACACAACATACCTGCCCGTGATGTGGTACGAGGCGACGGCGTGCACCATTCCTTCGTACGCCAAGTGGTTGAACGACTTGTCGTTGACTCCGCCGACATCGAGTACGACGCCGACCTTGAATGCTTTGGCTTGGGCGTGCGATGCCAGTCCCCTCGCCGACGCCGGAGCCACCATGGCCGCCGACAAAAGACTTACAGC
>DHWR01000072.1 GCA_002413265.1 Chloroflexi bacterium UBA5177
TGGTTCGTGTGGCAGCACCACCTATTCGTGAGCGGACTCACCCCCGGGCTCAGACCTTTCTTCATGTTTTCAACCGAGATGATCTCGTTCCCGACCGGCATCATTTTCCTGGCCGGACTGGGCACCCTCTTTGGAGCACGTATTCGCTTCAACACCGCCATGCTCTTCGCCATCGCCTTCTTCCCGAATTTTCTCCTTGGCGGCTTCACCGGTATGTTCGTCTCCGATGTCCCCGCGGACATCCAGCTGCATGGAAGCTATTTCGTGCAGGCGCACTTCCACTTCGTGCTGATGGGCGGCACCTTCTTCGGCCTGTTCGCGGCCATCTTCTACTGGTTCCCCAAGATGACGGGTAGAAAGCTGAATGAGACGTTAGGGCAGATTCAGTTCTGGCCGATGTGGATCGGTTTCAACGGCACGTTTATCACCTTGGCGATTGTGGGCATGCTCGGAATGTCTCGTAGGTACGCGAGCTACGAGCCCTCTCTGCAGACGGCGAACGACGTGGCCACCATCTTCGCATACCTGCTGGGCGCCTCGATCGTTCCTTTCCTGATCAACGTGGTCGTCTCCTGGCGTTGGGGTGAGAAGGCAGCGGCGAACCCGTGGAACGCCCGAAGTCTCGAATGGATGACCGCCACGCCGGTTCCCGTCGACAACTTTGAAGAGATCCCGCTTGTCGTGGCCGGCCCGCATACCTACGGCATGGCGGAGCCCATGGCCATTCTGAAGCCCTCGGAACAGACGACCGGCGTCGTCTCGGCCGGGAATTAGGTCGAGGAGGAAAAGGCCATGTCTACTTCCGACGCGGGCTTGATACACACCGGCCTCGAGAGCGCCGCCGACCACGTCAGCAGCACCGGGGCCCGCACGGTCACCACCCTTGATCACCGCTTGACGCTCCTCGCGGTCCGCATGACCTACGTGTCACTGTCGTTTTTCTTCGCTTGCTTTTACTTCGCGCAGTTCTATCTGCAGACCTTAAATCAAAACAATCTGTGGCTCCCAAGCGGCGTGGATCATCCGTCGTCCGCCTATGGGGTGATCGAGACCGCCTGCATTCTTGTGGCCGGCCTTGTCTACTTCTGGGCCCAGTGGGCCGGTCTTTACAAGCGAATCTTCAGCCGGCTAACCATGGGGCTGTGGGCAGCGGCCGGCCTATGTCTGCTTTCGGTCGTGGTCCATGTACTGGAGCTTCATAGCCCTGGATTTAGTCTCCAGGCCGGGGGCTATGCGAGCGTCTTCATCGCCACCGAGGGAACCTTTACCATCCTCCTCGTGATCTCTACGATCCTTCTCTTCGGCTTCGCAAACCGAGCTCGATTGGGGTTGTTCAAGGAAAGTGGCGTAGCCGTCGAAGCCTTCGGCGAGTACTTTGGCTGGCTGTCGGCCATCGCCCTCATCAATTTTCTTGCGCTGTACGTTCAGCCGTTCTTCCCGATTGCTTGAGAGAAGGAACTCTTGATGGCGTGGCCGCAAGTCCTGAGCCAATGGTCGGTTGATCCGCCCATACTCCTGTTGACTGCACTCGCGGCCCTGCTGTACTGGCGTGGGTGGCGGCCACTCACTCTGGTGAGCGATCGCAAGCCGATTCGGGGATGGAATGCGGCGGCCTTCTACACGGGTCTGGCCGCGTTAATCCTGGCGCTGGAATCGCCTATTGACGCGCTTTCAGCGTCGCTGTTCACCTTCCACACGATCCAGCACCTTCTGCTCATCATGGTCGCCGCGCCTCTGCTTCTGCTCGGCGATCCCGGCGTCACGATGCTCCGCGGCGTGCCTCTTGGGATACGGAGACGGTCCCTCAGCTACTTGACTCAAAAGTCTTGGTCGCGGCTTGCGGGCAGAGCGCTCGCCAGGCTCAGTACTCCGGTCGTCGCCCTCATCGTCTTCATGGCCGACCTCTATCTCTGGCACTGGAGCGTGCTGTTCAATCTCACACTGACCAACAACACCGTCCACCTACTCGAGCACACCTGTTTCCTGTTTACGGCCGTACTCTTCTGGTCTCAGATCATTGACCAGAGAGCGGTATACATGCGCCTCGCCTACGTTTGGCGGGCCTTGTACGGCGTGTTGGCGGGCGCGGCGGGCAACGTCCTGGCAATGTATCTCGTATTCGCGCCCAAACCGCTCTACGCGCCCTACGCCAACCTTACGAGCCGGCCGTACGGAATGACGGCTCTCGGCGATCAGCAGATCGCGGGCGCAATCATGTGGGTGCCGGTTCTCTTCATCTTTGGCGGGGTTTTTGCCGTGTGTCTATTCAAAGCATTGCAAGAAGATGAGCGACAGTCCGATGCGGCAGCGCAGCTGGGTGTTGTGCCCATGCTCGTTAAGGGTGCCGACGGCGCAGTCCGCAGGTAACGGGGTCAAGGGAGGACACCATGGATGAATCCACCGATACGGTTCCGACGAGACAGGGCCTCGGCCCTACCCTCATAGTTTTTCTCATCGTCATAATCGCGCTGGCCGCGCTTTTCACCTGGAGCATTACCTATCGTGCGGCATACGGTGCTGACCGGACCGCAAACAGCGCCGTAAGTGTCTCGAGCACCACCTCGGGCCAGAAGGTCTATACGATCCACCTCGCTATTCAACAGGAGGTCGCGGTGGGTCCGCACGCCGATTTTCTCGGCTATCAAACGGAAACCAAGCCGGTCCATCCCGGCACCTTCTTCACTCTCCCGAGGAACTCACTGGTTACAGTGGTCATACACAACTTCGACAGCGCCACGGCCCCTCGAAATGAGTTCTTCTCTCTTGTGCAGGGAACCATCGGAGGCGTAGAGACCGTGCAAGGGAAGACGCTCAAGGTGATGGATCCCGCCGTCATGTCGCACACCTTCACCGTCCCCGATTTCGGAGTGAACGTCCCCATGATGGGAATTCCAGACAACGCCAAGCCCGGTGCATTCGAGACCATGAAGTTCTCGTTTAGAACGCCCAACAAGGCCGGTGTGTACCGCTGGCAATGCATCGTGCCGTGCGGATCGGGCCAGTACGGCAACGGCGGTCCGATGAGTGAGCTTGGATACATGTCGGGAATGTTCACTCTGACCTAGAGGGCAACAGCGAGTCGCGAGCTCGGCTCGCAGCGTAGGAGGAAGGTAATTATGCGTCACGGAGCGCGGATAGCGGTCATCTGGGTGGTGGCGTCGGTCATCGTCGAAATCCTGGTTGGAGTGGTGCCGATCCCCGCGCCGACCGGCTCCAGCGAGGGTCTCGGCGGACACCAAACTATCTACATGCTGTTCTATGTCGGCGCGCCGATTTTCGTGTTCATTTGGGTGGTCCTGCTCTACACTCTTTTCACGTTTCGTTTACGGCCCGGCGAGGCGGATCAAGATCGACCTTCGCCGCCGGACTCGGGCCCAGTGCTTCTCCTCTGGGCGGGGAT
>DHWR01000303.1:0-2892 GCA_002413265.1 Chloroflexi bacterium UBA5177
CTCCGGGTGCAGGGCATGGTGCTCACCAAACTGCAGCAGAAGGATGAGGCAGCAGCGGTCCTGGAGGAAGGGCTGGCGCTGGCCCGGTCACTGCCCTATCCCTATGCCGAGGCACGCATCCTGGCTGAGCTGGACAGATTGGAGGAGGCGTTGGCCATCTTCCGACGGCTGGGTGCCAGGAAGGACATCGAGGGGATGGAGCAGGCGCTGGCCGCTCTGGACCGATCAGCTGACCCGGCACGGTAACGATCTGACCGTCCCCAGCCCACTCCAGCAGTGATCTCCTCGCGGAGTTTGCGGACACGCTGTTAGGAGTAGTGGCTCCCCCACACCTCACCGGGCTCGTGCATTATCCCCGGGTGCCATCCGACGGGACCTCTGCTCCGTCACTGTCCGCCCGCTGGCGTGCCTCGAATCGCGCTGGTAAAGAGGCGTGACGCACGCGGGCAGAGACAGGAGCGTGTCTCTACGCCCGACCTCTGCTACGGTGCGACGTCTCCCGGGAGCTGGAGCGGCACACCGGTTCGTGCCGCTTCCTCTGTCTGTGGATCGAGTTGAAGGCCAAATCCGTCGGCCATGCGTGTGTAGTAGTTGAAAAGCGCCACCACGTGGCCAACCTCCAGAAGCGCCTCGTCGCTAAACCCGAGTTCCCGTAGCGGCTGCCAATCCGCCTCGACCATCCTGGTGGGCTCCGCGCTCATCTTCTCGGCCACCTCGCACAGCGCCCGCTGCCGCGCACATCATGTCACCCGCAGGCTTCCGGTGGCGCCGTGATAGTTTGCCATCGTGGCCGTGACGCGGAACTGGCCCGTGCCCGCACCTTTGGGAAAGCTGAACGAGACTTGTCCATTGTTATTGGTCGTTCCTGTCCTCCTGTCCATCCTCACCCTCGCACCCTGGACCGGGTCGCCCGCGTCAGTGACGCGGTACGTCACCGAACCGCCCGTCTTGTGGCTGATCGAGGACGTCGAGGAGGTCAGGCCCAGACCGGTGAGCGACTGTGTAGCTTCGGCGCTGACCTTGAGGTCACTGAAGTCTTTGCAAACGACGACGACATCCAGCCTCTGGGACGGGCCGGAGCTAGCGGCCACTGTTGCGAGCGAGTCGCCACCGCACCCGGGTGGGCCGCTGAACGACTCAACTGGGCCGAAGACAGTGCCTGCCTTGTTTGTGCGCACCGTGCTCACCCGGAAGGTGACCTTGTTGTACCACGCAAGCCAGAGACGGCCCGACGGGCCGGCAGTGAGAGCCACGGCCGCCGTGGCATTGGCGGATTTGGGGACGGCAACCGTCTTCTTCGATCCATACCGCCAGAGAACCACTTTGTTACATGGAGAAGTCACGGGGCAGTAAGCCGCGTACACGCCAGTCCGGCCCGCCGGGCTCGCCATTGCAAGCGGCTGGGGAACAAGTGGCTGCACGGTCCCCGTTCTGGAACCCGGGGCCTTCTGTACTCTGGCGGCACCCTTTTGGAGGTCGACAACGTATATCCCATCATTCGATGGCTTCGGAGAGAAGAACTGATACCAGCCACCGTAGAAGTGACCGGTTCCATTGCCGTCATACACCTCGCTGGCGTCCTCAGCGTGCCGTAATGACGATATCTTGATTTCACTCTGGGATGGGGCAGGTATCGTTGGTGCAACTCCGATTTGGTAGTAGAGGACGCCTCCTGCAAAGTCCGCCGACAGCGTGTTCGCGTTGCTTACTGCTGCTCCGCCAGAAAACCCGCCATTCGAGAAAGTACAAGCGCCTGACAATGACCACGACTGGAGCATCCAAGCCGAGCCTGAGCGAAGCGCTCCCACGACGCACCCAAGCGAGTAGTGGCCCGTCCCCTGGCCCGAGAAGACGATGAGGGGGCTCCCGGCATCCATGAGCAGCGCGGAGTCTGCGCTGACTCCAGACCAATCCTTCCCGTCCAGGAGATCCTTCGCACCTACGGCGATTCCACCCTTCCGAGCAAGCTCCGCGATATCGTAGGTCTGCTTGCCGCCAGGACTAACCCGCCAGGCGACCAGATCGTGACCGCCGGCCACATGCAGGAGTGCCGCTCGGGATCCGTAGTCGGCCGTGCCTAGGTTGACCCAGGTGCCCAGCCTCGGAGCCTGCGCCTGACGCAGAGCGAGGGTTGCCGAGGGTAGAGGAAAGATACCTGCTCCAGCCAAAGCGGTGGCGAGAGCCACGCACCGCGCAGCCTTGCGCCGGCACGTCGGCGCAGGGCACCCGATACGCATGATTCGACCTCCCATCTTGGTTGGGTGATGTTACCACCAAATGCTTTGGTCCAGCCATCAAATTCTGGTTTCGCATGATGACAATTCTGGTTTCCAGCGGCCCGCCCCGATGACGCAGTTCCATAGGATGATGGATTATCAGTGATGGATGGATAGCTCCAACTTCACTGATCGGATGGCAACGGTACAGCGCTCTCTCGAGGAGATAGCCGGGAACATCTCCTACGCGCTTGGCGAACTGCCTTCACTGGGCGTGCAAGATGGAATCCGTGCCTCGATACGGGAGTTCCTCGCCGAGCTCGCTTCGACGCTCTATGACGTGCGCAAGGAAGTGTGGACGCTGTCCGATGCTCTCCACCCTCCTGAAGATCCCAAAGTACTCGATGCCGTGGAAGCCGGCACCGATCCGAGGAGCACCGGATCCTTGATCGATACCTGGCTACGGCGCGAGCTCGAGCGGATGCACCAGCTTGTCATCTCGTTGCAGGGTGATCCTGCGCTGAGTCTCGCCTACGTCCTGTTGACTGAATCGGCCGCCAACATACTGCATGCATTCTCGAGGCTCGAGGCAGCGCTGGACGCCATCACGGCCGGGCTAGAGCAGGCACAGGAGCGGCTGGAGGGAGCGCTGATGATTTTCCGGCGGCTGGGTGCC
>DHWR01000303.1:3123-4940 GCA_002413265.1 Chloroflexi bacterium UBA5177
GATCAGCTGACCTGGCACGGTAACAGTCTCACCGTCCCCGGCTCGGACCCCCTGACCGGGTTTGCAGAAATCGCCATAGTCGAGCCATGCCAAAGAAGCGTGCCCCGGCACGGTGAAACGCCACACATCATAGCGCCAACGTAACCATCGCGGTTGGCGGCGCGTCTCAATACTTGCGATGACAAAGCAGGGCGCTGGCCTCCTGGATGGCACCGTACGCTGCTGCTTGGCGCTGGTCGCAGCTCTCCTGCTTGCCCCGGCAGGCGGGCAGGTCCGAGCAGCACATGCCCCCTCCCAGCTCGTCGTGCTCGTCGACCGTTCGGAGCTGGGGCGAGTCGGAAATCTCTGGGGACAGGTCAACCATGTGGCGATCGATCCCCGTGGCAACCTGTTCATCGCCGACAATTTCGCCGGTGCAAAAGAGGTCTCCTGCCAAGTGCGAGAGCGGCTGGCCGCCAACGGAGCAATAAGAGTCATCGCGGGTGCCATTCCTCACGCCCTTCTTGGGCGAACGCCAACACAAGGACTCCCGCTTAGCGCTTGCCGGGCCCTTGCAGTGGACGGCAAGGACAACGTGTACCTACTCTCCACTCGTTTTCCGTACGGGCGCTACCCATTGGAAATATTCAGACTCAGCGCCGCTTCGCGTGCCGTCCGGGCAGTCGCGGGATGCATGAAGTGCTACGGCATTCACGCCGGACGGAGGGCGATGGAATCGAGCATGGACTTTGTGTACGACCTAGCTGTGGATCGGTGGGGTAATGTCCTCTTTCCCGACTCCTACACCGGTGCCATCTGGAAGCTCAGCCCCAGCGGCCTCCTAAAGCGGCTGGCCGACAACGTCTGTGCCGGCCGAGCCATTCAGTACGTCTGCCCTGACACCGTCGCCGTGGCCCGCGGCAACACCATCTACTTCGATGGAGACGACATGCGGGTTGTCGAGGGGCTGGATCCCGCGAATGGCAAACTGTCCATCGTGGCCGGAGGAGGTTCCTGCCGCTCGCACCGCCACGTCTTCTGCGGTAACCGAGTGCCGGCCACCAAAGCGCGGCTGGACAGTCCTGGGGCTCTCACTGTAGATAACGCCGGAAACCTCTTCTTGCTCGGGGGCGGTGTGGTGCAGCGCGTCGACGCAAAGACACACCAAATCGAGATTGTAGCCGGTAATGGTGAACTTGAGGGTACTCGGACCGTTTACAGACTGGGCGAGCGCCTTCCTGCCTTGACGGCGGCTATCGAGCCTATGGATCTCGCCGTGGGCCCAAACGGTGTTGTTTATATCGTCGACGGCGGGGGGAATACCGCCGTGCTGGAGCTCAAGTCCAGCGGCTAGGCAGAGGTCCGTTAGGCAGAACCACCCTGCCTTGCCTTGACAACCCCGACAGGTGTTTACTGGAAGCAGGACTGTGCATCGCACAGTGATATGTCGTCAACGGGTAGCTAGAGGAGAAAGGGACAATGGCAACTATCGTCGAGGAAAACGTCGCCACGTTAGCAGCAACACCCGCGGTCGCGGACCCGGCTCCCCTTGGACTCGCCGGTTTCGCCCTGACCACGGTCCTACTCAGTGGGATCAATGCCGGACGCATCACCACCGGGGCCCTCGCCTTTGTCGGTATGGCCCTCTTCTACGGCGGATTGGGTCAGTTTGCCGCCGGAATGTGGGAGTTCAAGAACCGCAACACCTTCGGCGCCACCGCCTTCTCGTCCTTCGGCGCCTTCTGGATGGGCCTCGGTATCCTCTTCGTGTTCGAGGTTGCCGGACGCGCCACGGCCTTCGCCTTTGCGGGTGAGGGCGCCATCTGGTTCCTGTTCTG
>DHWR01000110.1:0-3187 GCA_002413265.1 Chloroflexi bacterium UBA5177
CTCGCCCCTACGAATTCGTTTGTTGTTGGGATATACGTTACCCGTACCCAAGCGCGCCCATGAGAAGTAGACGTTTCCGCTAGGCGGGCACACCTTCGAATTCGTAGGGGCGAGCTGCGGTCGCCCGCGGTGGCCATCGGGGATGTTGTCGCCAACCAAGAGACGTAACATTTCTCACGCCAGAGGCGACATAAGAAGAGTCAGTCGGACTCGGATGCACGGACGAGGGGAGAGCGCCAGCGTGGAGAAACGCGTGGACCAGGACGCCCTGAGCGACGCGTTCCCTCAGGATCGCGATCGCCTGGTCCGCTTATGCGCGCGTCTCAGCGGCAACGCCGGTGCCGCGGAGGATCTGGCGCAAGAGGCCCTGATGGAGGCGTGGCGCAGCCGGGACAGCTTGCGCGATCCGGCGAGGCGCGAGGCGTGGCTCTCAGGTATCGCTCACAATGTGTGTCTGCGCTGGGCACGGCGCTCCGGACGCGAGGGCTCCCGGCGCGTCGACCCGGCAGACCACGAGACGCCCGTCACCATGGATGCCTGGTTGGCGGACGACTTCGACCTGGAAATCGACCTCGAACGGCGTGAGCTGGCCGGCCTGCTGGATCGGGCGATGGAGTACCTTCCGCCCGAGACCCGGTTGGCGCTAATCAGGAGCTATATCGAGGAGCGTCCGCAAGCGGAGGTGGCCTCAGGGCTCGGTTTGAGCGAGGGGGCGCTTCGGGTCAGGCTGCACCGTGGCAAGCTGGCCCTGCATCGCATCCTTTCCACGTCTCTGAGCAACGAAGCTGCCGCGTATGGGCTGATGCTGCCTGGTGGCGGGTGGCAAGAAACCGGCCTGTGGTGTTTCGGTTGCGGTCGACACCTCCTGCAGGGCAGCTTTGATGCCGGTACCAACGCGGTGATCATTCGCTGCCCTTCCTGTTCAGCGGATGGCATGAACATCTCCCAGGGGACGAGCGCCGAGCGCCCCGGGCGCTTCAAAGGGTTCAAGCGCTTCCTGGAGCGACAGATGCTTCACGTCGAGAGCGAGAGCCGGCGCGCTCTCGAGCTCGGCCATGGGGGCTGCCCATGGTGCGGCCACGTGAACCCCGTTCACATGGTCCTGTCCGAGGATGCGCCGGCTCCGGCTCGCGGCCTTAGCGGGTTGCACATGCAGTGCTCGAGCTGCGGTGCGATCTCCAACCAGCTGTTGGCGGGGCTGGCACTTGCTCACCCCGAGGTTCAGCGGTTCCAGATCGACCAGGGGCGGATAGGTCTCCGCAACGAGCGGCAGGCAGACATAGACGGGCTGCCGTCCATAGTTACGACCTTCGAGAGCTTGACGGGGGCGGCTCGGATTGACGTTCTTTCCGCGGCGGACGGTTTTAAGGTGCTGAGCGTTGTCGGTCCGAAAGGCATGACGTCGACTGTGACCAGCCCCAAGGCGCTCTGAATTTGGCACTCCAAATAAAAGACCTGAAGAAGGTGTACGGCAAGGGCGTGGCCGCGAACGACGGCATCACGATGCACATCGACGCCGGTGAGGTCTATGGTCTGCTCGGTCCAAACGGAGCGGGAAAGTCCACGCTGGTCAAGCAGGTCATCGGACTTCTCAAACCAACCTCCGGAACGATTACGCTCGGTCCTTACGATCTAGTCAAGCACCCCGCGCATGCGCGGCAGCTCTGCTCGTATTTGCCGCAGGCTCAGATGCCCATCGATTCGCTGCGTGCCAGAGAAGCGATCGAGCTAACCGGGATGATCCGTGGAGGCGACGGGCCAGCCGTGCGACAGCGTGCCGACCATCTCATCGAGGCGCTTGACCTCGGCGAGTGGCGCGACGTCGTCGGTATGCGGCTGTCCGGTGGCGTTCGGAGACTTGTCGGCTTCGCCATGATCGCGGTGTGGCCGGGACAGGTGGTCATCCTCGATGAGCCAACCAACGACGTGGATCCGCTCCGACGACGGCTGCTCTGGGATCAGGTGCGACGATTGGCGGATGAAGGGGCGGCTGTCGCACTCGTAACGCACAACGTGCTGGAGGCCGAGAAGGCCGTCGACCGGCTAGCCGTCGCGGATGCGGGGCACCTGCTGGCGGAAGGCACGCCTTCATCGTTGAAGGCACACTATCGAGGCCGGCTTCGCCTGCAGCTAATGATGCGGCCCGGGTTATCGGTAGCCGAACCCCCGGAATTTATTGCCAGTAGCGTCAGGGCAGGACACAACCTGGTGATGGTTATCGAGGAGCGGGACGCCGCTCGTGCCATCGGTTGGGCTCAAGATCTTGTGGACGCGGGGACTGCTGAGGAGTACGCGCTCGGCGCGACGACGCTCGAGGATGTTTACATCAAGCTTGCCGGACACGCGCCTGCAGACAGTCTGACCGAAGGCAGCTGAGCGTGGCGATGACGGGCATTCCGGTGCCGGCCGAGGTCCAGGCACTTGCCGGGACTCGCTCCGGCCCTCTCTACTGGTGGGCATCATACCGGAGCATGCTTCGTTGGGAACTCGCCGGCCTGCGTCTCTTTCTCCCCGTGATCGTCGCCGTCGAGGTGCTGTCGGGGATTGGTTTCGTGCTCGGGTTCGGCCTCTTCTTCCCCAAGCGTGTGCCGGTGACGGCCATCCTCTATCTGACAACCGGGGTGCAGGTCATCAATCTCTACCTGCTGGGCATGGTGTTCGGTCCTCAGGTCGTGGCGCAGCAAAAAGCCGCTCAGACCTACGACTACCTCCAGTCACTGCCAGTGCCTCGCGCCATCTCAGCGCTGGCTTGGTACACGGTCACGCTTTTGGCCGGCATCGGAGGGATGAGCGCGAGCCTGCTGGTGTCGATTTTACGCTTCCACATCAGCTTCACCGTCTCGCCGTCGATCATCCCCGCGACGTTGCTGGTGAGTTTCACCTCCACGCTGATTGGGTACTCGCTGGCCCATGCCGTGCCGAGGCCAATGGTGACCCAGGTGCTCATACAGGCCTTGAACTTCTTCGCCATCGGCTTTAGTCCGATTTGCTTTCCCCCTGAGAGGCTCCCAGCGTGGCTGGCGACCCTGAACCGGGGGCTCCCGTTCGAGCACATGGCCGAGATAATGCGCGGCGCCCTGGCGCCGCAGCTGGTCACGAACGTATGGAGCTCCTATGCCATCGTGGTGGCTTGGGCCTGCCTCTGGATCGCCGTTGCCGCATGGGCCGTCGGGCGAAGGGGGTAATC
>DHWR01000110.1:3438-4820 GCA_002413265.1 Chloroflexi bacterium UBA5177
TTAATGCTGCGCTTCGACTTCGCCACCCAGCGGGCCTGGCTGCCGTTGGCTCTTGCCCTGCAAATCTTCATGGGTGCGGGCATGGCGGTCATCTACGGCTTTTACGTGCCTCACCTGTCCAGTCAGGCACTCCTCTACGTTGTCACCGGCGCGCCGACGCTCGCTTTCATACCCATTGGGATGGCAATGCTGCCGACCATTGTCAGCCAGCAGAAGGCGTCGGGCACATTTGACTTCCTGTTGTCATTGCCTGTTCCGCGCGCAATCGCCGCCGCGTCAACTGTGACCGTGTTCACGGCGGTTGCCGTTCCCGGCGCCGGCGTCACGCTGCTGCTTGCAGCATGGCGATACGGGGTTCAGCTCTCGGTGTCGCCATCAGTCGTGCCGGCGGTGCTTCTCACCTCGATCATGACTGCGTCGGTTGGCCTGGGGTTGGCGCACGGGATTCGCAATCCGTTGGTCACCAATCTGATCACGAACATCCTGATCTTTGTGGTGCTCCTGTTTACGCCGATCGCCTTCCCGAGGTCGCAGTTTCCCGCATGGCTGGCGGACGTGCACGAAGCGCTGCCGTTTTACCACATGGGAGTTGTGATTCGAGCGGGTCTCACCAATGGTCTGGTGAACAATGTCGGCACGTCTTATGTGGTGCTCGCCGCGTGGACGCTAGCGGGTTGGACCGTTACTGCCTGGATTGTCGGAAGGCGCGGCTAAGTCTCCGATTCTGGTCCAGATTCAGGTAACGCTTTCGGACACTGCAACGCGGGCTCCGCAGCTCGCCCCTACGAATGCGTTTGTTATTGAGAGATACTTTACCCGTGCCCGAGCACGCCCCACGAGCAATAACCGCTTCCGCTAGGCGGGCACACCTTCGAATTCGTAGGGGCGAGCTGCGGTCGCCCGCGGTGGCCATCGGAGATGTGCATTGGCTATCGGAGACGCTCGGTAAATCGATGACGCTACCATGGCTGCCATGGATGACCCAAGACACGCATCTCGGCGTTCCACCCGTCTTGCAGGCTACGACTACGCCTCCAATGGCGCGCTATCTGGTGACCGTCTGCAGCCACGGCCGCCTCCCCATCTTCGGACAAATCGTCGAGGGCAAGATGCGCGCGTCCGCAATCGGTGCAATCGTTGAAGAGGAATGGAACAGAACGGCGCAACTACGGTTCGGCGTATTGCTCGACGCTTTCGTGCTGATGCCAAACCATTTGCACGGCATCGTTATCCTCAACCTTGCGGATGACCTCGCTGCAGGCGACATCCCGCGAACAGGAGGCCTCGCGGCGCCATCAAGGGGCATCGGCGCGATCATGTCTGGGTTCAAAGCAGCGGTCTCGTCTGCCATTGCCAATCAAGAACTGGGCGTATCCGGACCG
>DHWR01000173.1:0-2705 GCA_002413265.1 Chloroflexi bacterium UBA5177
GCCGTGAGCAGCGAGAAGTACTACGCCGCGGATGCGATAGGCGGACATGCGGCGGACTACATCCTGTATGGCCTGCCCAACAACCACACCATCACGACGATGGGAATCCCCCATCACCTGCCGCCCGCATCGTTTCTGAAGAAGAAGAGCTTGAGCCGGCCGTGGCCACTGAGGTACGAGCAGTACGACGAGATGTCGATGACCATGGCGCTCGAGTCGCTTCGAGCCTTCGACCCGCGCGTGCTCCTTATAAACATGCCTGCGTGTGACACGTACGGCCATCAAGTTGGAGGGCCTGCCACCCCAGACGTCATGCGTCGTCTGGTAGCGGGAGCAGATGCTCAGCTTGGCCGCATGATAAGGGCCTTTCGGGACCGCGGCATTCTGGACACCACGCTCTTTGTCGTCACCGGGGACCACGGCATGATCCCGAACACGAGGCAGGTGCGAGACACCGACATCAAGAGCGAGGTTTCGATCGCCGGTGGCGACATCCTCTTCAATACGGGCGGGACGTCGTCATACGTTTGGCTGCGTAATCCTGCCGAAGCTTCGCTCGTGGCGCAGCGACTCGTTCGACATGTTCCGTATGCAGCCTTTGCGCACTATCAGACGCTGCAGAACGGCACCTACACCTATCATCTGGTCACGCGACCAGGCGCGAAAGCCGATCCGGCGCTAGAAGCGGCCTATCAGTACCTCTTCTCGACGTTCGCGGGCCCAACGTCGCCGGATGTCTGCCTCTGGCTCGAGGAGGACACCGTGATTCGCAACCATATTGACGGTCCTCCGACCGCAGCTCATGGCAACCATGGGGGCGCCACCTGGGGCGTGCAACAAGTTCCCCTGGTGATCAGTGGTCCGGGCGTTAAACAGAACAATGTGTCTGACTTCAGGGCGCGGCTGATGGACATCGCGCCCACGGTTCTCGCGGTACTCGGTCTGCGACCGGATCGAATGGATGGCGTGGCGCTGAGCGACGCGCTGCTCAAGCCGACCTCAGCACAGACCGAGGCGTTCGGGTCGCTCGCCACCAGTCTCGCGAGTCACCAGAAGGCGATCGTCGCCAGGCACACTGCGGACACGGGGGCCGGCGCGCGCTCCTGAGAACGTTCCTACAGCGAACGACGCGCGACGGCGAGGCACTCGAGAAGGTACTGCGGCGCTTCAGCTTTCTCGGTCTCATTGAGTAGCTCCTCTTCGAAGCCGGGGATCTGACATGCGCTGCGCCATGAACCCTCCAGAGAGTGCATAATCCCCAGGGCGCGCTCGGCATTTTCGCTCGAGGATGACAGATTGCCGGACACCACACCGCTGAGACTCAGTCCCAGACAGGAAACAGCGATCTGCCGAGGATTGCCCATTCGCTCCCCCAGCTGGAGCGCCTGTCTTAAGTAGCCTTCGGCCCGATCCGTGTCCCGCCTCTGAAGCCATATTCCGCCAAGGTACTGCGAGGCTCGACAGCGGCCGAACTGGTCATTGGCGACCTCGGCGCGCTTCAGCGCATCCGACAGGACGGTGAGCGCCGCGTCGTCCTGTCCCAACATGGCCAGCGTCGCGCCGCGGCGAATCTCGGCCTCCGACTCGATGCCGAAGGCCTTCGCCTCGATCGCCAAAGCAAGGGCAAGGTCTGCTTGCTCCAGCGCTTCGGAATATCGCTCGGCGGCAAAGTAGAGATTGGCGAGCGAGGAGTGGAGGGCCGCCTGGGCGCCTCTCGACAGCGTGTCCGGCACGCGGGCAAGATAGGTCTCCAGTCGAGGTATGCCCTGCGACGTCGTCCCGTTCACCACGTGTATGCGGCCAACCTGCGCGACTACCCGGCTCTCGGCTTCCCTCTCTCCAGCCGCCGAATATTGCTCGGCAGCGGCCTCATCCATCTCGAGCGCCGCACCGTACTTGATGGTCGCCGTCAGTAAGGAGCCCAATCGTTCCCGAGCTTCGGCTTCTAGTCGGCTGTCTTCCAGCTGTTGGGCCAGTTCCAGGGCGGCTCGGTAGTGCGTACCCGCCTCGTCGTGCGCAAAGACGGCTTCTGCCTGGTCGCCCGCCAAAAGCGCATACGGCAAACCCTTCGCGGGATCTCCGCCGCGAATGAAGTGCCAGGACAGCTCCCCGCTTCGTCGGGTTCGCTCGAGCTCGGGCAGAGCCTCGAGAGCCTCGGCAAGGGAGAGGTGCAGCCGCCGACGCCGTCTGGCCGGCAGCTCCGTGTATAGGGCGTGCTGGGTCAGCCCGTGGTTAAAGGAATATCTATCCCCGGCCAGCGACCGAACCACTCCCGCGCGCACCGCCTCTTCCAATGCCTCCTCAAGCTCCGCCTCCGCACGCGAAGAGCTCCCTTCAACCTCGGTCAGTACCAGCAGATCGTCGAACTCAAAGCTTTGACCGAAGACGCTGGCGCGGAGCAGGATCGCCTGCGCCGCCTCCGACAGCCTGGCTAGACGCTGCCAGATCACAGCGCGTATGGTCTCTGGGATCTCGAGCTGCCGGACCTGGCGCGGCTTCCAGCTCCCTGCCTCTTCGCGTACGTCGCCGCGTTCCACAAGCGACCGGCAGAGCTCCTCGCTGTAGAAGGGGTTTCCGTCCGTTTGCCCGTGTACCAGCGACACGAAGGCATTGGAAACGCTCCCCCCAATCGCTTCCGCAATCAGTGCTGCGGTTTCTTCGCGGGCCAGACGGGAGACGGATATCCGCTCGACCAACCGCTCCCG
>DHWR01000173.1:2957-3622 GCA_002413265.1 Chloroflexi bacterium UBA5177
TCGATGCTCGAGGCGTCGGCCCAGTGCAGATCGTCGAGCAGCAGGGCAACTGGAGACAGCTCGGCAAGCGCGCGCACAAAACCAGCCGCGGACCAGAAGAGGCGCTGCTGCTCCTCGTGATTACTGGCGGCTGCCGGCTGGGCGGGGACGATCTGCTCGGGCAGCAAGCGAGCGAGGTAGGGCCAGCGCTGCAGGATCTGCGATTGCAACGCTCCGGGCGCAGCCGCGAAGGCGCTGCCCATGGCCTCGTGAAAGGGATAGAAGGGGATGGCCGTGTACGGCTCGTAGCAGCGGCCGGTGAGAACCAGGAAGTCGCGGTTTCGCAGGTTCAGAGTGAGCTCCTGAGCGAGACGCGTCTTGCCAACGCCGGCCTCGCCGGTTAGGAGCACCAGTTTGCCGCGGCCCTGGGCGGCCGAATCTATCGCGGACCACAGCCGCTCCTGCTCGACGGATCGCCCGACGAGCGGGCCCGCGGCCAGCGCTCCGAGGAAACCTCCTATGGGGAGCGAGGCGGCTCGATGTTCCTGGTGCCTCGCCGAGTCGCCGGTGCGACTCTCAGCTCCGACCACCTCGACCACGGCAACCGGATCGGCGAAGCCCTTGAGGGAGGTGAGCCCGCGCTCCGCGTACGCGAGATCGTCCGCATTGCCCGCGAGGCCGGTCAC
>DHWR01000173.1:3907-4138 GCA_002413265.1 Chloroflexi bacterium UBA5177
TCGACCCCGATGCCGGCCTTCAGATGGAGAGATGGATCACGTGTGATCTCGGCGGCACAGCGTGCCTGTACCGCCTTGCCGGCGCGCAGGGCCTGCCGAGCCGACGAGAACACGCACAGCACCTCGTCGCCCCGCACTTCGATGACCTGGCCATCGTATTCGGACACCACATCTTCGATGAGCCGGGCGAACTGGGAGGCCAGTACGGCTGCTGCCTCGTCGCCATGCTCC
>DHWR01000268.1 GCA_002413265.1 Chloroflexi bacterium UBA5177
AACACTCGAACAGGTCGTGTCCTTTCCCCTACAGGAGGTCACGGCTCAGTATTTGGCTTGTGTAAGCCAGTTTTCTGGTGGCGGCGGGATTCGAACCTGCGACCAAGGGCCTATGAGTCCCTTGTAGAGACGTCCGCTGGCAATTGTCGTTAGCCACCGGTATTCGTCTTTGCCCGTGAGGACGGCGAAAGTAAACACCGGCAACAATGAGCGGTTACTGTCGATCAGTGCTGAACGCCCCATAATGGGTGTAGTAAATGGGTGTAGTCGCTGAGGAGATCACACTCCCTTATCCGCGGGATTGACGACGACTTGGACTAGATCAGTCAGACGCAGTGCCTCTTGGACTCTTAGGCAGCAACACAAGGAAAAGGTACGGCACGCTGAGACGGGCTGGGACTGCGGACTGGAATGTTTTCCGACCTTGGTCGCAGCCTGGAAGATGAGAGGCATATCCGTCATGCCACCAACAGTCCCCGACGACACTTACAAGGAAGTTACGGTTCAGTCACATCGTCGTCGTCGTCGACATGCGGCAGGCTTGCCCATCACGGACGAACGGAAGGGTTTAGCATCATCCCGTTCACTGGCTACACGCCGAAGAGCGGTTGGATGGTTTCCAACCATTGGCGCTGAGAAGTTCTACGGCCGACGAGCATTCAATGCGAGTGCCCTAAGGGCCTATGTGAAGGATCACGAGGTCGAGCTTCGGCAGCCAAATCACTACCTTGGAGGTTGGCCCAGCCCCGAAGATAGTAGGATTTACCTTGACGTCTCCGAGAACGTTTCAACCCGCGAGCAGGCGCATCAACTCGGAGTGGACAGAAATCAATGCGGCGTCCACAACTTGGGGACCTCCCGAGAGCTACGAACCAGAACCAGCCAACACGCTGATCGGAGAGCAACATGTTCAAACTCAGTAAGTGGACCAAGCGCGTGGTCATTGTGGGAGCCGCCGCATGTGCGCTTCTCTCTGCCGGTGCCTTCCCGGGAACCGGGCAGGCCAGTCCTGCGCGGGCAACTGCGCCATCGCTAGGAACCGCGGCGAGTTTCGCGGTCCTGGCCGGCTCTACCGCGACAAATACCGGCGCGACGATCCTCAACGGTAATCTGGGTGTCTCGCCCGGGACTTCGATTAGTGGTTTTCCGCCGGGCATGGTCACCGGTGGAACCATACACCCCGGCGACGCCGTCGCGGCTCAGGCTCAGAGCGACGCAGCGAGAGCGTACACCACTCTCGTCGGCCAGCCGTGCAATTTCGACTTGACCGGTCTAGATCTGGGCGGGAAAACGCTCGCCGCTGGTGTCTATTGCTTTACAAGCTCGGCCCAGCTTACAGGTGCGCTCACGCTGGACGGACAGGGTAACCCCAACTCTGTCTTCATTATTCGGATAGGGAGCACGCTCACCACCGCAAGCGCTGCGTCCGTTCTGCTGATCAACGGCGCGCAAACATGCAACGTGTTTTGGCAGGTTGGTAGCTCTGCAACCCTCGGTACAGGTACGTCTTTCGCGGGAAGTATTCTCGCGCTGACGAGCATTACATTGACCACCGGCGCAGCGATAAACGGGAGTGCCCTGGCCCAGAATGGAGCCGTGACGATGGATACCAATCACGTCTCCGCCAGCCCGTGCGCGGTGGCTCCGGCTGCCACGTCGACTACCGGCTCAAGCCCAACGGCAACTACTGTTCCCGCTACCGCGACGGCGATTGCTGCGACCGCCACGGCGATTGCCGCTGCGACGAGCACTGCGATAGCCGGTCCAACCGCCACTGCAGTAGCCGCCGGTACCTCCACGGCAGTTGCCGCCGCCACATCCACCGCGATTGCTGCCGCTACCTCTACAACAGTTGCCGTGGCGACCCCGACGCCGACCTCGAGACCAAGCAAGTCGGCGACTCCAAGGGCTGTGGCGTCCGCGACTCCGGTTGCCGGCCACCGTCCCAGCCCGACGGCGTACCCGGTGCCCAAGACCATTCCACATACAGGCGCCGGCGGAAAGTTGTCGTTGTCTGCCTCCCGCCTCGTTGCACCACCAGCCGCTGCTCCGAGCAGGAGAACTCAGACGGGCGGCTCTTTGCACCAAGCAAATGGAGTGGCCACGCTTCCGCGTACCGGTGGCGGCGCTGGGGGCGGGACACCAACAAGCCCACTCGCTCCGCTCGCCTTCCTCGGCGCGATGGCGATTGTAGTTGGCCGGCTCGTAACGCGCCCGACCAAGCGATAACCTAGAACGAGCAAAGAGCGCTCACCTCTACGGTGAGCGCTCTTTCGCTGTCTTGGTCCGTGTGGCATCACACTTTGGGTGGCGTTTACGCCGCAATAGACTGGTAGCAGAAGTACCAGATGTTGTCGGAGTCGGCGTCCTTCTTGAGGAGTCAGCGCTTGCGTTCACCTGGCTGAGGTGATATGCCTTTTCGGTGTGTCCTGATGCTGGTCAGCTTTGAACTCATGCTGCTCACCTGGCTCAACGTGTATGGCTAACTGGTCAGTCGAGCGGGACACAATCGGGCCAGTGTGCGCACACGCCAGACAATGCAGCGAGTGACAGGAGTGGTCTTGATTGGATTGGACGTACGTGTGGCCCTCGAAAGGCGAGCACTGTGAATATGCGACATCGGGTTGAACGGACGGACCGTGGATGCTGATGTACAGTAGCTGGATCGCGAGTTGAGAGCAAGAGCAAAGGAGTGGACGTGCCCATCCTACGAATTGAACACCAGGTCCCCGACTATGCCGGTTGGAAGCAAGCGTTCGACAGTGATCCCGCCGGACGAGAAAAGTCAGGCGTGCGTCGTTATCAGGTCATGAGATCGATAGACGACCAAAATTTCGTCATGATCGACCTCGAGTTCGACACGGATGGCGAGGCGCAGGCGTTGCTCGCCTCGATGCGTGAGGTATGGGGTCGTGTTCAGGGCAAAGTGATGTGGGATCCGCAGGCTCGCATTGTTGAAGTGGTGGAGCGCAAGGAGTACTGATCAAACCGTAACCACGTCAAGAATTTCGTCGACGAGATCCTCGATCTTCATGTTTGTTTGATGTCCTCATCTGCATCCCATGCCTGCTGTTCATGACCGTGGCATACCACCAAAATCTTGTGAATACCTTACGGAGCGGTGAAGTCAGGGCGTTGCGCTGGGCCGACATTGACCTGATCGATTTTTGGCGGATGCAAGCCGAGAACCGAGGGTTGCGGTTGACGACGGCCGAGAGCGGGTCATCGCGAACGGAGAGAAATGGATGTAAAAAAGGATGTACGACGCCGGATCCACAGGAAGATCGATGCCGCTGACCAGGCCTGTGGGCGTGAGGCGTCCGGCTGTCGGCCCAGCACGGTGACCAGGTCCCTGGGTACCCCGGAGTAGACGTCCGGCCAGCGCCGGTATTCAAAGTAGCCGGAGGCGTCCTCCAGGGCGGCAAAGATGCTGTCGGCCTCCTGGGTGTAGCCGTATCGTCTGAGCCCGGCCCCGATGAGGGCGTTCTCGAAGGGCCAGACCGAGCCGTTGTCGATCGAGAGCACAAAGTCAACCGGGTGGATCGTCATGTTGCGGACGGCCAGAGTGATCGTCACGATCTCGTCCTCGATGGCCGTGCGCTGCACGAGGCCAAATGACCGTGCAGGCACACGAGGCAGCGCCGGATTGGTGAACAGGTAGCCGGCCTGGTGAGGTTTCTCCTCGCCGGAGCCCATCAAGCTGGGCGCGATGCCGTCGAGAGAGAGCCGAAAGCGGCTGAGGAATCGGGTGTCTCCCACGAATAGTCCCTGGGTGACGGTGTCGGTGGGTTCGATCGAGCCGTCTTCCTCGGTGGCGACGACCACTTCGCCTTGTTTGATGATGCGGCGATGTTCCATTGAAAGCTCAGCTTTCGTGGCCGGAGTGAACGTCAGCTGTTGTGCGCATGGAGTGACTCCAACACCGTTAACAGATCGCCGACCCCGGGATTGAGTAGCTCTGGATAGACCTTGCTAAAGCAGATGATGCCGGAGGAGTCGATGACGAAGAGCGCCCGCCCGGTGGCGTCTTCGGACTGCCGGTAGACGCCGTACAGCTGAGACACCCGGCCTCGAGGTGGTGTGTCGGCGAGGAGAGGAAACGTGATTCCCGCCTTCCGACTAAACGCCTCATGACACCACGCACAATCGGCCGATATCCCCAGCATCTGCGCATGCAGCTTCTCGAACTGGGGAAGGTACTCCTGGTAGAGGGTGAGCTGCTCCCGCGACACCGGTTCGAAGGCGGTGGGGAAGAACATCAGGATGATGGGGTGCCCGGCGAGACGGTGGAGCGAGAGCGTCAACCACGGCGTTTGGCGCAGTCTGAAGTCGGGCGCCACAGTCCCGGCGGGCAGGGGAAGAAGATCGTCGTCCATGACGCTCGCTTCCATGCCGTACTCGAGGTACCCGCTCCCTCAGCAGCAGGCCTATGCGGCCTTGAGAAGGCGCGAGGTGAGAACGATGTCGACGATTTCGGGCACGGTGTCTTGCCGGGCCCAGTCCCGCTGCAACTCGCACGCCAGGGACACCCAGCTGATCGGCTGCCCGCCGGCTTGCACGACGCGCTCCAGACCGGCCCGGTGCGCCTCGGGGGACGTCCCAGCCACGGCGTCAACGACCGGATAGATCGCGTAGCCCGCTCGGAGCGCATCGAGCGACGGGAAGGCGAGGCAGACTTCGGTCCACAGCGCGGTCATGATCAGCTTCTTGCGGCCGGTGGCTTCGACCGCCCGGCGGAACTCGACGTCCTCCCAGGCGTTGATCGACGTCCGATCGATCTCGCTGCTATCGGCGAGGACCTCCCTGAGCTCGGGGATGGTGGGCTTCGATCCATTGGCGACACCGACCGTCGAGAGCACGATCGGCAGGCCGTAGGTCCTGGCCGTCCGCGCGACCGAGACGATGTTGCGGATGAGGAGATCCCGGTCCATGGACGTGACAACCTGGATCTGGTTTGGCTGGTAGTCGATGACGACCAGAGCGCTGTTCTGCGGGGTGAGGAGGTGATCGGTGAGAGGGTCGCGAATCGGTTCGCTCGTCATTGGTGGCTCCTTTGTTCGGGCTTGGGAAGCGGCGAGATCTGGGCAATGCCCCGGTGCCGGTCGCGCGGTAGACGGCGTTCGCGATGGCGGCTGCCGTACCGAATCTGGCTCGCCGCTCAGGCCGTTCGGACTGACTGGGTGAGCGCGAACTGCGTCCTCAAAAACGCCGATGCTCGGTCGAGCGCCGCCCTCGCCTCATCGAGGAGGGCTGCAAAACCTTGGAACACGTGCGGAACGCCGGGCGTGACCTCGAGCGTGACCGGCACATCGGCTACGGCCGCCCGTCCCGCGAGCCGAACAGCGTCGCTTAACAGGATCTCGTGCGAACCCACCTGGATCAGAAGCGGAGGCAGCCCGCTGAGATCGCCGAAGACCGGGCTGATAAGCGGGTCGGAGGCATCCGCTCCGGCGACGTAGTCCTGAACCCGAAGGCGAAGGCCCTCGGGGGTGAGGACCGGGTCGACCGCCTGCTTCTCGGCGAGCGTCTCGCCCGTCAGCGTCAGGTCTGCATAGGGCGACATCAGGAACGCACAGCACGGCAATGGCGTGCCGGCCGCTCGCAAGGCGAGCAGTGTTGCCACCGCCAGCCCGCCGCCTGCGGACTCGCCTGCGAGAGCGATCTGACCAGGTTC
>DHWR01000208.1 GCA_002413265.1 Chloroflexi bacterium UBA5177
CGCTGTTACGGTCCACTAGTCGGGCAGTTCATGCGCCGAGACGTCTTTGGGCTGGACTCGGCACTGACGAGGGACACGATGTTCTTTGGGCGCCAGAACCTCATCAACACTCTGGTAGACGAATTCCGATCAGGTCAGCCGGCGGGACTGTTTGGACTTCGCCGCATGGGCAAAACGTCGGTTCTCTACGCGCTGGCAAGGCGAGTCGCCGAGGGCCAACTAGGTTCCGTCGCATATGTCGATGTCAGCAACCCGTCGTATTACCGCTCGCGATGGCATCGCCTGCTTGAGCATCTGGTCCGAGCCATTGCCGCGAATGAGCCTAAGGAGCGGCTGAATCGAGCGCGGATCCGAGCTCTCTCCCACTCTTACTCGGAGGCCGAGGCTGCGTACCACTTTCAGAGCGATATCAATGAACTGCGGAGACTTGCGCCGAAGGGTCGCCTGACGTTAGCGCTGGACGAAATCGAAAATATCACCCTCGGTGTCAGCGCCGCGTCCCATTGGGAACAGGACTTTCTCCCCTTCTGGCAGACGCTGAGGTCTCTCCATCAGAACTCGCGGGGAGGTTTTAGCTTCATTGTGTCGGGCGTCAACCCGCGAGCACTCGAAATCCCGCGGATCGGAAATGTCGATAACCCGCTCTTTAGTACCGTCCGAACTCACTACCTTGAGCCGTTTAGCGCAACGGAGGTCGGTGAGATGGTTAAGCGGCTTAGCAGGTTCATGGGACTACGAGTCGCGGAGCCGCTCTATGCGCTCCTTAGTGATGAGTACGGCGGTCATCCTTACCTGACGAGGCAGGCCTGCAGTCGCCTCGCAAGTCGCCTGAAGACTCGACCGGCTACTCTCACCGCGGAGCAGTTTGAGCAGGAGCGAGATGGGTTGCGAGTCGTTCTCGAGAAGAACGCCAGCCAGATAATGAGCGTGCTCGCCATCTGGGATGCCAACGAATATGAGCAACTCGTAGGCCTGGCCCATGGCGAGGCCGAAGCCTTTGCCCAGGCTGCGCAGAAGAGTGCTTCATTCACAGAGCATGTGGAGGGATACGGCATCGTCCTCGACGCCCGGGGCAACCCGTCCATCAGGATCGCTCTGGTTCACGATTTCCTGGCCAAGGTACCGGCCCCTTCTAAGACCGAGCCTGCCATCACGAGCGATGAGGAGGGCGTTCGCGCAGAACTTTCACGGCGCCGCAACGCCATAGAGATTGCGCTGCGCAGGAAGCTGGCCGACGGTCTTGCGTTCAAGCATGGACCCAAGGGGCCTGCGCGCCTGTACGCGTCTTTAACGGACAAGCGACGCGAGCAATTGGCTGGCTTGGCTTACGAGAAGGTCTGGGACGAACTGTATTTTGACGAGCTGCGATCTGTAATCGATCACAATTGGGACGCATTTGAAGCCTTCTTTCATGAAGAGAAGGCACCGGTCGTCGGCTGGATGGATCATATAAATCGCTGCCGGGCCGATGCTCATGCTCGCGCCTTGAAGCCAGACGATCTGACCCATGTGCGGACGTGCTTCACACGGCTCGAAGAGAAGCTGAACCTGAGCTCGTGACCGGCGGCCACACGACCAAAGCCCGGCAAGCCCGCGAGCAGGCGCGACTCGTACTTGGGAAGGATCCCGAGCGGAATTTGTCAACCCCTTTGAGACACACCGCGCTGGAAATTACTGAGTCGTCGTCACCTCCTCCAGCGGTTTGTTAATCCACGCGGCCACCGGCAGTCGAGGCGGCTCCGGGGGCTTGCGAACGAAGCGTTCGGGGTGGATGGCAAAGGCCGCGGTCAGAACCTCGGCCCGCTGCTCGCGGAGCGCGATGGCGCGGCCGTAGTGGACGTCGGCGGGGGTGTGGTAGGCGATCCCGGAGTGCCGGTGGTCGTCGTTGTACCAGGGGAAGAAGCGGGTGCAGAAGGCGCGGGCGTCCTCGGGCCCGCCGAAGCGATCGGGAAACTCGGGCCGGTACTTCATGGTCTTGAACTGCGATTCCGAGAAGGGGTTGTCGTTCGGGCAATGCGGCCGGCTGTGGCTCTTGGTCACCCCCAAGTCGGCCAGCAGCATTGCCACCGGCTTGGAGGCCATCGACGATCCGCGGTCGGCGTGAATGGTCAGCTGGTCGCGATCGACGCCTTGCTTGGTGATGGTTTCCACCAGTAGGCGCTCGGCCAGGGCCGCCGACTCCTCGCCGGCCAGCATCCAGCCGACCACGTAGCGGCTGAAGATGTCGAGGATCACATAGAGGTAGTAGTAGGTCCACTTCTGGGGCCCCAGCAGCTTGGTGATGTCCCAGCTCCAAATCAGGTTCGGACGCCAGGCGATGAGTTCCGGTTTGACGTAGGCCGGGTGGCGGGCGACGCGACGCCGCTCCCGGACCTCGTCGACTGAGTGCAGGAGGCGGTACATGGTCGAGACCGAGGCCAGGTAGACGCCCTGGTCGAGGAGAGTGGCGAAGACCGTCGGCGGGGCGGCGTCGATGAAGGGCTCGGAGTGAAGAACCTCGAGCACCTGGGTCCGCTCGGCGGGCTCCAGCGCCCGCGGCTGCGGTCGCCGCTCTCGAGCTGGCCGGGGCGCCGATGGCCGCCGCCGCCGGTAGTGGGTCGCCCGTGGGCGGCCGACCGCGCGGCAGGCATCGGTGGGGCCCGACACGGCAGTCAGCTCGACCACGGCAGCCTCGATCATCGCGGCGACTCGCTCCCGCCCTCCGCGCTCTCGGCTGCGAGCCCCTCCAAGAGTGCGGACAGTTTTGACTGGATTTCGATCACCTTCCTGGCCGTGTCAAGCTCCCGTTCCGCCTGGGCGAGTTCCTTACGCAGCCGGGCCACCTCGCGATCGCGCGGATCCATCTCAGGCCGCCCTCGCTTCTGGGCCAGGCCGGCCAAGGCGCCCTGATCGCGCTGCTTACGCCACTCGCTGATCAGGGACGAGTAGAGGCCCTCGCGCCGAAGCACGGCACCCTTGTCCGCCTTGCCCAAGCCTTCGTACTCGCGCAGGATCCGCTGCTTGTAGGACGCACTGAAGCGACGCATCCTTCAGCCTCGACCACAACCTGAATTCAGACTCAACACGCTGGGGGAGGGGGTGCCGCTGGGCAAGTCTACGTATTGCAGATGGCTCCGTACAGGAGCAAGATGAAGAACCGGCCGGGCTCGCCGCGGGAGGTGGACGAGGCCAAGCCACCCGTACTTGCAATGGAGGACAGGGAATGGCCACAACAGGGCAACACGTCAACGTCGAAAGGGCACGGCGCGCCTATGAAGCCTTCGGCAAAGGTGACATGGCGACTCTAAGCGAGCTGATCACGGAAGACACCGTCTGGCACATCGGCGGGAAGAGTCCCCTGTCAGGTGAGTACAAGGGGAGAGACGCCGTCTTCGGCTTCTTCGGCAAGCTCAAAGAGGAGTCGGGCGGCACGTTTCGGCTCGAGGTCCACGACATCCTCGCGAACGACGAGCACGGCGCCGTGCTGGTGAGGTCGATGGGCGAGAGGAAGGGCAAGAAGTGGGACGGCCGATCTGTCCACATCACCCATGCCGACAGCGAAGGCCGCACCAAGGAGTTCTGGGCCTTCGAGGAAAACCAAGCGGGACTGGACGAGTTCTTCGCGTAGGAACTTTCGAGGCGCCACCGCCGCCGGCGCCAGCAGTTAGGCGCCGGCGGTTACGCCACCCAACTCCAGGGGTGGCCGCTACCGGACTCTCTCGCGCCCATGCTGTGGGGTAAAGAATGCCCACGCTTAAGTGATAGCTTTGTCCTGGGTGTGGGGTTCAGAAACTCCGTCGAGTTCGATTCCGGATCTCAGCGCCTGTGGGTGCCGAGAACCC
>DHWR01000013.1 GCA_002413265.1 Chloroflexi bacterium UBA5177
CGAGAGAGGGCGATTGCTTACTACATCCCGGAAAACAAATTGTTCATGAGCTCGGCAAGAGTGGGATGCGCAAAGATGCCCTCTCTCAGCACGGAGTAAGGTAGCTTGCCCATCATGGCGACTTCGAACATCGCCATCACCTCGCCGCCTTCCAGGCCGAGAACACTTGCCCCCAAAATCTGTCCGCTGTCTGCATCCACCACGGCCCGCACGACTCCTCGTGGCTCATCAACCTCGAGCGCTCTCGCCACGTGGCTCATTGGCATCGACGCCACTTTAACGTTCGTCCCACTCTTGCGCGCCTCTTGCTCGGTCATGCCAACTCTGCCGAGCTGAGGATCGGTGAACACTGTGTACGGTACGAGCCTGCCGCGAGTTGTCCGATCGCCTCCTCGCAGCAGATTGTCTCGCAGGATGCGGAAGTCGTCATACGAGATGTGTGTGAATTGGGGCTGACAGGCTACCACGTCTCCCATCGCATAGATGTTGGGGACTGACGTTTCAAGCCGCTCGTTCGCCTTCACAAAGCCTCGTGAGTCGGTCTCCACGCCGGCATCGTTCGGATGGAGCGCATCGGTGTTCGGGGTTCGTCCTGCCGCTACCAGGAGATGGGAGCAATGGACCGTCTTGGCGCCGTTCTGCAGCGCCACCTCTACGTCGATCTCCCCTGCCCTGCCACCTACCCACTGCACCTTGGAATTCAGCAAGACCTCGATGCCGTCCTCGCTGAGGATTTTACTAAGTGCCTCGCAGATTTCCGGATCCTCTCGCGCAGCCAGGCGCGGGCCCTGTTCGACTATCGTTACCTCGCAGCCGAAGCGGCGAAACATCTGCCCGAACTCCAGGCCCACGTAGCCGCCCCCAAGAATCACGAGGTGCTCAGGAAGCTCCTCGACTTCCATGATGGTTGTCGAATTGAGTGCCGGTACGGCGTCGATTCCATCGATGGGAAGGGTGGGCGGCCGGCATCCGGTATTGATGACGATGAGCGGTGCCCCGAGCTCACGAGTCCCCCCGCCGGAATGATCGATGCGCACGGTATGCGGGTCGAGAAATCGTGCTTCGCCGCGCACGATGTCCACACCGCCGGCTTCGATCGCTCTCGTGCTGCCCTCACGAAAGCTGTCGACGACTTTTTGCTTCCGCGCCAGGACTTCTTGAATATTGACGCTCACCGGCCCCGTATGCACGCCATAGTCGGCCGATCTGCGAGCAAGGTAGGCCACGCGAGCGCTCGCCACCATGGTTTTGGTAGGCGTGCAGCCTTCATTGATGCAGGTGCCGCCGATATGGATGCATTCAACCAGAGCCGTGCGTTTGCCCGAGGCGACAAATGCGGTCGACAGCGGCCCGCCCGATTGTCCCGAACCGATGATAATTGCGTCGTACTGTTCAATCGGAGCCATGCCAACCTCCTAATCGCAGTAGGTCGAGAGTACCGTATTCTTGCCCTGTCCGCCCTCCGGCGCCTGCTGCAATAACGTCCTCCCGCGGCGTCAGCCATTACAGGAGACAATCGCATCAGAAAAGACTTGATCGCGTCCGTTGCCGACAAGATCGCGATGGCTCGACGGCTCATCGCGGGGGAGATATATCAAACGCCGCTTGAACGCTCCAACTGGCTGTCGGAAGCTTGCGGCGCCGAGACCTTTCTCAAGCTCGAGTGCTATCAGCCGACCGGCAGCTTCAAGGTTCGTGGCGCTTCGGCGGCGGTGCGCAGCCTCGACTCCGCCCAAAAACGGGCCGGCGTCATCACCGCATCAGCTGGAAATCACGGTCTTGGCCTCGCCTACGCGGCCTCGCGCGCGGGCATCCGAGCCACCGTGGTGGTGCCGGAATATGCGAGCTCCGCCAAGCTGCAGGCTCTCAAACGCTTCCCCATTGAAGTGCGAGTCGGGGGCCCGACTTACGACGACGCCGAAAGAACGGCGCTCGAAGTCGCGTCCGCCTCGGGCGCCTACTACATCTCTCCCTACAACCACCCACACGTGATCGCCGGGCAGGGAACCATTGGCCTGGAGATGCTCGAGGCACCGGAACCTCCGGACGTGGTCCTGATCCCCGTTGGGGGAGGCGGGCTGATCAGCGGCGTAGGCTCCGCCATCAAGCATCACCGGCCCTCAACACGAATCGTTGCGGTCCAGGCCGCCAACTCACCGGCTATGGCCGAAGCGCTGCGCGCCGGGGAGCTCGTGTCCATAGCATTCATCCACTCACTTGCCGACGGCCTGCAGGCGAACATCGAACCTGGCTCGATCACCTTCGACATAGCTCGGGAGGTGATCGACGACGTGGTGCTCATTTCGGAAGAGGAGATGGTCCAGGCCATCCGTCTGACGTTTGCCGAGCTCCACGTGGCTATAGAGGCAAGCGCGGCAGTCGGCATCGCGGCCTTGCTCAGCGGCAAGGTTTCAGAGATCGCTGGAAAGCGGGTGGCCGTCGTCCTTACCGGGCGCAACATCGCCCCCGATACCCTGGCTTCGATGCTCACCGGAGATTAGCCGCCAGGTACCTAACGGGGCAGCGAACATGTTCTCGAGGACGAGGAGCCGGTCGCACCAGAATCGGTCCGGCTCGCTACTCGCTCGCCGCCTCGGCCGAGAGCTCACCCTGCGATTGAGCCGACAACGCCTGAACCACCGGGTTGAGCTGCAAGTTGAGCGTCGCTTGAGTCTGAGTCTGCTCGCCGGTGGGGTGGGCCAGCGCATCAGCCAGCACCGATCCGTCCATTCGCCTCGGGCTCGCGCCCATTAACGTGAGCACCGTCGGGGCGATGTCCTCCAACCGTGCGGGACTTGCCGAGGTCACGCCTCGAACCACTCCAGGCCCGGATATGAGCAGGGGCATGTGCTGCGAATTCCAGGTCGCGCCTCCATGATTGCCTTTCCAGCTCGCCGCCCCCTGAGCTACAAAGGCCGAATCCTCCATGCACATCGCGACCACGTCAGGCGAGTTGCCGCCTGCGAAGCTGCTCAAAAGATATTGGTTGGCGCTCTCCACCAGCGGCGGAATGTCCAATCCGCCTGCCCGCACGAAGCGATCCCCCCTCTTGGTGGTGACCTTGTAGTAGACCGATTCGATGTGTGCGTTGTGCTGAGCCACGACGTTGTTGGCGACGGTCTGGGCCGCGGCGGGGTTTTGCAGCCAGATGTAGCCGCCGGTAGAGTAGGTCGTTTCCGCCGACGTGGCTCCAGCCTTGGTCACGGCCCCGTCCAGCACCTGGTCCGGTATCTGGTACTTGAGCGGAGCCATACCGTGGTCGGCTGTGATCACGAATAGGGTTTTGTCCAGCACACCGGCTTTTGCATACGCTCTTTCGAGCATCCCCAGATCCTTATCGAAGCTCTGCATCAGATAGCTCGCCTTAACCGGATCGCCGCCGTACACGTGGCCCAGCGGCCAATCGAACTCGGGGACGTTGATGAGCGTTATCTGCTGGTGAATCGTCTGGAAGGTATGCACGGCGAGCTTCATCGCCAGATGATCTTCCCCACCTGGAGGCAACGTGGTGGTCGCAGTCGACAAGCCAGGAGCATTGAGCACGCTGGCAGGCGGAACATGACCGGGGATGGCTGTCGGAACGTAGTGATTGTGTGCGTCCGGTGCGTAGTACATGATGTAGTCCGCATTGGGACCCCCGAGCGGATCGGCCGCGTAATACTTGTGGCCACTTAGTGCTACCACTTTCGCTTTCGGGTATTTCTGCTTGAAGGCCGAGGCAATGGTCGGAGCTCCCGCTTGCTGCATGATGCGCTCCACAGTGCCCGCGCGCACCACGTTCGGATCGAAAGTATGGATGGTGGAGTTATCTCCGTTTACCCAGTTGAAGCCCAGCATTCCGTCGTGTGCCGGGGTCGAGCCCGTACTCAGGGTGGCGTGTCCGGCCGGCGTCTCGGACTCCAGGATGCCGGCAAACGACTGGTCGTACTCGATACCCGCCAGCCGAAGAGCTTCCAGATGAGGCGTCACACCCATGTGGAAGTACTCCGGCTCTGCTCCATCCAGCACGATCAGCACGAGGTACTTCGGCATGGGACCAGCCGGCGGGGCTACCGATCGTTGATGAAGCGCGCCCGCCAGACCTACAGCCAGGGATGAAGAGAGGACAAAGAAAAGCGCTGCAATAAGGGAGAAGGAAAACCGAGAGATCGTCCTTCTCCCATGATGTCGCGAAGGCATATGAACAAGTGTAGTTGATACACGTCGTGGGCGTGGGCCTGGCGGCTACCTACTCCTCGGCCGGTTCCAGCTCCTCCTCTTGCTCAGCACCGTCCACAACTCTTACGTGAACGCGCATCACGCGGTTCCCGTTCACATCCACGACCTCCAGCTTGACGCGTCCAGAGTAGACGCAGTCGCCGACCTCGGGCACTTCTCCGAGCAAGCTCGCCACGTAGCCTCCGAGGGTCTCCACGTCGTCATCTGCCTTTAGCTCGATGCCCAGCTCTTCCTCGACTTCCTCGGTGCGAAGTCCGGCATCGACGATCCACTCATCCTCGCCCAAGGCCTCGACGGGCTCCGGCTCCTCGTCGTACTCGTCTTGGATTTCCCCGACGATCTCCTCGAGAATGTCTTCGATCGTGACCAGGCCCGCCGTGCCGCCGTATTCGTCAAAGACGATCGCCAGGTGCACTTTTTGTCGCTGAAACTCGCGAAGCAGTGCGTCGGCATGCTTTGACTCCGGCACGAAGATGGCCGGCCGTGCGATCTGGCGAAGGCTGACGTTCGTCTGATCGTCGCGCAAGTATTTCAGCAGATCTTTGTCGTATAGGATCCCGACGATCCGGTCAATGCTGTCCTCGTAGACGGGGATTCGAGAATGTCCCTCTCGGAGCACGACGTCCAGGGCATCCATCAACGGCATCGAGACGGGCACAGCTTTTATGTCAACGCGTGGCCGCATGACCTGCCCTACCGCTACCTTGTCAAGGTCGAGGATCCCTTCGATGCGCTCGGCGTCCTCCTCAGAGATCCCCCCCTCGCTCTGCTCGGCGAGTGTGATGGTTGAGCGTACGTCGTCCTCGGTAATGATGGGTACGGTGTGGCTTCCGCCCCGCTGCCCGAAGATGCGCATGAGGCCACCGACGACGGTGGCCATCACGATGAGGATGGGAGTCAGTGCGACCGAGAAAATCCTTACGGGTCTGGCCACGAGACGGGAGACCTGACGCGGCTCGCGTACTGCCAGGTTCTTCGGCGTCAGCTCGCAGAAAATCAAGACGATTATCGAGAGCCCGACGGTGGCCGAAAGCTCGTCCCACGGTTTCGGCAGAGCGCCGGCCAGCAGCAGCGTGGCCATGCTTGACGAGACGATCAGAGACGTTGAGGACACGATGAGGATCGTCGTCAGAAATCGGTTGGGATCGCGCCGTAGCGCAGCGATGATCTTCCCGACGCCGCCCTGCTCCTGCATGGTGTGAAGCACTGCCGGACTGAGCGCGGTCAACGCCGTTTCCGCGGCAGCGGACATCGCGGCCAGGATCAGTGACAGGAAGAGGATGAACCCCTCGACCCATTGCGTGTTCAAATTAGATCAGCATCTCCTGGCGGACCCGGGCCGCTTGGAAAAGCGCACTGATCGAGCTGCCCTCGTGTATCCGCCGGATCGCTTCGCCTATCAACCAATCGACTCGCTCGATCTGGATGCGGTCGTCCCGCATCTCTCGGGGGATCTGGATGGTGTTGGTCACGACCACCCGTTCTAGGCAGCTGTTCCGGATGATGGCGACGGCATCGTGCGCCAGAACCGGGTGCACGGCGTAGGCGAGGACCCGACGAGCACCGCGCGCTACCAGTACCTCAGCCGCCTCCGCCAGCGTCCCGCCGGTGGAGATGAGGTCGTCGACGATCACGGCAGTTCTTCCTTCGACGTCGCCCACCATCTCCAGCATCTCCACCACGTCCGGTTCGGGACGGTGCTTGGCGATGATGGCCAGGCCCGCCCCGATGTGTTCGCGAAATTCATTGGCCCGCGTCACGCCGCCGCTGTCCGGCGAAACCACCACCACATTGCCGTCCTCTTCTTCGCGCAACCTGTCGGCGAGCATCGGAATGGCACTGAGATGGTCTACCGGAATGTCGAAGAAGCCCTGGATTGCGGGAGCGTGAAGGTCGACCGCGAGGACCCGATCGGCTCCCGCCGTCACCACCAAATTGGCGATCAGCTTGGCCGTGATCGGCTCACGCCCTGAAGTCTTCTTCTCCTGCTTGGCGTAGGCGTAGTACGGCATGACGGCCGTGATGCGATCCGCCGACGCGCGCTTCAGTGCGTCGATCATGATCAGGAGCTCCATGATGTGATGGTCCGAAGGCTCCGAAGTAGACTGAATCACAAACACATCCGCGCCACGCACGTGCTCGTCGATCTTGATCCTGGTCTCCCCGTTCTTGAACTTCCCCACGAGGGCTCCGCCGATAGAGACTCCGAGATAGTCACAGATGCCCTCGGCCAGAGGTCGGTTGGCACTGCCGGAGAAGATCTTCAGCTCGGCCATCTACGTCCTCTCTTCGCTCGCGTCGGCCTTCTCCTCCGCGCGGCGCTTGCGAATGGCTCTAGCAGGCACCCCAGCGACGACTGCCCCCGGAGGCACGTCGTGGAGCACGACGCTACCGGCGCCGGTTGAGGCGCCCTCACCGACTCGGACGGGGGCTCGGAGCATGGTATCGATGCCGATGAACGCATTGTCCTCTATAACGGTCCGATGTTTCCTGTGGCCGTCGAAATTGCCGGTTATGGTGCCCGCTCCGATATTCACATCTGCGCCCACCTCAGCGTCGCCGATATATCCCACATGGTGCATTCTCGTGGCGCGTCCAATGGATGAATTCTTGATCTCGGCGTAGTTGCCGATTTCGGCTCCATCCTCCACTCGAGCTCCTGCACGGAGATGTGAGTAAGGACCAACTGTTACGCCTGCGCCCACCGTCGAGCCTTCCAGCGTCGAGGCCAGAATGCGCGAACCGTCCCCAATGGTCGAGTCGTGCACTTGCACGTTCGGTCCAATGCGGCAGCGGCGTCCAATGCTTGTCGAGCCTTGAAGGATCGTGAAAGGCTGGATCACCGTATCGGCGCCAATCTCCACCTCGTCGTCGATGAACGTGCTTGCACTGTCGACTATCGTAACGCCAGACAGCATGTGACGGCGATTGGTCTCGCGATATATACGTCGTCCCGCCTCTTCGAGCTGTGCCAGATCGTTGATGCCCATAATATCCGTCCCGCCCTCGATTTGGATGGTCTCTACCGGTAGTCCTTCGCCGCTTTCGGCGCGATTCGCGGCTACGCCGATGACGTCGGTCAAAAAGTACTCGCCTTTCGGCGAATGCGGCGCGAGTCGTGGGAGCGTTTCGCGGAGGAAGGCGGCGTCGAAGACGTATGCCCCCAGATTCACCTCTCTGGACCTCCGCTGCTCCTCCGAGAGCTCCGACTCCTGCAC
>DHWR01000043.1:0-137 GCA_002413265.1 Chloroflexi bacterium UBA5177
GGAGTTCTTTTTGGGGCACCTACGCTCCGCTTGCGCGGCGACTATCTGGCGATCGTGACCCTTGGGTTCGGTGAGATCGTGCCAAAGGTCATGCAAAATATGGGGCCTGGCAATACCCTGGGGTGGCCAGACATCAC
>DHWR01000043.1:450-788 GCA_002413265.1 Chloroflexi bacterium UBA5177
TCAGCATAATCGTCATCCTGAGCCTGCGAGAATCGAGGCTTGGGCGGGCCTGGGCGGCAATTCGGGAGGATGAAGTAGCGGCGGCCCACATGGGGATAAACATCATGCGCACGCGTTTGATGGCATTTGGTTTGGGCGCCGCATTTTCGGGTTTCGCGGGGGTTCTGGAGGCATCACGGCTCGGAAGTGTTTTCTACACGTCATTCAGCTTCAACGTGTCAATCACGATTCTGGTGATGGTGATTCTCGGAGGGATGGGCAGCGTTCCCGGCGTTATTCTCGGCGCCATCATCATGTCGTATCTCAATATCCTGTGGCTGCAGGACATCAGCGCGGAG
>DHWR01000043.1:1042-5653 GCA_002413265.1 Chloroflexi bacterium UBA5177
GGGACGGCGACTCCGCTCCTATTCGGTCTGATTCTGCTTTTCACCATGCTTTTAAGGCCTCAAGGGCTCTGGCCTTCGACCACGCGGGCGCGGGAGCTGGCGCCGGCCACCTCAGAAATTCTGGACGAGGGGAATGAGCAGTTGTATGTCGACCGCAGTGAATGATGTCGGTGTTCCAAGAACCGGCGCATCCAGGCGTTCGTTACGGAAGTCCCGTCTCATTCGTTTCTTTGACTGGCCACCGATATTCACGTAGCATCACACGAAGGACCGTCGTCAGGCCGTGCCTCACGGAAAGCAGGAGGAGAGACTGCAGGCAAACAGTAAGTTATGCGGTTCGCGTTCTTGTGACCAATTCATTTCTTAGGGAGGAGATGGCATGAAGAAACTCGTTTATCTCAGCACGGCGCTCGCGTTTGTCGCATCGCTTTCGCTTGGGCGCGGCGCCACGCTGGCGGCGCATCAGCAAGCGTCGATGAGCGTACGGCTGTGCACGTCGGCGCCGTACAACATCGGTGCAGACCAGCACCTCACTCGCGGCCTCTGGAATGGCGTCGAAATCGCCACGTCGCAGTGGCGCGGCAAGTTCAAGAAACTCCACCTCATCCTGGGCAAGCCACTCGAGCTGCCCGACGGCAAGGCGGACGGCAGCGCCGTGGATCCGGCCAAGGAGGCGTCGAACGCCCGGCAGTGCCTGAGCGACAGCTCAAGCTATGCCTACATCGGCACGCTGAACTCGAGCATGGCGCAGGTCTCGGAGCCGATCATCGACAGGGCAGGTATGGGAATGATCAGCCCGTCCAACACCAACCCGGTCCTGACCAGCCCTCTGACCAAGGATCGCAGTACGTACGAGCCTCTCTTTCAGAGCCATACGTTGAAGTACCCAACCTACTACCGCGTGGTCAACACGGATGCCTTGCAGGGCCCCGTCGGCGCCCTTTACATGAAGAAGGTGGGGATCAAGTCCTTCTACCTGGTCGACGACCAGCAGACCTACGGGGCAGGCCTGGCCAATCACATGGGCTCATTTGCAACCAGCAAGCTGGGTTTGAGCGAGTCCGGTACGGGCCATCTCGATACCAGCAGCACGGCTGCGACCGCCACATCGGCCGCCGCGGTTGCGCGACAAGCCGTAGCAAAAAGCCCTGACGCGATCTACTGTGGCTGCGACGAGCCGTATGCCGGCCCGATGCTGAAGGCCGCTCGCCGAGCTGGATTCAAGGGCTACTTCTTCGGTGGCGATGCCATCAACGATGTCTCATTCGGTACGTTCTCCGGCGGCAATGCCAACCTGTACAAGACGTACTCGACGACGGTTGGAGACCCGAACAAGAAGACCTCGGTGGCCGGTACGTTCGCGCGGCTCGAGAAGAAGCAGTTCCCGGGCTTCGTGGCTGGGCCTTACGATGGACTGGCCTACGACGCCTCTAACATCGCCCTGAACGCGATCTACAAGTCGGCAAAGGCCGGCACGTTACAGAAGGGCTCGCTGCTCAAGCGACGCTCCTCGATCCTCAAATACATTCGAACGGTGCACTGGCCAGGAACCAGCAACGTGATCTCGTTCGACAAGAACGGCGACCTCACCAAGCGGCTGCTCACGGTGTGGAAGTGGGCGGGCAGCAACTGGTCTCTGCTGACCGCGTATACCGACAAGAACATCCCCTCGTACCTGAAGTCGACTCCGTAGGCATTTCGCGAGCGAGCATTCAGGAGAGGCCGGCAGTCGCCGGCCTCTCTTCGCATCTCCGTGTGAAAGAGCGGTTAATGGAGTTGCAAGAAAGCGCGACAGGGCACTGAGGCCCATGCAGTAAGATATGCAGTGCTGAAGTGCGCGGTTCACCGCGTGCGCTGCCCTGGAGGTTCTCCACTGCGAGCCCGCGCCGGCCGGTTGCTTCCGGTCTTTATCGTTGTCCTGGCAGCTCTCGCGCCCGGCAGGCCGTTTCACGGATTCGCGGCGGGCTCAACGGCGACGGTGAGTGCGTCGTCGACGTCCGAGACGGCTAGTCCGCCTCCAACCGCGACAGGAACCGCTCGGCCGACGCCCACCCCGGGAAGAAGCGTGACTGCTACCGCTGCGAGTACAGCCACGCGAATCGCGACAGGGACCGCAACCGCGAGCCCGCGGCCGACGGCGACGTCTACGCTCGTCGCCACGCCATCGCAGAGCCCGACGGTCACGGCTACTGTAGGAACCGGGCCAATTCAAGAGCCGGCTCCGCCCCGCCATTACGTGGTCATGATCGTGGTGGACGCAGGCAGAACCAACTACTTCGATCTCCCACACCTACCGCACATCCACGCGCTCATGCACAACGGCGTGGTTTACACGAACGCCTGGGTTGGGCAGCTGAACAGCAGTACACCAGATGTCCACGTGACTCTCGGAACCGGCACGCTGCCCCGCGAAAACGGGTTTATGGGTTTCGGGTGGGTGGATCCGGTGACCCGCAGATCGGTGGACTTCCGGACGCTGCTCGCGAATCACGCTATCGACCCCGTGCTCAGGTCCCTTCCGGTTCCCAGCATTGCCACTCGCCTCCACGAATTCATGCCGGGTGCGATCTCGGTAGCGGTGAGCGGGCACAAAGATTACGCGGCAGTGGGACTGGGAGGCGGAACGGCGGACTATGTGCTGTACGGCCAATTCACGAAGAAGCAGTTCGTTCCGCGCTTTCTACACGGTCCGCCCCCTCTCACGGCGACGGAGAGGCTGGCTTTGACGGTCCCGCAACCCCTGCCGCGTGGCGGAGAGGACACCTGGGCGTTCAACTACGCGTCATATGTGGCGCGGCATGTTCGTCCCAAACTGCTCATGATCAACCTCCCCGAAATGGACACCTGGGGGCATTGGGATGGGCCCAACTCTCCGTCCCTCGTTGGGCTGATGCGCAACATCGATCGAGGGATCGGCAGGATTGAGAAGACCTACGGACAGATGGGGCTCTTGCGGCGAACAGACTTCATCATTACGGCAGATCACGGCATGATGGAATCCATCCCCTCCCGCAACTGGGTTCCGATCGAGAACGCTGCAGCCGGGCCAGGGGCGAAGATCGTGCGGGGAGATGGAGAGAGTGGGGCCATCTGGCTCACGGATCCGGCGCTTGCCCAAGAGGCGGCCGCTCGCGTTGTGGCGCTCCACCCATCCCACGTGGAGGCGGTTTTCTATCGCTCCCGGGTGGGCGGCGACTACAGCTTCGTGCGGGCATCTCCCGTCTCATGGATGGTGGGACCGAACGTCGGCGACGCCTACAAGTATCTGGTCGACAGCGCTGCAGGCCCCAATGGTCCTGACGTATGGGTTCTCTTCCGCGAAAACTACACGGTGGTCCCGAAAAACGTGGCAGGAATCTGGAGAGGGACCCATGGGGGGCCCAGCTGGAAAGTGCAGCACATACCGCTGATCATGTCGGGCTCCGGGATTCGGAGCGGAATCCGCTCGACATTTCCGGCGCGATCCATCGATGTTGCGCCGACCATCGAGCGGCTGCTGGGGCTGCCGGCCATCCATCGCGATGGCGTGATTCTCGGCGACGCGCTGCTCGGCGCGTCAAAGTGGGAGCTCCGACCAGAAGCTGCGATCGCTCCTGACCTGAAGCTGCGGGTGACGGCGTTGGAGAAACAATCGCAGGTCGATGTACAAACACAGCACACCTGGCCTCGGATCCCCGCCGCGGCAACGCACTGCTGCGTCACCAACGGCAAGGTCGTGTGCACAGCTCCGCCGGTCTCGCCAACCGACAGCTAGGTCCGATGCTCACGGGCCAGTACGCAAATGATTGAGTCGTGACGCGGAGTCGGGAGGTGTCCTGGGCTTCTGCCGGGACTCGCCGCGGAGATCCCAGACGTCGCGGTCGACCATCGGAGCCGGGGCGCCAACGTCGGGTCCCCGTACTCGCGCTGCTGGCTCTGTACCTCGCACTCTCCACGCTCTTTGCCGCGACACTGACCAACCGGCTGCGCCGACCGCCTGATCCTCCGCCGCCCGCCGGCGCGGCCTCACCGAAGCCGGCCAAGTATCTGGTTTTGATGGTGCTCGACGGTGCGCGCCCCGACTATTTCGGGCTTACGCACCTCCCGCACGTCGACGCGCTGCGGGCCGCCGGCACCCAGTTCAACAATGCGATGGATGGAATTTTGGAGAGCGAGACGCCATCCGGGCATACCACGATCTCGACCGGATCTCCTCCGTCGAGAAACGGAATACTGGGCTTCGATTGGTCGCAAAACGACAGTGATCTGAGCCTCTTCTCGCCCACCGTGGTGCGCGCCGGGACGATGGAGAAAATCATGCAGGCGGCGCACGTGCCCACCATTGCCAGCCTGTACAAGGGGCGATATCCGGGGGCGAGAGTCGTGGCGCTTTCGGGCCACAAATACTACGCGGCAGATCCGCTGGGAGGCCCCGCGGCGGACGCCATCATGTACTACCAGGGCAACGATCAGGGTAGGTACGTCCCGGTCGCGATTCCGGGGCACATGCCGCCTCCCGGAGTGCTCACTGCGCCGGGGGTCGTCGGGGCGTCGATCCACCTGGGAGCGGGGGCGGAAGATGATCTGGCAACGCACCTCGCCCTGAGCGCATTCAAGGTCATGCACCAGCGC
>DHWR01000043.1:5943-8258 GCA_002413265.1 Chloroflexi bacterium UBA5177
GGCATTGCGGCTCGTCAGCAGGTCATCGAGCGAATGATTGCCTTCGACCAGGATCTTGGATCCATAGAACGCGCCTATGCCAAGGCGGGCATCCTATCGAAAACGCTGTTCGTGATTACAGCGGATCATGGAATGGAGGTGGTGCACCGCTTCATTCCGCACTCGTTGTTCACAGACGCGATCACGGCCGCGGGCACCACGGCTCCGGCCATCTCGTACAACGCGGGAGCCTACATATGGCTGGCTGACGGGACGAAGGCGGAGGCGGTCGCCGGCAACATAACGCATGCCGCCGACCCAGGAATTCAGTCCGTGTACTACCTGGATACGTCGACCTCGGTGTCTCACTATGTGCTGGCGCCGGGAACGAACATCAGCGCCGGATTGGACGCGGCCAACCAATACCTCCTCGGCACGCTAATGAACGGCCATCAGCCCTCGGTGGTGGCTTTCTGCACGTCGGGCGCGACAACTTCACCATCAACCACCAATTGGAAGGCGGACCACGGCGGCGCGAGCTGGCAGTCCCAGCACATTCCACTCATCTTTGCGGGACCCATGATCCGGAGCGGCGTCGTGGTGGACGATCCGGCGCAGCTGGAGGATGTGGCGACGACAACGCTGACGGCCATGGGCGTTCGGCCGACCGGAATGACGGGCCACGTGCTCACCGAGGCGTTGCTTCGATCGAGCCGCGCGGGCCGTGCCGACCGTTCCCAGGAGATCAAGACCACCACGCCGATCGTGAACGCGCTGATCGCGCAGGATACGGTGGAGTCGAGAGGGTGATCTAGCGCGGCGTCTTAGCGGTGGGCCGCCAGCTCGGCTCTTGCTTCTCGCTTTAGCGACTGAATGACCGGCCACAGTGCTTTTCCCAGCTTGGCCTGGGGAGCGGCCGCCCAAGACGGAGCGGACACGAAGACGTCGGCCATCGGCGTGCCCTGCATGCCGGTCGGCGACATGCCCATCAACGTGAGTGCGGTGGGAGCCACGTCTTCCAGGCGAGCTGGAAAATGCGAGAGATAGTTACGACGGACGCCCGGTCCGGCGATGATGAGCGGAACGTTTTGCGACTGCCAGTCGCTGCCTCCGTGGTCGGCCTTCCAGTTTTCCTGGCCATTGCCCGCGATCGCCGCACCTTCTGTGCACTGCACTGCGATGTCCGGGGCATTGGGGCCGGCAAAGGTTGCGAGAAGCCGCTGATTGGCGGCCTCGACGCCAGGCCTGAGAAACGCACGGCTACTGCCCGCGCGAAGGTAAGCGGATCCCGTGCCTCGCGTGACTCGGTAGTAGACGGCCTGTATGTATGGGTTTCTTTCACCGACGATATTCGCCGCCACCTCGGCGGCCCGGCTTGGATCACGCAGCCATACGTACGAGCCCGTGTGATAAGAATTCCAGAGGATGCCGACACCGGCTCTCGATGCCGCATCGGTTATCACTCCCCGTGAAACGTGATAGTAGGTGGGTGACATGCCATGATCCGCGGTTATGACGAAGATGGTGTGCTTGAGCATGTGCGCACGCTTGTAATTGCTCTCGAGCATCGCCAGATCGCTGTCAAAGCCGCGCATCAGCGTCGTGACGTCCTTCCAGTCGCGGCCGCCGCCCCATACGTGTCCGAGAGGATAGTCGAACTCGGGAAGATTAATGAGCAGGGCGCGCGGGTGCATCTTGCGGAAGGTGCGGGCCGCCAATCGCATGGCGAGATGGTCCCCCTGGCCCACCGGAAGCCCATTTCCGGTTTTCACGGTCAAGCTGGGTCCGTCGAGAACGGTTTGAGGCGGGACATGCCCCGGAATCGCCACGGGGCCAAACCCTCCCTGCCGTCCCCCGTAGTACATGATGGCGTCGGCATAGGGGCCACCGAGGGCGTCCGCCGCGTAATATTTGTAGCCGCTGAGCGCGGCCACGCTTGCCCCAGGAGCTTGCGCATGGACGAGGCTGGCGATGGTGGGGGCACCCGAAGCCTTGATCAGCTGCTCCATCGCGCCACCGCGAATCCTCACGGGATCGAAGAGATTGACCACGTTTCGAGACGCGTTGGCCCAGCCGAAGCTAAGGATGCCGTCGGCTCTCGGCTCAGATCCGGTGGCTATGGTCGCATGGCCCGACGGGGTTTCGCTCTCGAGGATCCCTGCCCAGGCGTTATCGAACTGCGTTCCGCGGTGGATAAGGCTTTGGAGATGAGGCAGGTGGCTGACCTTGATGTAGGCGGGGCGAGCGCCGTCCAGCACTATCAAGACGAGATTGATCGGCTTGCTAGAGGCCGAGGTCGGCGGTGCGCCGGCGTGTCCCGGCCAGCTGCCGACAAG
>DHWR01000114.1:0-2257 GCA_002413265.1 Chloroflexi bacterium UBA5177
GCGAAGGTTCGTGTCTCATCCGTTAGCTCGTTCGCCGGCTCGTGATACTGATCGAAAGGCATCCTTACTCCTCCGTATACTGCTCATCAAGTTCCATGTCCGACCCCGTAGATGAAGGGACGCGTTCGGTCGGGGACCAAGATCGACACCTTCCCTCTCATCACTCGAGCTATCTCCATGAGGTGGTCCGGGTAGCCGAGGTTGTAAGGAAACGCGTCGTAGTGAATTGGGATCAGGAGCCCAGCCCCAATGTGCTCAGCGAGCTCAAAGGCGTCGCGCTCATCCATGTTGCCCACCAGGTCTCGCTGCTCGCGGAAGTAGCTGCGCCCGTTTATCGGCAGAAGCGCGACATCGATGCTCAGCGGCTTGAGGATGTCCACCAGTCCATCGAAGACGAGCGAGTCGCCTGCGTGATACACACGAAGGCCGTTCGCTTCGACGACGTACCCCATGAAGCGGACGAGTCCCCCGGACTCTTCGGTTCCGTCCGTGTAGGCATCGGTCATGTGAATGCCGTGGAGAGCCGGGACCGGCACGACCGTCAGATCGCGGAGTCGGATCGCCTCTCCCACCCGCGCGCCGACAATCCGCTCTTCTGAAATGCCAAAGCCGGTAGCCATCTGGACGATTGGCGCGGGAACTACGATGGTTGCTTTTGGCGCGATCCTTGCAATCGTCTCGATAGTCGGCTGATCGAAGTGGTCGATATGTTCGTGGGTGCACGCGACCGCGTCCACCCAGGCACACTCTCGCGCAGCGATTGGTGCCTCGGTGGCCCGATCCGTGTGTGGGCTCAGAAACGGATCGATGAGCAGGTTTGTGGACCCGGCGCGGATCGCGAAACCGGACTGGCCGAGCCACCAGAGCGCCATGCAGCCCGGCGGAACATCCACCTTCGAGAACGACCTGCCGATTTGACTGCCAGTCGACACCACTGATCTGCCTCCACCAGCTGCACCCAGCTATCCAGTATGGAGTGGCGGTAAGTCCTTGGATAAATGAGGGTTCGCCGTTGTTGAGGCGAGCAAAGCATGGTATGGTGAAGGCGATGTCAAGCATGAGGGTCATGAGATCGTGAAAACCGAGCCGAACAGGTGGCTCCTGATCTGTGCTTCGCGCAGACGCCTCAACACGGGAGAGCTGTGCCCACTGACTTGACGACTTAGCTATCATCTATCGAACCAAGAAGAGGCCGTGGGACAGTCGGGTTCCGCGGCCTCAGTGCTTGTTAAGGCGCTCTTGCCGCGGTCCGGCTGTCGCCCGTTCTGCGCAAAGAGAGACGGAACATGAGTATCATTAGCGCTCGCAAAATAGGAATATCGTACGGCGCACACGATGTGTGCGCGGGCATCTCCGTGGAGCTACCCGCCGGTGGTAAAGCCGGCTTGGTGGGACCAAACGGTGTTGGAAAGACCTCATTGCTGCGGGTGCTTGCCAATTCTGCAGAAGCGACGACAGGCTCCGTTCACCTGGCAAGAGGCACCCGTGTCGGCTATCTACGCCAGGAGGCTGCGGATGCTTTCGTACATCGAGGCCACACCCTCATTCGTGAGATGGAGACCGTTTTCAGCGATCTGAAGCGTCAGGCTAACGAGATGCTCGAAATGGAAGCTCGGATGTCCGACGGACACGAGGACGCGGAGCTCCTCCACGAATACGGGGCTCTTCAGCATGCGTATGAAGCGGCTGGAGGCTACGACTACGACGTAAGGATCAGCAAGGTCCTGGAAGGCCTGGGATTTCCACGCGGCCAATGGGAGAGTCGAGTCGATCAGCTGAGCGGCGGCCAGCAAACGCGCGCCCTGCTTGCACGGCTGTTGCTCGAGTCACCGGATGTCTTGATTCTGGACGAGCCGACCAACCACCTCGACGTCGAGGCGGTCCAGTGGCTGGAGGACACGCTTCGAACCTGGCGCGGTGCAGTGATCATCGCGAGCCACGATCGATATTTTCTCGACCGTGTCGTGGACACGATCTGGGAGATGGACGCGCGGCACCTCGAAGCGTATCGGGGTAACTACACCTCGTATCTCAAACAGCGAACGGAGCGCTGGGAGCGCAACAAGCTGGTGTTCGAGTCGGAGATGGAGCGCCTGTGGTCTGCTCTCGAGGTAATCGAGCGCTACTTCGCGTGGCGCAAATTCGAGGAAGCCAAGGGTAGGCTCCAGCTTCTCGGCCGCGATCTGGTGGCCATCGAACATTTCGGCATTCTGGGAATTCAGGGCAAGAAATGGTCACAGTTTGGTCTCAGCGCGCC
>DHWR01000114.1:2436-3924 GCA_002413265.1 Chloroflexi bacterium UBA5177
GCCACGAGGTACTGGTCACCGAGCGTTTGCAGGTGGGCTACGGCGGAGAGGTTCTGCTCGACGCCGGAAACCTGCTGTTGGAAAGGGCTGATCGAGTTGCGCTCATAGGACCCAATGGATCAGGCAAGACCAGTTTGCTTCGGACTGTTCTGAAACAGATCCCGCCAGTGTCAGGAAGTATCAAAGAAGGCCTCAACGTTAGAGTCGGGTACTTCGCCCAGGCTCATGACGGACTCGACCCGGAGTCGACCGTCTACGATCAGATCCTGCGGCACACCTCAATGGCTCCCGGCCAAGCCCGAAGTTATCTGGCCAGGTACCTATTCCGCGGCGACGATGTCTGGAAGCTCATTCGGGGGCTGAGCGGAGGAGAGCGGGCGCGCCTCGCCCTGGCGATCGTCGCGCTCGACGGAGTGAACCTGCTCCTGCTGGACGAGCCGACGAACCATCTCGACATTCCTTCTCAGGAGGTCCTTCAGGAGGCTCTCGAAGGGTTCGACGGAACAATCCTGATGGTCTCGCACGACCGTTACCTGGTGGACCGGATCGCGACCCACGTCTGGGACATCCGCGATCGAACACTTCGCGTCTTTAAAGGAAGCTACTCGGAGTACCTCGCGGCTCAAGAGGCAGCGGCGACGCGAGTCGCAGACAAGCCGACATCTCGATCGCGCACGCGCACGGACAGCCGCGAACCGACGCCGGAAAAGCTGGAACGGGAGATTGCCGCCCTGGAAGCCTCGGTTCGAACGTTGAACGAAAAGCTTCAGAGCAGCATCGATACTGGAGCTTTTGTGGAGGCGGCACGCGTCCTTCAGGACCACGATGCGGCGCAAGAAGGTCTCGAAGCTCTTCTCGAGAGATGGGCGTCGCAGGTCGTGGCATAGACACAAAAAAGAGGCGGCCGCTCGGAGGTGGGCACTTCCTTCGGTCGGCCGTCTCGAAGAAGGGCGAACGTATCCGCCGCTTCTCTGTCCAACAGCTTACGCTATGTAAGCGTTGCCGTGTGAATCAATTGAAATCGGTATTTCAGCGATCGGCGAAGGGGGCGGTCCCTGCACCACCTGACCCCCCTGCGAGGGGTCGAAGGCGCCTCCATGACAGGGACAGAGGAATAGTTTGTACTGCGGATCGTATTGCACCGTGCAGCCGGTATGCGTACACACCGTATCGAAACACACGATCTTTCCACTGGTCAGTTTCACGATGGCGGCGGGGTCGCCGGTCTTCGGGTCGGCGATGGCTACCGCGGAATTGGCTTGAAGAGAAGAGACGTTCGCCACCTTGGTAGTGCCGGCGGGAGCACTCGCCGACGAGGAGCTCGAGGAGGAAGAGCCTGGGGTCGCTGAGCTCCCATTCGAGGGCGCGACCGCCGCGGCGTGCGGCGTGCCACGAGGTACCAGGCCCAGGTAGACGAGCACTGCGGCAATCGCGCCTCCGGTCAATATCTCGCCGCGGCTGATGCGAGTCAGCCGTGAGGCAGGCGCG
>DHWR01000295.1:0-275 GCA_002413265.1 Chloroflexi bacterium UBA5177
CTGCCATCGAGGCTGCTGCTTGTAACTCTGGTATCCGTTGGCTCAGTGGTAGCCGTCAGCCACATGGCATCCGCCAGCATCCCCAGCTCCGCTGGCGTCATTACCGGCTGTTTCAACAAACAGTCGCATCTGCTTCGCGTCATCGACGCGCATGCCACCCGCTGCACCTCCGCGGAGCGCACCCTCCATTGGAACCAGAGAGGCCCAGAGGGTCCCACCGGAGCCCGCGGACCGCGAGGCAAAACCGGTCCCACCGGACCTGAAGGCGCTGTGGG
>DHWR01000295.1:570-8355 GCA_002413265.1 Chloroflexi bacterium UBA5177
ATGGTCCCAGCTCGTCACCTACAACCCGAACGACGCCGTGTCCTACAACGGCTCCTCATGGATCGCCGTCGCGCAGAATGTGAACGTCGCGCCGTCGACCAACAACCCGTTCTGGAACCAGCTGGCCGCACAGGGAGCTGCCGGGACGCAGGGCCCTCCCGGAGCGCCTGCTACTCGACTTTTTGCAGTGGTCAACTCGGTCGGGGGCATATCACATTCGTCGGGAGTTCAGGGCGTAAACAGATTGAGCGTGGGCACCTACCAGATCGTGTTTAACCAGGACGTCTCGGCTTGCGCGTACGAGTCGACGCTCGGCGGACAGACAAACATCTTCGGCGTGGGTTTCGTTTCGAACACGCGAGATCCCTTGAATGGCTCTACGGTCGACGTGAAAACTTTCGCCCCGGATGCTACCGCCAAGGATTTCCCCTTTCATCTCACCGTTACCTGTTAGGACCTTCGGGCTCGAGGGCGGACAGGAACGGTCCCTGTCCGCCCTTCTTAATTTCCCTCTGTGAGCCTCTGCTGATGCAGTCCTGCAGTAGACTGTGGCGTCCCCACTACCTCCCGCAAAGGGAAGGAAAAACAGTTCCGCTCGACGCTGCGTGCCCTGTCAGAGGTCCTTCAACCGCGAAACGAGTCTAATCCCCCAGTTGCAGTGACTCACCCAACAGGAGACCACGATGCCGTTTAGCCTGGTGCCGCGGGAACGCCAATTCTTCACGCTCTTCCGTGAAAACGCAGCCAACTTCATGGAGGCGCTGAAGATCCTGAACGATCTTCTGAACAGCGAGCCGGGTGAGTTCAGCCAGCATCACCGCCGTCTTCGCGATCTCGAGCACAAGGGTGACGAAGTCACTCACAACGTCATCAAAGAGCTGAACAGGACCTTCATCACTCCGTTCGACCGCGACGACATCTATGCTCTGGCCTCCGCGGTCGACGATGTCATCGATCTGGCCGAAGAGGCCGCCGATACCATCGTGCTCGATCGCGTGGACGCCATAACGGCGCCTGCCCGAGAAATGGGAGCCATCCTCCTCCAGATCGGGCAGGAGATGGTTCAGGCCTTCGACAAGCTCGAAGCTCGAACGGACATGACTCAACATTGGCTGCGAGTGCACGATCTCGAGAATCAGGCTGACCGCATCACACGCGAAGCCATCGGAGAGCTGTTTCAGAACAATCAGGACCCTATCCACGTCATTAAGTGGAAGGACGTCTACGCTCTTCTCGAGAAAACTGTTGACCGCACCGAAGATGTCGCGAATATCCTGGAGGCCGTGACGATCAAGAATGCATGACACGGCGCTCGTCGTTCTGGTCGTTCTGGTCGCACTATCGTTTGACTTCACCAACGGGTTTCACGACACAGCAAACGCGATAGCGACCTCCGTATCCACGCACTCGCTAACACCCCGCGCGGCGGTTGCGCTTTCCGCGGCCATGAATTTTCTGGGCGCCTTTGTCACGCTCAAGGTTGCCGCGACCATAGGCAGTGGGGTGGCGGATGTCGCGAAGGTGACTCTGCTGATGGTTCTTTCCGCCCTCATCGGCGCAACCGCGTGGAACCTCTTGACCTGGTACCGAGGCCTCCCCAGCAGCTCCTCACACGCCCTGATTGGCGGCCTGATCGGCGCGGTTGGAGCGCATCTGGGCCTAGGAGCCGTCAAATGGAGTGTCGTCCTCTCAAAGATGATCCTGCCGTTAGTAGTGTCTCCACTCCTCGGCTTCGTCGCCGCGTATCTGTTCATGCTGGGAATCTTCTGGGTATTCCGCTCTGCTTCTCCACGACCTGCCAATCGCGGTTTTCGATTGGCCCAGATCGTATCGGCGGCTTTTGTTTCCTTCAGTCACGGGACGAACGACGCGCAGAAGACCATGGGCGTCATCACCCTCGCATTGATCAGCGGCCACGCCTTCAGCAATCTCACTCCAGCGCACTTCTACGTGCCCATCTGGGTCATTTACGCGTCAGCCGCAGCCATATCTCTCGGCACCTACGTGGGCGGCTGGCGGATCATCAGAACTATGGGGACGCGACTCTACAAGATCGAGCCGGCGCAGGGCTTCACCGCGCAAACGGTAGCCGCCGTTCTTATCCAGGGGGCCAGCTCGTACGGCTTCCCAGTAAGCACGACTCACGTGGTCACGGGTTCTATCCTGGGGGCGGGATCGAGCCAGAAAGCTTCGGCCGTCCGTTGGGGCCTCGGCCTCAATATCTTTGTCGCCTGGATCATTACGCTCCCTATGGCAGCCTTGTTTGCCGCCGTTGTCTATGCTGCCCTGCACATTTTCGGCTCCTGAGGTTTGCGGCGGGATATAGTGATGCACGAAATGGTGACAAGATAATCGCGCAAACCTCCTCATCCACCCGCCCTCGCGTGGGGCTCGTGCTTGGCGCCGGAGGTGTTCGGGGTTGCGCCCACGCCGGTGTCATCGGAGTTCTGCGAGATGCCGGCGTGACCATCGACTACGTGGTTGGTGCGAGCGTGGGTTCGATCTTCGGCCTGGGCCTCGCCGCCGCGCTCCCGACCTCGTACATTCAGGGCGTCGTTCGCAATAACTCCGCGTTCGAAATGCTCCGCTTTTATGCGGGCCGGCTGCGCGCTGACCGCAGAAACCCGATTGCCCGGATGGTTTGGGATGCGGGTGGCGGAAAGAGCTTCGAAGATCTGCCGATAGCGTTCGCGGCCATGGCAACGGACATGGAGACCGGGAACCCCGTCGCCTTTACCCGCGGACCCATCGTCCCTGCCATAGAAGCCAGCATTGCGCTACCGTTCATCGCCAAGCCTGCCAAGATAGGCGGTCGCTACTACGTCGACGGAGGGGTCACCGATACGGCTCCGGTGCCGGTTGCCCGCAAAATGGGCGCCGATGTCGTGATCGCAGTCTGTCTCGGCTTCCAGTTCTCCGCCCCTTCGTTCGTTCGAAATCGCACCTGGACCCGCAATCTCGTGCAGAGAATGGCAGCCCCCGGCCCCGCTGGACCACGACTGCGAGATCAGATTCGATTCGGCTGTCGTCTCTTCACCGAAACCTACGACGTACCTCCGCCCGCTTCGGACGCAGACGTCGCTATTTGGCCCGAGTTTGGAACTGTCAGACCCAACCGTATGCGGGGTGCCGAGTACTGTCTAGAGCAAGGGATCAAAGCCACCGAGGAGGCGCTGCCTCGCATTCTCGAAGCCGTGCGCGGCAACGGCACCCCTTAAAGCAATAGTCCCTTCCCGAATGAAAGGAAGGGACCATATGAGGTCAACCGGCTAGTGCTGATGATCTCCGTGGTCGTGGCCGTGAGCGTGCCCGTCCCCATGACCGTGGCCGCCGCACCCGCAGCCCCCACCTCCAGCCGCCTTCGGCGTGTTGATGAGGAATCCCTGCTGCATAAGGTCGTCTGAGTAGTCGACCTGAGCGTTCTCGAGCAGCGGTGCCGACGCTGGGTCTACCAGCAGTGTCACGCCGCCGACGTCGATCTTGTTGTCTTCCGTGCCCGGCTCGTCGAAGCCCATGCCGAAGTTGGCATTCCCGCAGCCGCACTGATGTGCGACGTAGACGCGAACTCCCTCCGGTAGCGTCTGGTCTTCAGTACGAAAGTTGTCGACGGCCTTGCGTAGCTCTTCCGTCGCGCGAGGAGTAATCGTAATGTTCACAAGTGCTTTGCCTCCTGAGGTCTTACCTCAGGGTATCAGGTACGTCAAGCAGCCTTGATACTCGTGATCACCCATATCCCCTTCGGTCCGGTCTGCACCGGCTGGGCAAGCTCCACTATGTATCGCTTGCCCTGATACTGTTCCGTCAGATCGACCGTGGGGTAGCCGTTGGCCCCCGTAAATGGAGTAGGCGTCGGCTGCGGCGCGGCCGGAGGCGCCACGATGTTTGTCGTGGGGAACCCATAGGCCGACAAGTTCGCCTTCGCAACCGCGAATGGATCGAGGTACGGCGTATACGTCGGATTATTTTGATTGGCGCCCTGCTGGATCGTGAGAAGCTCAGCACGCGGATGCTGAACCACGCCGAGCTTCAGTCCGGCGGGAACCGTTGTAGGCGTAGCGGTCGGTCGCGGTTGTGGTGTCCCAGTTGGCCCAGGACGTGGCGTCCCCGTCGGGCCGGTCTTAGGCGTCGCGGTGACGGGCGGCGGGGTGCTGGTGACCACGACTGGAGTGGGCGACACCGTAGGCGTGCTGGTGGCGCTCGTGCCAAACATGTTTCGGTGTCTGGCGAAATATGCTGCCCCCAGAATGATCAGAATCAGCAACACCAGCAACGCCGGCAGCAGCCACCGCGGCGTCTGGTTCGGGTCTTCGTTGATAGTGCGAACAGTACTCACGGAATTCGACTATGCAGGAAACATGCCGTTCTGTAGAGTGGAGGCGTGAGACCGGTACAACCGGCGCTTGCCGGGCTTGGCCTCCTGGCCGCGCTCCTCGCTGGCTGTGGGTCAAGTACTCCGCCCTCGCTCGTGTTGTCGTGCTCCCGGCACAAGCTTCCCTCAGGTGCGCTGAGGATCGCTGCCAGAGTGAGGAACTCCGCGCATGCCAGGCAGGACGCGCTGCTATTCGGCTCAGCTCTCTCCTACGTCACTCACGAATATCCGGCTCTGACGACACGCCAGGTCATGGTCAACACCGCCGGCAAGTCTTCCCCGTACATCGCTCTGCTCGTTCCACGCATCAAGGCAGGCGGCGTAGCGCGCATCCTCCTGCGCTTCAAGTCGCCACCCCACTCGGCAACCCTCGGAGTCGCCATCCCTGCACACCGGCACGGCGCGACTCTTAGCGGACCTACCTGCCTCGTCGCCCGCCACCCCTAACCGCCTAAATCCCCGCGGGAGCCGCCCCTTGGTGCAGGCCCCGAGCCACTCGAATCGCGTGCACCACCAGAAGAAAACCGGCCAGGATTAGGGCAAGCCCCACGACGGCGATCAAGAAGGTCCCGGTTGCCAAGGCCCAAAAAAGCAAGAACCCAAACACGATGCTGACCGCGCTTATCACCAGCACACCCCAACGCGCATTGCCGAGGTCAGGGACCGCCAGCATCAAGATCAGTCCCGCGAGGCCCACGATGATGCATCCCCATGCCACCAGGCTCGTCAGGTGCGGATCATACGCGGCCAGAGCGCCTACCACCACCATGAGAATGTGTCGAATACCTGTGTACCGGCCGTCCGTGCCTGCCCGCTGTCGCCGCCAGTCGGCAAACAGGCCGATCAGCCCGCTGATAGCCAGGTAGACTCCGATCAGCCGGATGATCAGATCTCTCGTCGAGCCAGGGTGTGCGACGATGGCCAGGCCGATCGATACGGAAATGACTCCCTCTAACAGAACGATGGGCCAGGCAGCATCCCGGTGCCACGGGATGGTTCGTCCTGCCGCCGCCTCAAGTCTGTCCACCACTGGGTCACTACTCCCTTTCGAATGATCGATAGCACATGCTAGCGCCGCCGCCCACCGCGGTCAATCCAATGCCGTCTGTGAGCACTCTACGTCTAGGCGATACCCTTTTCTCAGCGTATACTGGTACTTACCAGAATCCAGAGTTCGGGACTCGAATAGAGAGAGGGAGACGGTAAATGGCGACATGGAAGATGACCGGTCCGTACTTCAAGAGCTGCAGCTGCGACCCTGGATGCCCCTGCGACTTTAACAGCGCGCCCACGCATCACACATGCGAAGGCATCCTCGGCATGAAAGTGGAAAGCGGAAACTTCGATGGCGTCTCCCTTGACGGCGTCAAGTGGGGCGTTGCCTACCACTGGCCTGGCCCTCTTCATGAGGGAAACGGCACGGTGAAACCATACTTCGATCCCAGCACAAGCCAAGAGCAGCTGAATGCTCTCGGCCAGATCTTGACCGGCCAGGCGGGCGGCAGCTGGTTCGAGCTAGTGGCATCTATAGTCACCACTGTCAAGGATCCAGCCATCGTGCCAATCGAATTCGAGATCGAGGGCAAGACCGGCACAATCAAGTTCGGAAGCAACGTCGAGAATGAATTCACAACCATCAAGAACCCGGTCACCGGTGACGAGACTGAAGTTTACATACGTGTCGCGGGCGGCATGGAGTATTCGGCCAACGGCGGCGAGGCGGAAGTCTTGCAGTCGCAGGTGCTTCGCTCTAGCGACGAGATCGCCTTCGATGTCGCTGGTTCGAACACCTGTCTTGTCGAGAATCAGACCTTCGGCAGTCATCGCTGATCCTGTTTCTAGCTGATCTTTAGACCGGTACCGTCCCCGCTCGTGCTAGAAGTACAGTCATGAGCGAGAACACGGCCGCGGCCGACGTCGCCATCATCGGCGGAAGCGGCCTTTCCCAAATCGAGGGCCTGGCAGACGTCGAGCAGCTCGAGATGGACACGCCATTCGGCCGCCCCAGCGACCGTATTACTCTCGGTTCGCTCGGCGGCCTCCGTGTGGCCTTTCTCCCGCGGCACGGGCGCGGCCATCGGCTGTTGCCTTCCGAAATTCCTTCGCGGGCCAACATCTTTGCTTTGAAGCTTCTGCACGTGCGTGAGGTGATCGCGGTAAGTGCCGTGGGCAGCTTGCAAGAGAGCCTCCAACCAATGGATATGGTCATTCCCGATCAGGTGTTCGACCGCACCAAGGATCGCCCCAGCACCTTCTTCGGCGCGGGAATGGTCGCGCATGTGAGCATGGCGCACCCCTTCTGTTCGCGCCTGAGCCACATTCTTCACATGGAATCCGCCCACGTGGTGCCCCGTTCTCACAGCGGTGGCACCTACGTCTGCATGGAGGGCCCGGCGTTCTCCACGCTGGCGGAGTCGGAGACTTACCGGCGGTTAGGGTTTTCGGTCATCGGCATGACTGCTCTTCCAGAGGCCAAGTTGGCGCGTGAGGCGGGACTCTGCTACGCGCTCTTGGCACAGGTCACCGACTACGACTGCTGGTATCCCAGCCACGAGAGCGTCACCAGCGACATGGTCATGGCCAACGTCGCGGCGAATGCAGGTAACTCCAAGGCCATTCTTCTGCGATCGATCCCTCTACTGAGCAAAGAGCCGTCCGACTGCACCTGCCGGCACTCTCTTGATGGGGCCATTGCTACCAGCGATGACTCGATCGATCCGGCCACCCTTACCCGACTCGCGCCTCTGTTCGTAGGGAATGCCTAGCGGAACCTGACCCTTGCGGCGTGGCTTTGCCCTGAACATCTCGAGCTTCACGCCGCCTGCAAGGTTCTGGGACGTTGCGAGAATCGCTCTGCACATGCCTCGACCGAGCACTGAATGGTCACCGATAGAGGAGGATCGACCGAGACTACCTCGGACAGCGGGACGAATAGAATTAGGCCACCCGCTTGGCCTCGACGGACTCCACGAGAGTGGCGCCCATCGCCAGGTCGAGAGGCTCCGCCGCGAGTGCTTGCTCGCTGCGGATCTTCTGGATGGCGGACAGAGGTATGTACGAGTCCTGGCCACCAAGTCCGAGAAATGCGTCCTTGCGGATCTGAAGGAAACCCTCTTCGGTTTGCAGCGCCTCGCGGTTTCCTTTGATCGGACCGTAATCCGAGATGAGGTGTCGTGACATCGGCATGTAGCCGTGTGCCGAAGTCAGGACCCATACCTCTTTGATTTCGCCGGCGAGGCTTTTGTCGAAATCCAGAACGGTCATTCCGGGTGTGAAGTCAGTGGTCTTCATGATGTAGCTCCATTTCTCTCTTACGTTGTTTCGAGCCCGAAGGCTCGGTATCTACAAAAACCACTCTACGCACCGGACATGACGTCGCTGTGAGAGGAATATGACGGCTCAATGACGGGAATCTG
>DHWR01000295.1:8612-10698 GCA_002413265.1 Chloroflexi bacterium UBA5177
GAATCTGCAGCCCGGATTAGAAGCTACATCGCGCCGAGGACGTCTTCAGCAGCAGGCGGACGATCCGCGCCGTGCTTTGGTCCACGATTACCGGATCGCCGCATCGGTCGAGCGTCAAGCCCTGTGGATTGGACAGTCCGACGAGTACCCGACGAGGCGATGCACCCGGCGCCAGCAGCCACAGTCCGCCGTCTCCGAGGCTGGTCACCCATATCCGGCCCGACCGGTCGACTGCTACGTCGTCCGGCGTTGCGAAGCTTCCTCGGTGAGAAATCGCCCCGCGGGGAGACACGACGACCAGCGTCCCGAGATGCTCGTCGGGAACCAGGACATTGCCGTGCCGATCGACCGCCGCGTCCACCGGCCTGCCCAGCCCCGTGGCGATCAGCCTGGAGTGCTTCCCGGTGGCATCCATACGCAGTACCGATCCGCGCGGCGAGTCGGGGACCAGCAGCGTCTTGCTCTTCGAATCAAAGCCGATTCCGTCCACACCTTCTTGGCCCGCCACCGGTTGCAGCGCGTACAGCACCGTGCGCTTGCCGTGCGGCCCTATCCCAATAACCCGGTCCGTTCCCTGCTCAGCGACGATCATGGAGCCGTCAGCGAACACGATGAGGCCCTCCGGAACTGAGATGCCGCGAGCCAGAGTCACCACACGGCCGCCCTGGAGCCGGCGTACGGTTCCGTTCCCCAGATCGCCCCACACCAGCCTGCCGTGGCCATCAGGGGCGATATCGTCCGGTTGCCCGCCCACAGTGGCTATCACCTGTAAGGACGACGCGGCCTGCACGCCGGGATCCTCGCGCACCAGGACGCACGAGAGAACCGCGGCGATTGCGGCTACCAGCCGAAGAAGGTGTGCTCCGCTTTTCAGTTCTCCACCCCCACAGATCTCGCGTGGTCCCGCGTGAGCCTCATCCTATGAATCCTTCGATTCCCAAGCCCCTAGCCGCACCCCTTTAGGGCGCCCTAATCCTCGCAGATAAGATGTCGCCCGCTCACGTTCTCTTAAAAGACGAGGACTTCAAAACCAACCGCGCGAGGCATCTCTACGAGCGGCTAGGATTTGTGGTGACCGAAGAAACGGCAAGTCGTTACAGAATGCGATGGAGGTGAGCCCGTGAACCGGAACGAAGCAGTAAGTTCGGCAATTCGCTCGATGGTGTTTTCCGTCCTGGCCTCTCTCATCGCCACCTACGTGCTAAGACGCACGTTCTTCAGATCGGGGCATGACGGCGAAGCATCAGGCAACAATTCCACGGTAGTCGTCATCGTGCCGGTGTTCGTCGGTAATAGTGGCAATCAATTCGGAGGCACGAGCGCTACACCCGGGAGTTGATAGGCCCGCACGCCGAATCGCCTCGCGGATGTCTTTGCAACGCACAGCCACGTTCCGACTCCAGGCAAAAGACGCCTTATGCTTCTGTTTGGACTTGATCCGTTGGCAATTGAGAGTGCCATATGACAGCATAGGAACACTCGCCACCGGCGGAAGTTGTCCTCCTGAGACCTCCCTTTGCCTCTATCTCATGCGCGCATCCGGCCGGAGTGAAAACTCTCACCCGTGTATCGCTTCTCGTGCTGTGCCTCGTGGCCGCCGGCATTCCTGCCTCGCCCTCGCAGGCAGCGCCGTCCGTTGCAGCGCTCGCCAGCGTTCGAGTCATCTATCACGGCCTTACCGTCGCGGCGCCGCATCGCAAGAAAGTCAAAGGAAAGAAGAAACAGCGCCTTTACTCGCAGTACCTGCTCCGAACCGGAAAGAAGCAAAAGGCCTCAATCGGCTTCCGCGACTCAACACTTCTCAACCTTAACCAGCTCACCGACGCCGTGCTGCACGATCCTAAGCTCACCATCGTCAACCGTGGCGAGATAGACCAGATCGACTCGGCGGGCACTCATCATCAGGTCCGAACTGCGACGGCAGTAGCCAGCGCGATCGGCACCAACTTCGACGTGCGCGTGAAGGGCAAGAAAGCCGTCTTCATCGTCGACCAGGGGCAGGTACGGGTGCAGACCAAGCGCGGAAAAGTGCTTCTCCATCGAAACCAGGAGAGCATCGTCGTGGGGAACGCTCTTATACACATCT
>DHWR01000124.1 GCA_002413265.1 Chloroflexi bacterium UBA5177
CTCGAGTACCAGGCTCTGCACGATGCTCTGACCGGCCTCCCGAACCGGAGCCTGTTTGGCGACCGGCTGCGCCAGGCGCTCCTCTCGGCGAGGCGAAACCAGAACATGTTCGGAGTCCTGCTCCTCGACCTCGACCGCTTCAAGGACATCAACGATGCGCTCGGCCACGATCGTGGCGACACGCTGCTCCAGGAGGTCACCGCCCGATTGCGTGGTGTGCTTCGCGCGACCGACACCATCGCTCGGCTGGGTGGCGACGAGTTCGCGGTCTTGACCCCCGATGCCAAGCACCCCGACGACGTGGTCGCCACTGCCCGCAAGATCCTCGCTGCGCTGGAAGGGCCATTCGCGATCGCCGACCAGATGGTTGAGACAGGCGCCTCAATCGGCATTGCCCTGTACCCCGTGCACGGGGACGATCCCACGACCCTACTTCGCCGCGCGGACGTGGCGATGTACGTGGCGAAGCGATCAGGCGGCGGGCACGCCGTCTATGCGCCGGAGCAGGAAGCGCAGACGCTTCGACGATCTGGGCTGGCCGGCGAGCTTCGCCGCTCGATTCCTCAAGGCGAGCTCGTGCTGCAGTACCAGCCGCAGCTCACCCTGGCCACGGGCGCGATCCAGGGCATGGAGGCGCTAGTTCGGTGGAACCACCCCCGCGAGGGCATGATGCCGCCCGACCGATTCCTTCCCCTGGCCGAGGAGATGGGCATCATCCATCCGCTGACAGCGTGGGTTCTCGACAGCGCGCTCACTCAGCTGCGCAAGTGGCTTGCGCTCGGGCTCGACGTCTCCATGTCGGTCAACGTGTCGCCGCGCTGCATCGAGGACCACTCGCTCGAGGAGATGGTCTCCCGCGCGCTCGAGTCCTCCAGCGTCGAGCCCCACAGGCTGACGCTCGAGATCACGGAGGGAGTCGCGATGGCGGCCGCCGCGGGCAAAGCGCTGGCCAGGCTGAGCGAGATGGGGATCCGGCTTTCGCTCGACGATTTCGGTACCGGATACTCCTCGCTCCTCTATCTGATGCGCCTGCCGGTCAACGAGATCAAGATCGACCGTTCATTTGTGACAGGGCTGGCCACCGACCCCGACTCGGGTGCGATCGTGCGATCTGCCGTGGGGCTCGGACACAACCTCGGCCTGCGAGTCGTCGCTGAGGGCCTCCAGGATCGAGCTGCCGAGGCAATCCTGCTTGAATCCGGATGCGACGCGGCCCAGGGCTTCTTGATCGGGAGGCCTGATGACGAATCCGAAGCCACCCAGCTCCTCATGGAGAACGCCGGCCTTGCCGAGCACGTCGATGCTGCGTCAGGCGAGGTCGCCGCGGCCGCCGAGCAAGGACATCCGGTAGATCTCGAGATGGCCTGACCGTCCCCGAACGGCTGACTGGGAGGTCAGCTCGCTCTGGAGCATGGCTTCCATCGCCCGGTAGACGGTCCCCGTCATGCAACTGTAAAGCGATTACTTAAAAGTTGCCGCGGTTTAGCTGATCTCGATTGTTGATACCGTGCCAATTTGTGAAAGCGCTGGTGCTTGGGGCGGGGGGACAGCTGGGCTCGGAGCTCGTCCAGCTCCTGCCTGACGCGGTGGGCTTCTCCCACCACGAGCTGTCGGTGTCGGACCCAGCCGGGATCGAGGCGGCGTGCCTCGAATACCAGCCTGAGGTCTTGTTCAACTGCGCGGCTTACAACGCTGTCGACAAAGCCGAGGTCGAGCCGGAGCTCGCCCATGCCGCGAATGCCGCAGGCCCCGAGAACGCGGCGCTTGCCTGCAGCCGGCATGGTGTGCGGCTGGTCCATTTCTCTACCAATTTCGTCTTTGACGGCCGCCTCGACCGGCCTTACATAGAAAAGGACGAGGCACGCCCACTGGGTGTCTACGGCAGGTCGAAGCTCGATGGCGAACGGGCGGTCCTGGCTGCCTTGCCTGCAGCCCTGGTGATTCGGACTGCCGCGGTTTTCGGCGNNGTCGAGAGGGCCCGTCGTGGCGAGCGGATTCGTGTCGTTTCCGACCAACGGGTGAACCCCACATATGCTCGCGACCTGGCGAGAGCCGCAGTCGAGCTCGCGTCCGGCGACCTGAGGGGCCTGGTCCACGCGGTCGCCGAGGGCTGTTGTGGCTGGGACGAGTTCGCGCGCGAGGCGCTGGCCGCCTGCGGGGTGGCCGCCACCGTCGAGGCGGTCACCAGCGCCGAGCTTGGGGCGCCGGCTGCGCGCCCGCTCAACGGCTGCCTCGGCTCGGTGCGCACGGCTGCTCTCAGGCCGTGGCAAGAAGGCGTCGCCGAGTGGGCGGCCAACTGGCAGAAACAAGGCGGCTGACCCCATAAAAAAGGCTCGGGCCGGGCGATTTCTCGACACCGGCACCGAGCTTGGCTGCGGGGGGTGAGTTCCTATTTGGTTGAGACCGCTCCTAGACTCCATCCCTTCCTGAGGGTCTCCTGAGGCGTCTGATTCGCCCTCTTGCAGAGTTTAGGCGCGGAATTCGTTAGCACTATAGCGGATCCAGGCGCATTTTCAGCGACATAACGACGATTCCGCTAGGGGAAAACCAAGGGTGCATGAAACCGGTGATCCCTTCGTCATAATGCTGCGTTAGTCCTGCACACGTCTTGCACAGATTGATCAGTTCGAGGGAAGCGGCCGAGCGTCTGGGCGTCAGCCAGGCGACTGTTCTCCGCGCGGTTGCGCGGCGAACCCTCATTCCTGCTGAAACCACGCCTGGAGGTCACCATCGTTTCCGTCTACGAGACATCGAGGTATACGCCGCTGCAGCAGCACCCAATTTGATCAGCGGCACCAAGCTGATCGGCAGCCGCGAAGCGGCACGCCTGCTCGGCGTCAGCCAGCACACAGTGATCAGGGCGTGTCGAGAGGGGCACCTCGAAGCTGATGAGGTCACTCCGGGAGGGCACCATCGGTTCTCCGAGGCACGGATCCGGGAGCTCGCGCCGCGTGCTTTTAAGCTGGTGGGAAGTGGGGCGGCGGCCCGCACCCTGGGCTTGAGCGTCGGCAAGCTCCGTCGAGCTGTGCAGCGGGGCACGGTGAGCCTGGCGACGATCACACCGGGGGGCCACCGGCGTTTCGCCGCCTCCGAGCTCTCAAACAGCGCGCTGCATCCAAACGGAAACGGCGATGGCGCCGGCGATGGAGCGAGCGATGCAAGCGCGTAACGGCGAGGGCGGCTCCATGCGCAGGGCTTCGATGGGTCTGGGGGGCGCTTTTGTCCTGCTCGCCGCCGCCGTTGCGGTCATGGTGCTCGATTTCTTCGAGCCGCTGGCCCGTTACGGCGTGGCGACTGTGCTGGGCCTGGCCGGGCTGATCCTGCTCGGAAGCCAGGTCCTCTGGCTTCGCCAAAGACCGGACCGCGGTCTTCTCCTCTGGACTGCCCTGCTCGACGGAATCCTGGTGGCGGCGGTGGTCCTGGCGATCACGCCGATCATTGCGCTGGTTCGCGGCTTTGCTGAACTTGTCGCGCAGTCGAAGATCCAGAGCGGCGCCGACTGGCTCGGTTACGGTTTCGCGTTCACGGGCCTGTTCCTCGGCGCCGTGTTCTTTGCCTACGCGGTCAAGTACTACCTGAGCACCGTGATCGTGCTCATCACGACGATCGCGTTCGGTCGAAACGGTGGTAACGGCAACGGCAATGGCAATGGCAATGGGAACGGAAACGGTAAGCATCGCACCGGCCTGAAGAACGGCTATCACATCGACCTGGGCTATCAGCCTTTCGTGTCGGTCCACGTCGCGGCCTACAACGAAAGAAGGGTGATCGA
>DHWR01000015.1:0-1655 GCA_002413265.1 Chloroflexi bacterium UBA5177
TAGGGGTACCAGTACCCCCCGTTAGGCGTTGGGGGAGACCTAAAAGGAACGGCCTGGTGACGCTCGACCTCGTCAAAGTTGCCGAAAAGCTTCCCGCCCTGGTGGAGCGAGCGCAGCGAGAACGCAAATCCTATGGGCTGCACCGTGTACGTGCGCTCGCGCAGTTGCGCTCCGCCGCCGATCAGCCTGAAGAGTTCGCAGCGCTGGTCCAGAACGCCGACACGTCCTGGCAGCTTGCGATTCCGTTCGTAGGAAGGCCGGACACGGGCTACGATCCGCCGGATCCACCGGATTCGTTCTCAGTCCTCGCAGTAGATGGATCAAGCATCGATGTCGATCGGCACCTGCCGGTCGATTGTTATGTAATGAACTTTGGCTGGATGGCGATTCATTACGGAGCTGAGCCTGGTGCCGAATCCGGCACCGAGGTGGACCTTCAGCCGACGGGCGAAGAGCTTTTTCTCCGGGACAACCAAGACCCGAGCCGTGAAAGCGCGATCGCCGGACCGGTGCTCGCCGTGGTCCGCAGCGTGCGCGAGCTTGCGACGCTGGCGGACCACGCGGAAGTGCTCGTGACCCCAGGCCGCCCGTTGCTTGCGCTCGTCGACGGAAACCTGGCGCTATGGAACCTCGACAAGCCCGAGTTTCCGCCGAGCATCGCCGACGAGCTGAAATACGGCGAACGCGGCGTCATCCGCGCGTTGAACCGGCTGCGCGACCTCGCCTCTGCGGGACTGGTCCTGTTCAGCGGCTTCGTCAGCCGTACCGGCGCCGGCAACCTGGTGCACAGCCTGCGACTAACCGTCTGTCCGTTACACCCGCAGGTCGTTTGCCGAAATTGCCCCGGGTTGGCCGAACGCACCCGTCCCTGCGACTCCGTGGGCCTGCCGAGCGATCGAGAGATCATGGGTAAGGTGTTAAGGCCCTGGCAGCGGAGTGCCGTGTTCAAGCCCTGGAGCAGGCATCGATCCAGACGCGGCGACGACTGGTACACGGATGAGGGTCACGAGATCGTCTTTTTCTACCTGAGAGCCGGAGACGAGATCGCGCGCATCGAACTGCCGATATGGATGGTTGAAGATCCACTGAAGCTCGACCTGCTGCACGCACTGCTGGTGCACCAGGCACAAGAAGGCGGCGAATACCCGATCGCCCTCCAGGAGGCCCACGAGCAGGCCGTGATCTCCGGCAACGACCGCGTCTACTTCAACGCGCTGGTCGAACGCCAATTTGAGCTCAACGGCATCCCATGGGTGACCTCCGCTAAGGCGCTGAGCAAGCGTGTGCGAGTAATTTAACCCGCCGTCTGAGGTAGGCATGAACGGAAACGCCGTCCAGACCCGCTACGGCCGCGTGATCGAAGCCTCGATCAGCCGCTTTCAGTCGCAATGCTTCGACCGGGACTTCGCGCCACCGCTGGGCGAGCTTTTGGCCGTCGAAGATGGTCCAGGGCCGGTTTATGCAGTAGTTTCAGGGGTCGTCACAGAGGGTATCGACCCATCGCGCCGTGTCACTGCCCACGGCAAACCCGAAGACGACCTCGACCGCGTCCTGGCCGACCATCCGCACGTGCCGGCGCTGCTCTCTACTACATTCGAGGCGATTGTCATCGGCCATCGTGCGGACGGGCGAGTGCGGCAGTACCTTCCGCCGGC
>DHWR01000015.1:1860-4307 GCA_002413265.1 Chloroflexi bacterium UBA5177
GTGATGCGGTCGTTCGACTTCCTCAAGCATCTGCTTGCTGCCGGACCGCTGGCCGACGACGTGATCGGCGCTGCCTTGCGCCGAGCCGCCGGCAGCCAGCCGGACGAACGAGCCTTCCTCGTGCGCGGCGGCAAGGCCCTTGCCCCCTTGCTGGCCAATGAGCCGATGCGCCTGCACGCGGTCCTGCGGAGGTTACAACCGTGAACGGAGACGGGCCAACCGGTAGTAACGGACATGTGGATGCCGGACGACAACCGCTGCAGTTCGTTTCCGCGTTGCCGTCACCGACACTGAAGCCGCTCGGGGCAGTGATCGGCGGGTCGCTGAGCCACGGGCTCGAAGTTCGGCTCGACTCCAACGTGGACGTGGAGGCGATGGCCGTCGGGCGCTACGCGACGATCGAGGCGAACGGGCAGCTATTTTTCGGCATGATCACCGACGTCGAGCTACGGACGACCATGCCTGCGCTGCTGGATTCGCCACCGGGCCAAGACGACGACTTTCTGCGCGACGTCTACCGCGGCACGGCGGCCTATGCGGTGCTGCACGTCACGCCAATGCTACGTGTGTCGGCGTTGGAAAACAATCCACCCGAGCCCGTGAAGACCGTGCCGGCACACTTTTCATACGTACGCGAGGCTACGCAGGGCGAGGTGGAACGGATCTTCGGCGCCGAGGACCCGCAACACTTCGTGATCGGCACACCGCTGGACATGGACGTTAAAGTCCGGCTCGACTACGAACGCTTCGTGGAGCGCAGCAACGGCATCTTCGGCAAGAGCGGCACCGGTAAAACCTTCCTCACGCGCCTGGTGCTGTTGAACGTCATTCAGAAGAGCAACGCACAGCGAGACGCCGAGCACAAGGCGGTTCACCTCGTCTTCGACATGCACAATGAGTATGGCTGGGAGGGCACGTACGAAGGCCCGGGTGGCGCGGTCAAAGGGCTAAAACAGCTCGTGCCCGGATCGGTCAGCGTATTCACACTCGACGAGGAGAGCTCCCGCAATCGCAAGGTTAAATACGACTCCGCCGTGACGATCGGTTACAACCAGATAGAAGCCGAGGACATCGCACTCCTGGGGGAGACGCTCAACCTTTCAGAAAATTCGGTCGAGGCCTGCCACGCGTTACAGGCGCGCTTCAGGGAGGGCTGGCTGGACCAGGCGCTCGAACTTTTCCCGGACGAAAACGGCCCCGGCAGCGACCTGCTGAAGCAACTGTCGATTCATCCGGCGACAGTCACGAACCTTCAGCGCGGGCTGCGCAAGCTTATACGCAACAAGCCCTTCCTCGTCCCCAACGCGCCTGCCGATTCGCTCAAGATAATGCTCAGCACGCTGCTCGGCGGCAAGAGCGTTGTGATCGAGTTCGGCCGATTCGGCAACGAGCTCGACAGCTACATGCTGGTCGCCAACATCCTCACCCGCCGCATCTACAACGAGTACCGGGACCTGAAGGAAAAAGCTATGGGCGATCGTAGTCAAGAGCCGATTCGGCTGATGATCACGATCGAAGAGGCGCATAAGTTCCTCGACCCGCGTGTTGCAAACCAGACGATCTTCGGCCAGATCGCGCGGGAGATGCGGAAGTACAACGTCACGCTGCTGGTCATCGACCAGCGGCCGAGCATGATTGACACCGAAGTGATGTCGCAACTGGGCACCAAGGTCACCTGTCTGCTCGACAACGAGCGGGACATCGACGCGGTGCTAGCAGGGGTCTCCGGGAAATCCGGCCTGAAAGACGTGCTGGCGCGTTTGGAGACAAAGCAGCAAACGCTCATCCTCGGCCACGCCGTGCCCATGCCAATCGTGGTCCGTCCCGAAGACTACACTTCGACCTACGATCGCTGGCAACAGGATCTGACCGGCAGACCGAAGGCGAAGATCTCGGACTTGTATCCGGAGTAGGTCACAGTCCTACAGCTCGAACAGGACAGCGAGGTCGATTCGGACACCCGGCAGCGACACCGGCTCGACGGTCCCTTCACGATACACCGTCTCGGTGTAGCTCCCGTCTGCTTGCCGCCGCCAAGCAGTCAGCGTGCGGTCGTACGGGTGAACCAGCCAGATCTCGGCGTCGCCGCGCTGTCGGTACTCCCGCAGCTGCGTTTCCACGTCGTAGTCTCCGGTGGACGGCGACCAGACTCCCACGACGAGGGGCATAGGTTCTGTATAGACTTCCAGACTTCGGCTGCGCTCCTCCCTCGCCCGACGTACATACACCCTGGGGATAACAACGACATCGGGAATGTAGAACGAGCCATTAGGAATTCGGAGGCGGGCGCCGTTAATGTCGACCCGAAACTCGCGCCTGCTTAGTTGCGCATTCAGTTCCGCCACCAATGTGCTCGCACTATCGGTATGCTCAACCGTCATGCCCGGCTTCTGCCGCAGGTGGCCGCACTGCAGCTCCCACTGTCCATCGGGGTCCTCCAAGGCCAC
>DHWR01000015.1:4520-5475 GCA_002413265.1 Chloroflexi bacterium UBA5177
CATCGGGGTCCTCCAAGGCCACCCGCTCGTAGTTGCTGGCACTGACAACCATGTTGTACCCCCGTCCGCTACCCGGGCGATATCGGTCCTCGCGCGACGCCTATGCGTTGCCAGACAAGGATATCACGCTAGCAGGGCGTTTGCCTGACAGCGGCATGGTGGCCTTACATGCAACCACAGTACCTCGAGACGAGGAGACTGTACTGCGCCGCCGCACCCATGCAAATCCTGGTCCGTCCCAAAGATTTCGAATCGACCTATGAGCGCTGGCAGCCGGACCCGACCGACCGGCCGAAGGCAAAGAGCTCGTATTTGGATCCGGAACCTGCAATCAGACGACCGGCTGGCGCGGAGACGGGGCACCGACGCCCGTCCGCGGACGCGGAGCGCGGCGGTGAAGGCCGAGGCGTGCCAGGAAGCGACGCACGTACGGGCCCGGATCGTGGTGCTCCCAGTCGACCAATACCTGGCTTGCGATAGCGATCGAACTGTACGTGCCTGAAATAATGCCGATGAGCAGCACCAGCACGAAGCTCTGAATCGTGGCGCCACCGAGCAGCAAGAGCGCCACCAGCGTAAACACCACCGTCAGCGACGTGCTGAGCGAGCGGTCTAAGGTTTGCAGCAGGCTCTCGTTTACGGTCACATCGAACTCTCGGCTGACCCCGCGACGCAAGTTCTCACGGATTCGGTCGAACACCACGATCGTGTCGTGGACGCTGAAGCCGATGACCGTCAGCAGCCCGGTGATGAACATCGTGTTGATCTCGGTGTGGAAGACCTTCCCGAATATCGAGAACAGGCCGACCACGACGACGACGTCGTGTAACAGCGCGACGATTGCGCAGGCGCCGTAGCGGAATGGATTACGCACCGCCCTGAACGCCCAGGTGATGTAGAGAAGGATTGCAATCGATGCGACCAGCACCGCCAGGGTCGCTTTTTGCACGATCTC
>DHWR01000273.1 GCA_002413265.1 Chloroflexi bacterium UBA5177
TGCCTGAGCTCCGGAGTGAGGTTGTCGCCAAAGTCATCCGCCTCGAATACCTGGCGAATCTCGATCTCGAAATCTTCGCTATCCGGATTGGGAATCCGCTTGACCCATTCAATCGCTTCTTCCTTCGACTTCACCTGGATCAACCAGAACCCGGCGATTAACTCCTTCGTCTCCGCGAAGGGCCCGTCGATCACGGCCCGCTTGGAACCCGCGAACCTCACGCGAGCGCCCTTCGAGCTTGCCTGAAGTCCCTCGCCGGCGAGCATAACGCCCGCCTTCACCAGCTCTTCGTTGTACTTGCCCATCTCGGTCAAGATCTGCTCGCTGGGCAGCTCGCCAGCTTCGGACCGCTCATTGGCCTTAACCAGGATCATGAATCGCATCGTGGTACCTCCGTCAATTTCCGTACTTGAGGCTGCACTTCAAACCTTGCCTCTAGATAGACGTCGAACGGAGGTCGGCCAATTCGACATTGCCTTGCGATCGCCGTTCGACATCAGTAAAATTCGGGACCGAGACAGTGGCGCGATCTGCGTTCTGAGAGTAATCTAAGAGCAGATCGTCGCCTAGTGCCAAGAAGAGGCCGACCGTGCTCCGAACCGCTTTCTTCCTTCTTGCGTTCTTCGTCCTAGCGGCCGTCGCGGTGTTCCTGGTGATTTCCGCCATCGCCGTGCTCGCGATCATGTGTCTGGTTGCCATTCCACTCTGGAGGCTGGCCAGGCCACATCTCGAGAATGCGGACATAACGGGATACGGGAAGCAACCCGTGAAGCGCCTCCAGAATCTCTACGCGGAAGGAAAGATCGACATGTTCGAATTCGAACGCCGCGTAGCCCACGTACTTTCGAGAGAGAACTAACAGCGCTTACGGCTACCGCAACCGTGAGTGAGGTCTCTTCGGCGCGCTCGAGTGTCCGGCCTGCGTCCGTGAAGTGCTACGCGCCGACTACAGCGTGAGCCCCTCGTCTGAAGGACCGTCCTCAATGACCTTGGTCTCTTGAACCAGCGGGACCTCGTAGCCACCGTCCGAGCCCGGCACGGGAGACATTTCCACGGTGGAGGCCTGCTTCTCAGCGGCCGATTGCGACAGCACCTCCGCGGCGGCAGATGGAGAAGCCACCTCGCCGTTGGGAGCCTTCGGCGCCTTTAGCTCCGTGAGTTTCGCCTCGCGCTGTGCGACTCTGCGAGCTTGCTGCTCTACCCGCTTTCGAGATCTGCTTACCTGCCGTTCCACACGCTCGCGGGCTACGCGCAGCTTTTCTTCACCTTTGCTTTGCGTAGCGGCGAGGGCTTCTTGCAGTTGACCCAGTTTTAGGTTTGCCTTGTCTATCCTCGCCCGAATTTGTTTCTCACGGCCCTTCGCCATTTCCCAACTCTCTTTCCGCCTAGAAGATACAGACGTTGTAGCACGCCTGAGCCGTCTCGCCAAGTAATCGGCGTCGAATCCGCGGCTAGGCCGTGGCGAGAGCCCTCTGGCCGGCAAGCACAGCCGCACCTACAATTCCCGAAAAATCGCCTAGTTTCGCCTTCACCACCTTCAAATCCCCGGCAGGCACGCGTAGTGCCTCTCTTGGAACGAGCTCGGCGGTCCGGGAAAAGAAATAGTCGACAGCGTCGACCAGGCCGCCTCCCAGGACAATTCGGGGCGGATTGTAGAAATTCACGATGGAAGCCAATCCCGCGGCAAGAAACCGCGCGCCGTCGTCCAGCATCTCGCGAACCAGCTCGTCGCCCGCGTCCAGCGCGCCTTTCAACGCCTTGGACCGAATTGGAACGTGGGCGGCGTCGTCTGGATTGGGATTGGGCACCAGCTCGAAAAGCGTGCTCTTCCGTCCCTGCTTCATGGCCGCCAGGATCGTCCGGACCATGGCCGACCGCGAAGCATAGGCTTCGAGATGCCCCCGGCCCCCACAACCGCAGATTCTTCCGTTGAAGTCGATGACCATATGGCCAAGCTCGCCCGCCGTGTTGGTCGCTCCTAGATACGGCTCTCCGTTCCTGTAGATCGCGCCGCCTATTCCCGTGCCCACAAAAACGCAGACAAAGTCAGGGTGGCCCCTCCCGGCGCCAAAAGCCGCCTCCCCCGCCGCCGCGGCAGCCACATCATTGAACATCGTGGCCGCTGGCTCTACTTCGTGCTGGACGGCTTCGACGATAACTTTCCCAAGCAGTTCCTGCGGCAGGTTGGGCGCGCGCGTCAGCTCGTTCTTCGTGGAATCAACCTGTCCCGCAATGCCGATCCCCACGGCAGAAATGTCTCGCGCCGTGACGTTTGCTGCCTCTAGCGCCTCTCGAACCGCGGCCTGCAGATGAGCGAGCGCCACGCCGTGACCGTGTTCAACCACCGTCCGCTTCTTGGCCGAAGACCGCACCTCACCCGAATCGGTGTCGATCACACCGACGAGGATCTTCGTGCCGCCAAAATCGATGCCCAACACATTCGCCATCAGTGCTTCTCGCTTCCTTGCTCGCGCAACCCAAGCTATCCGTGCTCGATCGCCCACACCTGGCTGTCGAAAGGTTCCTGTCCGTCAGACGGGTGCGGACGTTGATACGTGCCGTCAGACTGCTGTATCCAGGCATTCGCCGTGTCCTTGAGCTGTGCTTGCAGCACGTCGCGATGGATCCGCTCCCGTTGATCGGCATTGATGATCGGGAAGAGCACTTCGACTCGATGGTCGAG
>DHWR01000235.1:0-545 GCA_002413265.1 Chloroflexi bacterium UBA5177
CATATCGACGCTTGGCGACAAAGCGCTCACGCTGCTGCGACGCGAGAAGATCGGGTTCATCTTTCAGTTCTTCAACCTCCTTCCGATGTTGACGGCGGAGGAGAACATCGTTCTGCCGCTCAAGATCGGCGGCACAAGGATCGACAAGGACTTCATCGCCGAGCTGATCCGAACGGTCGGCCTGCAAGATCGAACCACGCACCGACCGGCGGAATTGTCCGGAGGCCAGCAACAGCGGGTGGCGATTGCACGGGCTCTGGCGACCCGGCCCGCAGTCATATTTGCTGATGAGCCCACCGGCAATCTTGATTCCATCACGAGCGCCGATGTTCTGCGTCTCCTGCGCCACGCGGTCGACGGGCTCGGGCAGACCATCGTCATGGTCACGCACGAACCGACCGCGGCGGCCACCGCCGACCGGGTAGTTTTCCTGGCAGACGGAAGTGTGGTGCGCGATCAGCGCGCAACCAGTGTCGAGGATCTGCTGGACGTGCTCAAGGAGCTGTCGTGACACAGGTCGCGCTGCGCGGGCTGCTGGGCAGGAA
>DHWR01000235.1:784-4030 GCA_002413265.1 Chloroflexi bacterium UBA5177
GCGTCGTTCAACCAGATTTTCCAGCAGACGAACCGAAAGCTCGACGTGGTGGTAACCGGGAAAACGGTTCTCGGCTCTGACAGGGGACGAACGGCGCCGGGGTTGCCGGCCAGCTTGCTCACGCTGGTGAGGCAGACTCCCGGCGTTGCGGCTGCCGAGGGCGGGATCGGAGACCTGGCTCAGCTCTTCGATCTGAAGGGAAATGCCCTGGCATCGACGCAGGGTGCGCCCAACTTCTTGCTCAGCGTACCCAGCGCGCGATTTCGTAGCTCCAGACTGGTGAAGGGCCATTGGCCGCACGGACCGCAGCTTGCGGTGGATCTCGATCTGTTCAACCGCCGTCATTTACATCTGGGGCAGAACGTGCTGCTGGCCGCTCAGATCCCGGCGCAGAAGTTGACGATCGTCGGCGTGATCAAGTTCGGCAACGTCAGCTCACTTGGCGGCGCCTCACTTCTGGAAGTCGATCTCCGCACCGGGCAGCGCCTCACACAGAAGCAAGGAAAGTTCGATCAGATATCTGTTGCCGCCGATCCGGGCGTGTCGCAGCGGGTATTGGCGCAGCGGCTCAAAGACCGCATCCCGCCCAACCTTCATGGCTTGGTCTCGATTAAGACCGCGGCTCAGAACGCCGCGGACGAGACGGCCAGCATAGGAAAGGCACTCAGCTTCATCACCATCGCGCTACTGGCCTTTGCCGGCATTGCCATCTTTGTGGGCGCGTTCATCATCTTCAATACCTTCTCGATCACCGTCGCCCAGCGGACACGAGAGTTCGCCCTGCTGCGGACCATCGGAGCCATGCGACGCCAGGTGCTGATGTCGGTCATATTCGAAGCGCTGCTGGTGGGGCTGCTGTCGTCCGTGGTCGGCCTGATAGCCGGATTTGGCCTTGCCCGCGGACTGAACTGGGTGTTCAAGAGGTTCGGGGCAGACCTTCCAAACAGCGGCATGGTGATCGAGACACGCACGGTGGTGGTCTCTCTGCTGGCGGGCACCCTGGTGACCCTCGTGGCGGGTTTCTGGCCCGCGGTTCGAGCTACCCGGGTGCCGCCCCTGGCTGCCCTGAGAGAGGGCTCCCAGGTCCCCAAGGGCCGGCTGTCTCGCTTCATGCCATTCATCGCGGTTGGACTGGTGATCATCGGTTTGTTGCTCATGAGTCGCGGCGTTTTCGGGACGATATCCGGGGCGGGAAACAGGTTGTCTCTGATTGGGCTCGGAGCCGCTGTGCTCTTCCTGGGGGTCGCCATGGTGAGCCCGCAGCTGGTGCGTCCGCTCGCGAACGTGATCGGGTGGCCAATAGAGAGGCTCACGCAGATCACCGGGCGTCTAGCTCGAGAAAACACTGTGCGCAACCCTTCCCGCACGGCGGTAACTGCCGCGGCCTTGATGATCGGCCTGGCATTGGTTGGCTTCGTCACGATCTTCGCCGCCGAGCTCAAAGCGACGGCGAACGACGCCATCAGCCGCGAGCTCGCAGGCGACTTCGCGGTTCAAAACCAGCAGGGCCTGCTGCCTGAGGGTGTTGCGACGGCCATCTCACGAGTTCGCGGGGTTTCCGTGGTCTCACCCGTGGAGAGCGATGCGTTACGCCTGAGGGGAAGCAAGCGAGGGAAGAACGCGACGATCAGCGGTGTCCAACCGTCGACCTTTGCCCAGGTGTATCGTCTTCAATGGAAGCAGGGCTCGTCGGCGCTGCTGTCGCGAATGGGGCCGCGCGACGTTTTGGTCGGCGATACGTACGCGAGCGATCAGCATCTTCATGTGGGATCGCTTCTGCCGGTCACGACCAGTGTGGGAACCACAGACCGGTTCAGGGTGATAGGAATTTTCAAGACATCGCAGATTCTGGACCCGCTGGTTATTCGGTACGACGTCATGAAGAGAGACTGGAAGCTGCGCAGTGACGTCGTCGATCTGGTGAACGCGGCACCGGGTCAAAGCCTGCTGACCGTGCAGAACCGCATCAAGAGGGTGCTCAAGACTGCGTTCCCGGCAGCCCAGGTTCTTTCGCAGCAGGACGTGAAAGACCAGAACTCCAAGCAGATCAACCAGCTCCTGTATCTGATCTACGTGCTGCTGGCGATGAGCGTTCTGGTCTCCCTCTTCGGCATCATCAATACTCTGGTTCTCTCGATTTACGAGCGGACGCGAGAGATCGGGATGCTGCGGGCCATAGGCACGACGCGGGCCCAGCTACGCATGACGGTAGCCTGGGAGAGCGTGATCACGGCGGTCATCGGGGCGGTTCTGGGGTTGCTACTCGGGATCGTTCTGGCCGTGCTGGTCACCGCAGGGCTGCAAAGCGAAGGGGTCGAGTACGTGATTCCAGTCGGCAGCCTCTTGTTCTGGGTGGCATTTTCGATGGTCTTCGGCGTGATCGCCGCGGTCTACCCGGCTATGCGGGCGGCCCGAATGGACGTGCTGCAGGCTATCGCTTACGAATAATCGCTAGGACTTTTGTATCGTAGCCAGCCGCTTTATGGTGGCCGTCTTTTTGTGCTGGGTCACCCACAGATTGAAGGCCTGCTGCTGCGCAGCCTGCGCCTGATTCTGGCTAGTTTGGTTGGGAATGCTCGCCGTGTGCCGCCCGAGGACTTCGATGATGTGGTAGCCGTACGAGGTTTTGATGATCCGCGGATGGTGGAGCTTGTCATTGAATGACGCCTGATCGAATTGCGGCACCATTTCACCCTTGGTCACCTGCGGATACTCGCCGCCCTTGGCAGCGCTGCCCGGATCGTCGGAGTACTGCTTGGCGAGGGCGCCAAAGTTAGCGCCGTGCTGAATCTTGGTCAGGATCTGCTGCGCCAGAGTGTGAGCCTGAGGATCGGTACGAGCAGCTTTGCCCTGGGGCTTCAGCATGATCAGAATATGGCGCACATCGGCCACCTGCTGGCGAGTGGTGCGGACTTTCAGTGGGGCGACCTTGGTTTCCACTTTCTGACCCAACGCCGCCGAATAGATCAGCTCACGATATGCGGTCTCGTCGATGCCGAAGTGCGTGAGGCGTGCGATCAGTGCGGCATGGCCGCCGAGGCTCGCCGCCTGCTGGTTCTCCTGCGTGAGGACGGTGGCGTTTGAGACTGAAATGCCGTGTGAGGCAGCGTACTCGCGCACGAGCTCATCCACGATCAGCTGGTTCATGACTTCGGTAGTCAACACTTTGGGAGTGGGGCCTTTAGAGCCGGGCGCCGGCGGCTGCTGCGCCGCCAGAACAGAGAGGGTCTTGAACTTCGACATAGG
>DHWR01000235.1:4173-4567 GCA_002413265.1 Chloroflexi bacterium UBA5177
AGGGTCTTGAACTTCGACATAGGAATGCTGTGCCCGTTGATGACGGCGGCGACCGACCCGCCGGTCACGACGGGCGTGGGCGCCGCGGTGGGAAGGGGAGTTGCTCCCGCGGTCGTCCCTTGGGTCGCGGCGGCTATCGGGGTGCTTTTCGGGGTGGATGCTGTAGTGCTGCAGCCGGCCACCAGTAGCACTGCGAGTGCCAGAGGGAGCGCGGCGAGGCGGTTTGTAATTGGGACCACTGGATCTCCTCGCGTAGATGACTGCCACGGCCGGTAAAAGGGCCGGAACGGTAAAAGGCCCCGCGCGAACCCTCAACGGATCGCCGAGGCCCTAGACACGTAAGTATACGGGAGTAGTTGGCTGGATGGGAAGGGGGGGTTGTTTTTTTCGGGGG
>DHWR01000223.1 GCA_002413265.1 Chloroflexi bacterium UBA5177
AGATGTGTATAAGACTCGAGCCTTCTCCCGGCCCATGCAGGCGGAACGTCGAGCGGTTGGCGAGTCGTCGTCCCGCAGCACCTAGCGCCGCTGTTCCATCAGGGTGACGGCGTTGGGGTGGACCGGCACAACGCCGTCTATGTCTGGGACTCGCTCGAGTCTCGCGTCCGCAAGTTCTCACCCTCGGGCAAGCTCCTCAACTGGTGGCATGTGGTGCAGGCGACGCCCGGCAGCCCCTGGGCGCCAAATCATCTGGCGGTGGATCCGCAGGGCAACAGCTCGGTGCTGACCCTGACCGGCGGGATCAGGCGATACTCGCCGTCAGGCAAGCTCCTGGAGCACTGGGCCGCCGCCCCGAATGCCGTCGCGGTTGCGGCAGGTGGCTCGGGCAACGTGTTCGTGCTGTCTCGTATAGGGACCGTGCAGCCCAACAGTCCTCAGCCTGCCGGCGGGAATGCCCGAGTCGACAAGTACTCGCCCCAGGGTTCGCTCCTCGCCACCTGGCGTACGCCCACCATCGTGGTGAAGGACGTCGAGCCGGACGGGATTGCCGTCGACAGCCGGGGCAACGTCTACGTTACTGTCGGGACGGACAACTCCTGCTACAAGGTGTGTCTGCCCATGACGTCGGTCATGTACCGATTCGATCCTGCAGGCGCCATCACCTTCACCTACATCCCGGGGAGGAAGACATTCGGTCCCATCTCCGCGGTTGACCGGCAAGGCAACCTCTACCTTCTACCGCACGACTTCGCCTTCGACTCCATGAACATCCTCAAGCTCTCGCCCACCGGAACGAAGCTCGCGCAGTGGCCCGGATTCGGCGGGATTCTCAAGCAGGCCCTGCTGCTTCAGGTGGACGGCAACGGGCGCATGATCGTCACATCCTCTAAGGTGCGTGGGTTGTCGCCGAGGCAGCGGAGTGCCGTGGTGCGCATCCTCTCCCCGGCCGGCAAGCAGATCGCCCAGTTCGGCCAGATTCTGGTGCGTTAACACAGGCGGAGATGCTTGGTTGCTTCCTATCATTACCCTCCCCATCTTTGGAGGCGTAGCAGCAGCGGATTCCGAGGTGCTTGTAATTTTTTTTACCGGGCTCGGGCGGACTGACTGCCGTAAACCTACAACATGGCCTCCAAGGTTGTGGCCGGGATCGCGGGTCTGCATGTGAATGCCGTTGCCCCGCCCATTCATCAGGCTTGAGGCATCGATGAATCAGAGAGGGGAGCCCCTTCACGGGGTTCCCCTTGGCCTGCATGAGCGGCTTTTTTGTTTTGTGTGAAGCTGGACGCCTCACTGATGGTGAGTATCTATCGGACACGCGGGCACAGGGTTCTCTCCATTGGTTCTCAGCAGGGCTCTAGCGAGTATGGCGGCTAGGCGTCGCTCAGGCGAGGCAGGAGGGGCGGTCCGGCGGCGGCGCCACTCCCAAGGTTCTGGCGGCATCGGCAACTGGGGCTCGGTTCTACCGGCTCAGTCTCCTGAGCGTAGCCCAGAAAGCCATCGACGATGTATCGAGACGACATGCAGCCCCCTCATCCGAGAGGAGGGCCAGGAGCGCGCATGTTGCGAGGCCGGCTCCGAGCACGGTGAGCGCAACAATGCTCGGCGCCGGAGCATCACTCCAGCCCTGTAGGTAGCCTTCGGCGGCGAGTCGCTCGCGCTGATCGGGCGGCAGGTTCTCCGCCCGGACGGCATCTCCCGTCTACGTGGCACATACCAAGAACGTACCGCACTACTCGAAGTCAACCAAGTTTCTGATCTCTGTGGTGGACCCGGGCGTCGTGTGTGTCGAAGCACCTGGCTCCCGGGGTGATCGGAGTATTGCGAGTCGTCTGCTGTACTCCTCCTCGTCAAGCTCGGCGTGCGCAAAGCGCTTCGCTAGAATTCGTCCGACGAAGTCGTCGCTTCATGAGTTCGTGACCGGAAGGATGTCTTCGGGTTAGGCGCATTCATGGAGCGCACGAGTGCGACGATTCCCCACACGACGACGGCCCACAAGAGAATCATGACAATCCCCATGGTGAGCCACCCGCCCCAGCCCATGCCTTGGTGCCACCAGTCCGTGCCTCCGTACCAGGTCATCATCGAGCAATCCTTTCCATCATCCGTTCACCTTCTTGATACTGATGAATTTCCCGTGCCAATTGTGGTACCAGATCTGTCCGGTGTATTCGTTGATGGACAGCATTCCTGCTATCACACCATTCCGGCGAAAGTGAATCGTGTAATACCCGGGAAACCGGTCGGGCGTCTCGGCGATGGTGCCGGCCTGGTGCTTCAGGAGCCATTGTCGAGCCTCACGAGCCGCGTTTGCAGTGGAGATGGTCATGGAGCCGCCCGCAGTCTGATGTCCCATCATCCCGCCCGTCGTCCTGCCGCGCATCATTCCATACTCGGTGTTCCACATCATCGCAGGACCGTACTCGGGAAAGACCAGGCCTGACGTCTTGTTCACAAGCACTTCGAAGGCGCCGTGACCGGTGCTCGTGTCTTTGACGATCGCATAGAAATTGCGCTGGAACTGCACAATCTCGTCAATCACGAGATGACGATTGCCGTACTGGTTGACGTAGGTCTGCACCTGGCGCTGGGCTCGGTCGATGGTCAGTGCCGGCCTGACGGCCACACCGTGCGATGAACTTCCCATCACACTCCAGGTGGGAAGGCTGTAACGGCCCGATGCCAACGCTCTGGCAGAGGGATGCACCCATGCGCCTGCCACTGTTGCGCCAATTACAATGACGCCCAGTGGCGTCATCCGTGAAAATAGCTTCATGTAAAAATTCCGTGGCTCACTCGGGAGCGAGGAACTGGAAGGCGCCCGAGAGGACTCGACTTCCTTCCATAAGCCTATGCCCCAGCCGACGCAGAACGTATCGGGCAGCCACCTGAGATCTGGCTGTTTGATGCCTGATTTCCTCATCTGGGTCCGATGGAGCGATCCGAACTCGATGAGGAAGTGTGTCCCGTTGCTGGAGGTGCCGCTCATCTGGGACCGACCGTAGTCGAAACCGTGTGCACCCAAAACTTCGCCCCAGTCATGGAGCCGAACTCGCGGAGCCAGCTACCGTCCCGTTTTTGCCGCTGCTGCGGCGCACGACTGCAGCCGAGAATGGTCACCAGACCGTGGAACCCCAGGAGGTCGTCGCCGAGTGGACAGAGCCCGAAGCGTGCCCAGTCCAGGTGCACCTGGACGCCCACGCTGGTTTCAAAACGGATCTCCGATTCACGGGTCTACTGGGGTCGAAGGACTTCAAAACCGCGAGCGAATGAAGGATAGCCGCCGATATAGCCGTGGTCACGGCGGAGTTCGTGATGGAGACGGGTACCGCGGATGGTGGGACAGACGGCAAGTCGGCGTGCACCGTGTGTCTGTTTCGCTATCGTCAGCATCGTTGGCTTCGTGCGCTCTGGACAGTGCCAAGCGTTCTCACTCGTCACCTCGCGCTTCACGGCGCGCCAGGTCAACCCGAACTCTCGGGCATGTTGGCTGATGGTCCAGCCATGCTGGCACGGGACTTTGAGTTCCATGTGGAATCCTTCAGACGTCATATGAGCCCTCGTCTCTGGCCTCATACATCCTCGGCCCATCGCCCGTATGACAATGGGGCACCTCAACCAAACCAACAATTCAGTGCCTCGATAGTCAACTCTCTATCGACCCGGAGATATGGTCTAT
>DHWR01000117.1 GCA_002413265.1 Chloroflexi bacterium UBA5177
AGATGTGTATAAGAGACAGTGTCCCTAGTACGAGAGGACCGGGATGGACAGACCAATGGTGAGCGAGTTGTTCCGCCAGGAGCAGAAGCTCGGTAGCTATGTCTGGTCGGGATAAGCGCTGAAAGCATCTAAGTGCGAAGCCCCCCCCAAGATGAGACGTCTCACTCCTTGTGAGGTAAGACCCCAGCTAGACTAGCTGGTTGATAGGCGGCAGGTGTACAACGGGCAACCGTTTCAGCTGAGCCGTACTAATCGGTCGAGGCCTTCTTCCTCCTCCACCCATCACGTCTCCTTCTCCCGTCGTGTCGTCTCTTCTCCTGCGAAGGCGCAGCTCTCCGCACTGGTGGCCAAGGGCGCCGTGGTACCACCCGTTCCCTTCCCGAACACGGTCGTGAAACACGGCAGCACCAACAATACTGCCCCGTCTACCGGGGTGGGACGATCGGCCGCTGCCAGTGCGGTCTCTTTTTTTCTTTTCGAACTTCAAGGCGACGGATTCATGCTAATCTGTCGCCTTTTCCGATTCAGGATTCAGGAACTGGCAGGCCCCGTTTCACTCTCGGCCGGACGCTCGTCCCTCTTCCCGAGGAGCTTCTTGCCGAGCCATCGAACCGGATCAAAGTATTCATCCGCCACTCGCTCTTTGAGGGGAATGATGGAGTTGTCGGTGATGTGAATGTGCTCCGGGCATACTTCCTGGCAGCACTTTGTGATGTTACAAAGCCCCACGCCACCCTTGTTCTTCACCGCGCCCGTGCGATTCAGGATGTCTTTGGGATGCATGGCCAGATACTGGTATCTCACCATAAACCGAGGACCAAAGTACGAGTCCTTTTGCTCGTGATTGCGCAGCACGTGGCACACGTCCTGACAAAGAAAGCACTCTATGCACTTCCTCGGTTCGTACAGCCTGTCGACATCCTCCTGGTACATGACCCACGGGCTTTGCTCGGCCGGATCGTGGGTGAAGGGGGCCATCTTCCGATTGACCTCATAGTTCCATGACACGTCGGTGACCAGGTCCTTGATCACCGGGAATGTTCTCATCGGATGCACATGCACGTCGACATCTTTGAAGTCGTCGAGACGCGTCTTGCACATGAGCCTGGGGCGGCCATTGATCTCGGCGCTGCAGGATCCACACTTGGCGGCCTTGCAGTTCCAGCGAACTGCTAAGGTTCCGTCGATATGAGCCTGGATGTAGTGCATGGCATCCAACACAACCATGCCGGTGGTCGCCGGCACCTGGTACTCCTGTTCCTCTCCGCCGCTCGAGTCTCCTCGGAACACCTGAAAGGTGAACGTCTCCTGGTCTGCCATCTACTTTGCCTCCAGCAACGCGGCCAGCTCGGGTGGCATTGGCACGATCGGCCTCTGCTTTATCTCGGCTCCCGATTCGATTTTGACCGCGACCGTGTTCACCTTGCCAAGCTCAGGATCCTTCTCCGGGTAATCGGTACGGAAGTGGGCACCCCTGCTCTCTCGTCGCAAGAGAGCGGCGCGAATGACGGCTTCTGCGAGCGTCAGCATGAAGATGTCGTCACGAGCCATGTGCCAGCCGGGATTAAACATCCGCGATCCCTGCACGTCGAGGTTCTCGGCACGCTGCTGCAGGGCCAGGACCTTGTCGAGACCTTGCTGCAAGGTCTCTTCGTCCCGCGTGATGCCCACGTGATCGGACATGACGGCCTGAAGCTCTTGATGGAGCAAGAAGGGATTTTCCCCACCTCCGCTCTCGAACGGCTTGAGAAGGAGTGCTTTCTCCTCGTCTATCTGTGCTTCATCGATCCCGTTTGGTCCGCCTCCGCCACGCGCAAATTCGGCCGCGGCCTCGCCCGCGCGCTTCCCGAATACCAGCAGGTCGGTAAGCGAATTTCCTCCGAGCCTGTTTGCCCCATGAAGTCCTGCCGCCGCCTCGCCGGCTGCGTACAACCCGGGTAACGAGCTGGCCCCTGTTTCCGGCTCAACGTGAATACCGCCCATGGCGTAGTGCACCGTCGGCGCCACTTCCATTGGACCCTTTGTTATATCCACGTCTGCGAGCGTAAGAAACTGCTCGTACATCGAGGGAAGCTTGCCCTTTATGAACTCCGCGGGCTGGTCGCTAATATCCAGATAAGCCCCGCCATGCTCGCTGCCGCGGCCTTCCAGCACCTCGCGGTTGATTGATCGGGCGACCACGTCACGCGAGGACAGGTCCTTCTTGACAGGGTCGTAGCGAAGCATGAAGCGTTCGCCTTCCGAGTTCTTCAGGATCCCGCCTTCGCCCCTCACGCCCTCGGTCACAAGAATGCCGCGCACTCCTGGCGGCCAGACCATGCCGGTAGGATGAAACTGCACCATTTCGGTGTCCCGCAGCTCCGCGCCGGCATCGTACGCCATGCAAATGCCGTCGCCGGTACCCTCCCAGGAATTGCTCGTTACTTTGTACATTCGACCCCAGCCTCCGGTCGCGATGATCACGGCCTTGGCACGAAATACGACGAACCGACCGTCGTCTCTCCAATAGCCGAACGCGCCCGAGACCCGATTCCCATCTTTCAGCAGACGGGTGAGCGTGCACTCCATGTAGACCTTTGGACCGCTGTGCACGGACTTGTCCTGCAAGGTTCGAATGAGTTCGAGTCCCGTTCTGTCCCCCACGTGGCAGAGGCGGCGGTAGGTGTGCGCGCCAAAGGCGCGCTGCATGATCAAACCCTGCTTGGTGCGGTCGAAAAGCGCACCCCAACGCTCGAGCTCAAAAACGCGGTCGGGTGCTTCTTTGGCGAACAGCTCGACCATGCGCCAGCTATTAATGAGCTGGCCGCCTCGCATGGTATCTGCGAAATGCACCTGCCAGCTGTCTTCTGCGTCCAAGTTCGCCAGGGAAGCCGCCATGCCTCCTTCGGCCATCACGGTGTGCGCCTTGCCGAGTAGGGATTTGCAGACTACGCCCACATCCGCACCAGCTTCAGCCGCCGCAATCGCGGCCCGGAGTCCGGCGCCTCCGGCGCCGATCACCAGCACGTCGTGGTCGTGAACTTCGTAACGGTCCAGCACTGGCTAACAGCCCGTGTGCGCGTTGAAGCAGCTTCCGAAGGCTCCGGTGGCCACGAAGCGAACGTAGATGTCGACCGCTGCGACCGAGATTAAGCTCGCCCAGGCCCAGCTCCCGTGATAGGGATTGATGCGGGTGACCAGCCCCCAGAGCCCCTTTCGCGCACGGCCACCGCGAATGCACGAGTAGCAATCGATGCTGCCGCCGACGAAGTGGCGAAGGGCATGACAAGAGAACGTGTACCCGGACAGCAGTACGACGTTGAGCAGCATCAAGACCGAGCCAACTCCAACGTATAGGGCGCCGAGGTAGTGGAAGGCGTTAATCGTGTCCCACCAGAGAAAGGCCAGGACGACCAGGGCAAGATACATGAAAAAGCGGTGGAAGTTGTTTAGAACCCAAGGAAAGGCGCGCTCGCCGCGGTAATTACTGCGCGTCAGGGGTTCGTCTATGGCGCACGCCGGCGGGTCGAGAAAGTAGGCGCGAAAATACGCCTTACGGTAGTAGTAACAGGTGGCCCGGAATCCGAGAGGGACCCAAGCAACGAGAAACGCGGAGGAAAATGGCCAAAAGCCTGCCGCTATCCGGGGAGAGTAAAAGGGCGATAGGTAGGGCCCCGCTCGCCAGGAGTGTCCGGGTGACAACGCGACCGACCAGAACGAATACACGACGAAAAGGGTAAAACCGATGGCGATGGCCGCCGGCTGGACCCACCAGGTGCTGCGGCCCGGCATGGATTTGTTGTCCGGCACGCTGGAGCGCCGCGCAACCTCAGCTGACATGCGCAACCTTTCAGTTCAGATCAATTCAGTTCTTGGCTTGCAGGGTCCGCTGGTTCGGCGATCTCGAGTGGCGCGGAAGCCGTGACCTCGACCGGCGCAGGAGCGGTAATCTCGAGTGGCGGTGGCGTGGGATAGTGCCCGTTCAAGGTGCCGTTGAGATGCTCTTTCGACGGGACCATGGGGTAGACACCGATGACCACTTCGGCATCGAACTCAGCGGACAACTCGAGTCCGATCTTTCCCTGCTGCCAGAGCTTCTCCAGTGATTGTGCCGTTCCGCCGGGGAGCCCTACGTAAGCGCGACGGTGGCTGCCCGCTTCAATAAAACACCCATCTTCTGCGTCGATGAAGAACCGTCTCCTAATCTCAGAGATTGGAACGTACGATTTATGGCGAATGAACCAGAGCAGAGTACTTGGGCTCTGCCGCTTGTCTTTGCCCATGCTTCCTCTCCAAAGTGCCGAGCGACTCGAGAGCCGCAGGCGCCATTAATGACGGAATGCAGGCCGAGTGTCGCGCTTGCGCGTAGAGCAGAGCGGTGCCCGAAGGACACCTGTAGCGGGCGAAACCGGATCCCGATTTCGCGCGCCAAAATCGCGCTCAATAGCAGCAGCCACGTGACCAAATCGGCCTCACAAAAGCAACATATTTCCACTACTTATAGCATGGAGACACAAGGTGCCCGGCTGTTCCGATGGGTTAGAGATAGTCTCGTAAGAGCGCGGGAGAGCCGAATCCGGCCAGGTACCTGAACAGCGCGGCACGCTTCATGGCATGCGCTAGCCTGCCCGTGCTTAGGACTCCGCCGACTTCCGCTGCCGCGGCGTGACGGCCCAGCGTCAACGCTTCGCCGAGAAGTCGCGGCTTGAACTCCACGGGCAGCTTGCCCGCGAGCTCAGCGATGATGTTTTGTCCGATGCGAGTACCCTGGGCGACGGCGATTTGGGCCGATGCCGGGTAGAGCCTCCCGTGTAGGTCTTGCAAGGCGGCCAGATCTCCGGCTACGTAAACTCTTTCCGAATTGGGCGGTCTGAGGTAGGGATCGACCGGAATGCGTCCCTCCGGCGATATCTCAAACGTCTGTTTCACAACCGGGGTGGGACGGGTGGAGGCCGTCCAAACCACAAGGTCGGCGGCGAGCTTCTCCCCTGTGTCTAGACAGATCCCCTCGGCGCCGACTTCAGAGAGCCATAAACCACATAACGTTCGTACGCCGCGCTTTGTCAATATTCGCTGTACCGCATCCGCCAGCCGCGAGCTGCCTTGCGGCAGTAGCCGATTGTCCGGCTGAACAATCGTGACCTCCAGGCCGCGGGTCGATGTCGCGAACTGCGGGTCGGTCAATTCTCCCGCGACCTCGGTCCCGCTGTATCCCCCTCCGACCACGACGATGCGAGTGAGCCCTCGAGAGCTCACAAGATCGCGCACACAATTGCGCAGGCGCATGCAGTCTTGCACCGACTTGAGTGGTAGCGCATGCTCTCGAGCTCCCGGCACTCCGAGGTCACTGGAGGTCGTGCCAAGGCACACAGCCAACCAGTCCGCCGGAACCGCTCCAAGACTGGTTTGAATCTCGAATGGTGACCGCGACACAGATTCGATCTCGGCGCGCAGGATCCGGACGTTGGTCGGAACGATTCTCTCGAGCGGGATGAACGCTCGCCCTGTCGTGAGGCGTCCCGTCACGGTGGCCGGGAATTGCGTCGTCAGCTGATGATGCGGTAGCCGGTCGACCAGCGTTACGAGGTGTTCCGGTGCAGATCGTGCGAGTACACGGGCAGCTTGAATGCCGGAGTACCCGGCTCCGAGTACAACGATCTGGGACACCGTCGATCCTGTGAGCGAGGGTCTTTCTGCCCATGGTAGTCACGAACGACTTTCAATGGGCGAGCGCGTGGTAGTAGCCCGAGACTCCATTCAAGACAAATTGGACCGCCAAGGCAGCGAGTAGAATGCCCATCACTCGTCCGACTACATGGACGCCGGTTTCACCGAGGACGCGTATCAGAAGGCCGCTCAACCGCATCGAGACGTAACAGGCGATAAGCGCGATCAGAATTGACGCCAGGACCGCCGCGATCTTGCCCACGTCCCCATTGGCCTGCGACATGTAGAGCACCACGGTCACGATGGCGCCCGGGCCGCTGATGATCGGGATGGCAAGCGGGAATACGCTTATGTCGGCGCTGGCCCTGGCCTCCACTTCCTCTTCCGGGGTGCCGCGCGTCCTCGAGGCGCGGGCGAACAACATGTCAATGGCGACCAAGAGCAAAAGAATCCCACCTGCAATCGAGAACGCTGCTACGGTGATGCCCAAAGACGTCAGGAGGGCGCGGCCAACCGCGGCGAACGCATACAGGATGACCGCAGCCACGATCACCGCCCGCCGCATCGTACGTACGTGGAATTCCGGGGCGATTTCCGGGGTGAGTGAGAGGAAGAGTGGGGCAATGCCTATAGGGTCGATGACGCTGAAGATCGTCGCGAACGAAGCGGCGAAAAAGGAGAACACTACACGAATTCCGCCTGCGCAGGCGTAAGAAGCGAACTGAGGCGCTCTTCCAGTGCCGAATGCCGGCGCTGGCGTTCATGCCGGTGGACCGCCCGCCCGAAAGCAGCCTCCGAACCCACCAGCACGCAAAGCTCTCGGGCGCGAGTGATAGCCGTGTAAACGAGGCTCCGCTGGAGCAGTATGGTGTGGCGGGGAACGATCGGCATGACGACGCACGGGAACTCGCTGCCTTGAGCCTTGTGAACCGAGACGGCGTACGCAAGCACCAGCTCATCCAGATCGGTCGCCTCGTACTCGACCCGCACCGAGCCACCGGGCGCGACGAAGGCGACGGTCAACTGCGACGTTTCTCCCAACACTGCGACGATGCGGCCGATGTCGCCGTTATAGACGTCCTTGTCGTAGTTGTTTTTGGTCTGCATCACCTTGTCTCCGACGCGGAACAAGCGGTCGCCTCGTCGCAGCTCTGCAGTTCCAACCGTTGGTGGATTCAGCGCGGCCTGAAGGTGCTCATTGAGCGACGAAACACCGGCCGGGCCGGCATGCATCGGCGACAGGACCTGCACGTCTTCGACGGGATCGCGACCGTATCTCTCTGGGATTCTCTCCACGACGAGCCGCTTGATGACGGAGAGCACCGATTCTTCCGACTCAGAGCGCACGAAGTAGAAGTCAGTGTCCGGAACCACCGAAAGGAGCGGCATGTGGCCCGAGTTCACGGCGTGCGCGGCGAGGACTATCTGGGATCCGGCGGCTTGCCGGAAAAGCTCAGTAAGCCTGACGGTTGGGATCGCCTCACTTGTGAGCAGATCGCGCAACACGTTACCCGGGCCGACGGAGGGCAGTTGATCGGCGTCTCCCACGAGTAGCAGATGCGACTCAGGCGACACGGCTTTCAGGAGGTGGTAACAAAGGAGAAGGTCGAGCATCGAGACTTCATCGACGATCAAGAAGTCGTAGGGCAGAGGTCGAGCACGGTCGTACCCGAAGCGGTTGGTGGCGGGTTGGAACTCGAGCAGCCGGTGAATGGTTGAGGCGGGCCGCCCGCTGGCTTCTGACACTCGCTTTGCAGCCCGTCCCGTAGGAGCGCACAAGCAATAGGAGACGTCCGAAGCCTCCAGAGCATCGATGATAGTTCGCAGCGTCGACGTCTTGCCAGTTCCCGGACCGCCGGTGAGAATGCTGACCTTTCGCTGCAGCGCCTGTTCCGCGGCCTGGAGCTGTTTGCCCGCCAGAATGAGCCCCTGGTGTTCTGCCGCTTTGGAGATCGCGGCTGCAGAGTCGAAGCGGTGGTCGAAGCCAACCGCGGATGGCGAGCGAGACAGCTCAAGGAGCAGGTTCGCCACCCCCGATTCAGCCGTGTGGAACGCCGCAAGATAGACGTTGTCGCCTTCGACGACCGCCTCTCTTGTCTGAAACACATCCAGAAGGGCGGCGTCCAGATCCGGGATTGATGCGCCCAGCAATTTTGACGCGGCCTCTAATAGCTCTGGGCGTGGCAAGAAGATGTGGCCCGCGTCCGCAGCCTCCGAAAGTGTGTGCAACAGCCCAGCGACGTAGCGTGACGGAGACTGTCTGGAGATCCCGAGCTTCCCGGCCACTGAGTCCGCCGTTCGGAAACCAATTCCCTGGATGTCCCGCGCCAGCTGATAGGGGTCACTCTCGACTACCGCGACTGCATTCGCGCCGTACTTCGCGTACATGCGAGGCGCCAGCGCCATGCTTATCCCATGCGACTGAAGAAAGAGCGAAAGGTCTCTAATAAGCTTCTGTTCGCTCCATGAGGCAACGACGAGCTCAAGCCGCTTTGCCGTAATTCCCGGCACTTGTCGAAGCATCTGAGGGTTGGTATCGAGGATATCGATGGTGGCCGTTCCGAAGGCCTTTACAATTCGAGCCGCCGTCACGGGTCCGATCCCTTGAATCGCTCCCGATGACAGGTAGCGTTCGATGCCCTCGTCGGTATCGGGCATGTGCTGCTCGAACGATTCGACCCTGAAGTTGCGCCCGTGGACCGGATGGATTTCCCAGTCCCCGGTAAGCTGCAGCATTTCGCCCTCTTGAATGGCGGGCATGGTGCCGACGATGGTCGTGGATGCCCGTAGCCGTTTCGACTCGTCCATTACGAGGAAACGGGCCACACAGAAACCGGTGTCTTCGCCCCTGAAGACGACCCTATCTACAGAGCCGAGCAGAGTGGTCACTCGACAAACAAGGTCTTCTGGCGAGCCGAGGCATCTCCTCCCAAGGCCGAGCCAGTCTTTCGACCACCGGCGGTTCGCACTACCCAGCCCTTCTTGAGGAGATACGGTTCGATCACGTCGACGAGGGTATCTTTCTCCTCGTTCAAGGTCGCGGCGAGGGCTTCGATGCCCACCGGACCGCCATCATAGAAATCCACGATGGTCTGAAGATACCTGCGATCGAGCTCGTTGAGACCGGACTCATCGATGCCCTCTCGCCGAAGGGCTTCCTTCGCAATAGCAGGGTTGATCATTCCATCTGCTCGCACCTGCGCGTAGTCGCGAACGCGCTTTAGCAGGCGATTCGCGATCCGCGGCGTTCCACGCGCGCGGCGAGCGATCTCGGAGGCACCCTCTTCGTCTATCGGGGTTTCGAGCAACGCGGCGGAGCGCTTGACGACGCGAGCCAGCTCTTCAGGCTCATAGAAATCCAGATGGTACTGCAAGCCGAAACGATCGAGCAGCGGGGCGCTGATCATTCCTACCCTGGTGGTTGCGGCCGCCAAGGTGAAACGAGGCAATGGGTACTTGATGGTTCGTGCGTGTGTGCCCTTCTCGATCACGAAGTTGACTTTGAAATCCTCCATTGCCGAGTAGAGGAACTCCTCGACGGCTCGGGGAAGGCGATGCACTTCGTCGACGAAGAGGACGCTTCCCGTATCAAGGTTCGAGAGAATGCCCATGAGGTCGCTCTGTCGCTCGAGAGCCGGCCCCGACGTCGCGACGAAGAGACCGCCCATCTCGTTTGCAATAACCTGAGCAAGGGTCGTCTTACCCAGGCCGGGCGGCCCGTGTAACAGAACGTGATCGAGCGGCTCGCTTCTTTTTTGGGCGGCTTGAATTGCAATATCGAGGTTCTCGACCACGGCGGCTTGGCCCGCGTGACCGTATTCGGTGAGCGTCGTAGGACGGAGGCTGGTAATGACAGCTTGTTCTTCATCGTTGCCTTCGAAGGCCTCTGACGCGCCCTGGCCGGTCAGCATGGGTGTTCTTGTCACTTCAAACTTCTCACCCACCAGGCCGGCTCAAGGAGCGGACTGCTCGGCGCGGTACACTTCTCGAATCAGGTCCTCCGCCGTCGCTATGGAAGGATTCGCTTTGATCGCAGCATCGATCTTGACGGACGCTTCGGAACGACGGTGTCCCATGTCGACAAGAATCGTCAACACGTCGTCGCGAATCTCCGCTATGGGCTCGGCCTGCTGTTCTTCCTTCTCGGGAGCTGCGAAACCCGCGTCTTTCAGCAATGCTTCTTCCGTCACCTTTCCCCGCAACGTGGCCACCATTTTCCGCGCGGTGCGCTCGCCGATGCCGGGAAGGCCGCGGAGCGTCGCGATGTCCTCGGACTCTATCGCCCGCGCAATGGTTGATACCGACAGAGTCAAAGCTCGGGCCGCCTTTTGAGGACCGATATCCTCGACAGAGATGAATTTCTCGAAGAACCGCTTCTCGTACGGGTTGTTGAATCCAATGAGGGTGGGCCGAATCTGCCGCTCGGTAACGTGATAGTAAATGTCGAACTGCACTTCCTGTCCCTCGGGATGATCGAGTCCGCGCATCACGAATTGAGGAAGGAAGACGTCGTATCCAATTCCCGCCACATCGACCACCACGCGATCGGACAGCTTCTGGCGCAGAGTGCCGTGGATGTACGAAATCATTCTTTGGCGGCTACCTCCGTAGCCCGATCATTCCTTAGTGTCGTGGACTGCCCGAGCAGGGGTCAACGAAGCGTCGGCGGACGCGACCCACGCCATAATAGGACCTTTGTGCTAGCGCAAGATAGGCCGCGGACAAAGCATCACGACAGGTTTGCCGGCAAGGTTCACCGGTCGCCGTGGCGCTGATAGGCATTCTGCACTACTCGCTCCCGCCGCTGGTTGGAGGAGTTGAGGGTCTCATATGGTCCCAGGCGTATGTGCTGACTCGCGCCGGCCACACCGTCAGGCTTATTGCCGGAGCCGGCAAAGCGGAGGAGGGGCAAGAGCTGGTGCTTCTACCTCAGATGCTGCCCGGCCATCCTGAGGCTCAATCCGCGCTTGCCGCAGCGGATGGCGTGCCTCCGGCGGATCATTCGCTGGTCCGTGCCCTCCGATCCCAGCTCCAGGAGGCTATCTCCGGGTGCGATGCGATCTGGGTTCACAACATCTTGACGCTCAATCTGCACCCATTTCTCCATCAAGCAGTGCTCGACCTGATTGGCCGCGGAGCTCCGGAGCGGTGGAGTCTCTGGTGCGAGGACCTCTCGGGCGCCAGCGAATTTACCAAGGACCTAGTGCCGGCGCCGCTCGCTTTGCTGATAGATCGAGGAGCGACCTTGGTCACAATTTCAGAGCATCGAGCAACTCAAATCAGCAAGATCTTCGGCGTGCCGCGAAGTGACATACATGTGATCGAACCTCCAGTCAGACCCGATTGGTTCGGCGTCGACGCTACGGGCCTTGATGTCGCGGGGAGAGTCGGCGCGCTTCGTGCCGATCCTTTCGTGCTCGTTCCGTCCAAACTGCTGGCCCATAAGGGCTTGGCCATTTGCCCTCCGCTTGCTGCTGCTCTTCGGCGGACTTTTGAGTCCTCTCTCGTGCTGATCACGGGCGCGTATTCGCCACACGAGCCCGCGGCATCCAGGAAGATACTGCGCGCACTGAAGGGCCAGGCGTCTTCGCTCGCCGAGGGCTCTTTCGGGATTGCTTCAGACTTGTTCGGCGTCCAGCCGGACACCAAGACCGTTCAGGACCTCATGGTCCTTGCGGATGTGGTGTTTCTTCCGTCTAAGGAGGAAGGGTATGGAATGCCGATCGCCGAAGCGTGTGCCGTGGGCACGCCCGTGCTGTGCTCTGATATCGAGGCGTTCCGCGAAGCGGGAGACGGCTGGGCCACATTTTTCGAGCCAGGAGCGACTGCTGCGGACATTGCAGGGCTGATCGAAGAGATATGCGTGCGGCCGAAGACGGGGGCTCGGCGGCGGGTCCTGCGCTCTGCCGATAGATTTGCGGAACAGCTCCTGGAGCTCTGTCCGCCCTAGGCGAAGGTGTACACCACTTGCACGTCTGCCGTAATTGAAAGCTCTCCAGGCTGGACGGGAGTGCTCACCGCCGGAGCCGCCGAGGCACGAGGGGCGTACACGATAGGGTTCGAATAGGAGACTTCCGAGGCGGAGCCCACGCCGCTAACCGTCACACCAAGGCCCGATGCTATGGCATCGGCATGCTTGCGCGCGTCCGAGACCGCGTTTTGCAGCGCCTGGCTTTGGGCTGCAGACGTGTCTTTCACACCGAATTGGACGCCCCACGACGTGTTCGCACCGGCACCCACGGCAGAGTCCAACACAGTGCCGACCGAATTCACGTTGTCCACCCTCACGCTGACGCTGTGACTGACTATGTACTGGCCGTGTTGATCGTCGAACCAGATCGAGAGATCCGAGGTCTGAATGTGGTTCGCCGAGACTCCGTTGGCCTTCACCGAGGCGATCACGGCAGTCATCTTGTTAGCGTTGTCCTTCAGCGCTGCCTGGGCGTCAGAGCCCTTGGTCTGTACGCCGAGCGTGAGCGTCGCCATGTCCGGGGTGACGTTGGCCGTCCCGTGCCCGGTCACTGTAACCGTGTGTCCGGTCGCCGAAGCTCGTACCGGAGCCCCCACGTTGCTCCTTGCTCCCACGCTCTGGACGGTGAAGCCGGCAGCGACCAGCGCAAGAATCCCAATGGTTGAGCTCACGAGGATCGCCGTTCTAGGGATGTGAATATTCATTGCTTCCTCCCGAATGCGCATAGAGAACGTGATGGGCACGTGGAGTGTGACTGAGAAATTCTCAGTCGAATGAACGGACCGGTCTCGCTGATATGCTCAGTCGAGTCAAAAACGGGTGGAGGGTCCATGGCGCTGGTGCTGAAGGGTGGGACGGTCGCGTCTCTGGCGGGTCCGCGGTTGGAGAAAACGAGCCTGGGAATCGAAGACGGGCGCATCGCTTGGCTGGGGGATGACGTTCCGCCCGGAGAGCATGAGATTGTCAATTGCTCTGGGACGCTCGTCATGCCAGGGAGCGTGTGCGCACATACGCACCTCTACTCGGTGCTCGCCCGTGGCATGCCCCCGCCGCGGCGTCGGCCGCGTAATTTCCCCGAGATTCTCGAGCTGGTCTGGTGGAGACTGGATCGGGCGCTGGATGACGAGACGATCCGGTTGTCAGCGCTATCCGGCGCCGCCGACGCACTTCTCTCTGGAACGACGACGTTGGTCGATCATCATGCCTCGCCGAACGCGATCGCGGGGTCTTTAGACGTGATGGGCGAGGCGCTCGAGGAAATCGGTATCAGGTCGGTACTTTGTTACGAGGTGACCGACCGTAACGGCCCGGGTGGCGCTGCGGCCGGCTTGCGAGAAAACGAACGCTTCGTGAGGGAAAATCGGCGTCCACGAACGCGTGGAATGATTGGCGCACACGCCAGCTTCACCCTCGAAGACGCAACGCTCCGATCAATTTCAGAAGTGGCCGACGACCTCAATCTGGGCGTCCACATTCACGTCGCAGAAGACGTTTGCGACGAGGACGATTCGATGAGACGTTCGGGTATGAGGACCGCCTTCCGCCTCATAAAGGCGGGCGTGTTCCGACCCGACTCGATCGCCGCCCACGGTGTCCATTTGAATGAGGCGGAGATCGACGTGGCCCGCGCCGCCAACGTCTGGTTCGCGCACAACTGCCGGTCCAACCTCAACAACGGGGTGGGCCGAGCCCCGATCGCGAAATTCGGGCACCGGTCTGTCATGGGCACCGACGGAATCGACGGCGACATGTTCGCGGAGAGCCGTACCGCTTTTTTTCGGGCGCGTGAAGAATCTCTTAACTGTGGAGCCGATGAGCTCACCGCGATGCTCGCGCGGGGTGGCGAGATGGTCTCGCAGATGTTCGACCGCGTCATTGGGCGAATCGAGGTCGGAGCCGCGGCCGATCTCATGCTCCTCGAGTACCCGGAGCCAACCCCTCTCGATGCCGGCAACCTGCCCTGGCATTGGGCCTTCGCCTTCTCGTCCCGCATGGTTCGGAGCGTTATGGTAGATGGAGATTGGGTGGTTCGGGATCGAGCGCTGGTCAAGATCGATGAAGAGCGCATGAGGGCGTCCGCGCGATCGGCCGCGCCAAAATTATGGGAACGGATGGGCGCGTTCTAGATGAGAGATCTTCGTGAGTACCACCGGCCGTCTTCTGCAGCCGAAGCGGTGCGATTGAAACGTGAGTACGGCGCCAAGGCCGTTTACCTGGGAGGATCCACGGACCTCCTGGTGCACCGACCAGCGGGCGTCGAGGCCGCCATAGATATTCGCCACGCCGGCATAGATTACGTGCGCGTTGACGACAGCGAGGTAGTGATAGGTGGTGGCGCGCTGCTGCGAGACGCCGAGAAAGCGGTCGCAGGCGTGGCCGGTGGCATGCTACGGCAGGCTGTGCGAGAAACCGCTCCCTGGCTTATCAGGAACGCGGCGACGCTAGCGGGCAATATTGCCAACGCGTCGCCGGCCGCTGACAGCGTTCCGGCGCTGATGGTTCTCGGAGCGCGGCTCGTCCTGTGGGGGGAGGCGGAGGAAGAAGTCTCGATCGAAGACATTCTCAGCGGCCCGCATCGGACACTGCTAGGCGACCGGCTGATTCGCGAGATCAGGGTGCCGCGGACCGACGGTGTTCGCGCCGCATTCCACAAGCTCGCGCGTAGCGCTTCGGACATTGCTCTGGTCAACGTGGCGGTAGCTCTCAAGCTCGAGGGCGGTGTGGCTCGCGACGTCGTCATTGCGCTGGGGGCGGTAGCCCCTACTGCCATAAGGGCCCGGCAGGCGGAGGCAGCGCTCGAGGGAATGCCGCCAACCGAAGAGTTGCTAGTCGAAGTCGAGAAGGTTGTCGCCGATGAGGTTCGGCCAATCTCTGACTGGCGGGCGTCCGAGGGATACCGAAGGCGTATGAGTGGCGTGTTTGTGCGGCGCCTGCTGTCCCAAGCGCTCAACGGCGAGCAGAGCAGGGCCGCCGCATGAAGATCGAGGTCACGGTGAATGGCGAGTCCCAGGAATGGGAGGTCCCCGTCAATCAGACCCTTCTCGACGCCCTGCGCCTGAGAGGACTGCCCGGCACAAAGCGAGTTTGCGAGTCGGGAGAATGTGGTGCCTGCGCAGTGATCGTGGACGGCCTCGCGCTGGACAGCTGCATCCTCCTTGCCGTTCAGGCCGCCGGCATGAGCATCGTCACCGTCGAAGGCCTCTCCACGGGATCCCAGCTCCATCCGGTGCAGGAGGCTTTCACTCAAAACGGCGCAATCCAGTGCGGCTTTTGCATTCCCGGCATGATAGTGACGGCGGCCAACTATCTCGAGGAGAATCCGTCACCTACGCAGGAGGAGATTCGGCACGTATTTGTCGGCAACCTCTGTCGCTGCACCGGTTACAAGAAGCCCATAGAGGCCGTCCTGAGCGCGGTCCGCGACGACGACACGTCATGAAGACTGAGCTATCCGTCGTCGGTCACAGGTCGCGAAAGGTCGACGCCGCAAAATTGGCAACGGGTCGGGCCGCTTTCACGGATGACGTCGAGATGCGAGGCCTTCTTCACACAAAGCTGGTGAAGAGCCCGCACGCACATGCGCGCATCGTGAATGTCGACACCAGCCGCGCAGCGAGGGTGCCGGGGGTGCATGCAGTCATTACCTATAAAGATGTGCCTCGCATTCCGTACACGAGCGCCGGTCAGTCATGGCCCGAGCCCTCGCCCTACGACCAGTTCGTGCTCGATAACAAGGTGCGATTCATGGGCGACCCCGTGGCGGCGGTGGCCGCGGAAACGCCGGAGATTGCGGCTCAAGCGGTCGCCTGCATCGACGTCGAATACGAGGAGCTACCTGCGGTGCTCGACCCTCATCTTTCGATGGAGCCCGGCGCTCCCGTCATTCACGATGAGAGCGAGAGCTACGGGATATACGATCCATCTCGCAACCTTGCCGCACACATCGACGTGGAGATTGGCGACGTCGAGAGAGGGATCCGCGAGGCCGACATAGTCCTCAGAAACGAATTCTTTGTGCAGTACCAGCAGCACACCTGTCTCGAGCCCCACGTCACGATTTGTTTTTTCGACGAGGACGGGCGCCTGGTTGTGCGCACGAGCACGCAGATTCCGTATCACGCCAGGCGAATGCTGGCATTCGCTCTCGAGATCCCCGTAAAGGACGTGCACATCATCAAGCCTCGAGTAGGTGGAGGGTTCGGCAACAAACAGGAAGTCGTCACCGAGCCGATAGCCGCCGTCCTGGCCATGAAGACCGGGCGGCCGGTGAAGCTAGAGTACACGCGAACCGAAGAGTTCACGATAGCGAGAAACCGGCATCCGCAGCACCTCTGGCTGACCACCGGGCTGCGTCGAGACGGGACCATAACCGCTAACTCCCTCAAGGTCCTGACGAATACCGGCGCATACGGAACGCACGCGCTAACGGTGACCGGAAACACGGGGACCAAGCCGCTTCCCCTCTATCGGACCCAGAACATGAAGTTTTTTGCAGACATCGTCTACACGAACCTTCCCATTTCTGGCGCATTCAGGGGATACGGAGCGCCCCAAGGCTTCTTCGCCATGGAAGTTCAAATGGATGAAGCGGCAGAAGCGGTGGGCATGGACCCTGTCGACTTTCGACGCTTGAACCACATCCGTCTGGGCGAAACCGATCTGATGAGCGCGGCCGCGGGTGAGGGCAGCGGAAAGAAGCCGCGAGTCATGCATTCTGTCGGCCTCCCCGAATGCCTCGATCGCGGAGCCGAGGCCAGTGGATGGGCGGCGAAACGATGCAACCCTGGATCGGGGGTGAAACGTCGCGGCATGGGAATGTGCATCCTGATGCAGGGAAGTGGAGTCGCCGGTGACGAGCTCGCGGCCGCCGCGCTGAAGATGAATGAGGACGCGTCCTTCAATCTCCATGTCGGATCGGCGGACATCGGGACGGGAAGCGACACGACGCTGTGCCAGGTTGCGGCCGAGGTTCTAGGCGTGCCGATCGAGAACATCATCATCCGATCCGGCGACACGGACGACATTTCGTTCGATTACGGCGCGTACGCGAGCAGCACTGCGTATATAACCGGAACCTGCGTGCTGAAGGCCGCTGAAGACGCGCGACAGCAGATCGTGGCCGTGGCCGCCCGCATGATGGAGGAGGACCCCGAAGGACTGCTCGTCCACGAGGGACGTGTAACCTCCCTGGAGGGCAAGAGCGTGACCTTGCGGGAGGTCGCCCTCGAATGCCTCTACGGGGAGAACAAGACGCTGGTTATCGGGCGCGGCACACATGCCACCAAGGACAGTCCGCCGCCATTCGTCGCCATGTTCGCGGAGGTCGAGGTTGATATCGAAACGGGACAAATCAGGCCGGTACACATCGTGTCCGCGGTCGACGTGGGCAAGGCACTTAACCCAGACATCTGTGAGGGCCAGGTGGAGGGTGCCGTGGCGCAAGGACTCGGCTATGCCCTGACCGAGGAAGTGCAGATAGGAGATCGCGGTCAGGTTTTGAACCCGACGTTCATGGATTACAAGATTTTCTGCGCCGACGATATGCCCGAGCTCACTACTATCCTGGTCGAGGCGGAGGAGCCGACCGGACCTTTCGGCGCCAAGAGCGTGGCCGAAATCGCGATCAATGGCCCTGCTCCCGCCATCTCAAACGCGGTGTATGACGCGGTAGGTATTCGACTGCGGTCGCTGCCCATGACTCCGGAAAAGGTGCTGGCTGCTTTGGACGAGAAGTCAGAGCGCTCGGCCCAGGTTTCCCTCTGATTATGTCCGACAGGAGCACTTCATGACTGTTTCCCAGCCGGTCGATTGGACCGTGCGAAGGGAGCCGCTCGGCAGTATTCTTGCCACACCCGGGCTAACTCCACTCGTCAAGCTTGGAAGGGTGACGGATAGTCGAGATGTCGAACTCTTCGTCAAGCTCGAGTACTTTGGCCCGAGCGGCAGCGTCAAAGACCGCATCCTGCCGTACCTGGTTGCGCGCGCCGAGCGGCGAGGAGAGTTGCGGCCAGGAATGACCATCATCGAGGCAACGACCGGGAACACTGGAATTGCAACGGCGATGACGGCTGCGGCAAAGGGTTACGAGGCCATCATAGTGATGCCCGAGGGGATGAGCGACGAACGCAAAAAGACGGTTCAGGCCTACGGCGCCCGCCTGGAGCTGACACCGGGTGCGGAGAGCGACGTGGATCTCGTGCTGGAACGAGTGCGGGAGATCATCGACGGGACGCCCGAGCAGTTCTGGGAGGTCTCCCAATTCTCCAACCCCGACAACGTCGAAGCGCACTATGAAACCACGGGCCCGGAGATATGGGAGCAAACCGGCGGTGAGGTCCTCGCATTTATAGACGCGCAAGGCACGGGCGGCACATTGAGCGGGGTCGGTCGCTGCCTCAAGGAACGAAATCCCGCGGTCGAAATATGGGCAATAGAACCGGAGGAGTGTCCGATCCTGGCCGGTGGTGGCTGGGGACCACACAAGATCGAGGGGATCGGGGACGGCTTCATCCCTGACAATCTCGACCTCGGCGTCCTGGACGGAGTCGTCGAGGTTCGATCCGAGGAAGCCATCGCCATGGCTCGAAGACTGGCCAGAGAAGAGGGTATCTTCTGTGGGATTTCGTCGGGCTGCAACGTGGTTGGAGCTCTGAAGCTGGCCGACGCCCGCCCGCATCTGCGCAGGATCGTGACGGTCGTTTCCGACAACGGACTTCGCTATCTATCCACGGAGCTCGTCGGCGAGGAGACGGCGCTGGAGGTGCCCGATCGAGAGCACCCGACGAGTGAAGCCGATGGTCGCAAGCTCGCCGAACATCATCTGAAAGTCATCCGGTGACCAAGATCAAGATCGTGAGGAGATTCGGGTGATAACGACGCTTCGGGGGAAGGACTTCATTGCCACACAAGATTGGACGACCGAAGAGCTGGATACGGTCATCGACGTTGCTTCGTCTTTGAAGCGAAGCTTTGCACTGGGGGAGCCTACGAGACTTCTCTCCGACATGACGCTATTCATGATCTTCTTCGATAAGTCCACCAGAACGCGGAACGCGTTCGAAGCGGGCATGACGCAGCTCGGCGGTCATGCCCACGATCTGACGCCTAGCGTCATGCAGATTTCCCACGGGGAAAGCCCAAAGGACACAGGAATCATTCTGTCTCGCTATGGTCACGGCATCGCCATCAGGCACGATCTGGAACCGGGTGCGGGCGACACCTACATCCGGGAGGTCGCGGGCCACGCGAGCGCACCCGTCATCAACCTGCAGTCTGACGTGGATCATCCAACCCAGACCATTGCCGACCTGATGACCATCCGCGAAAAATTTAGAGAGGGCGTGCGTGGCCTGAAAATCGCGGTATCGTGGGCGTACGCACCGAGCTATGCCAAACCCATGTCGGTGCCACAAGGGCTCATCTGGCTGATGACCAGGTATGGTCTCAACGTGACCCTCGCGCATCCGCCCGAGTACACACTTATGAGCAATATCGTGGCGGACGCTCGGCGAAGTGCCGGCGAGTCCGGTGGCAGCTTCCAGATCGTGGACGATATGGACACCGCGTTTGAAGACGCGGATATCGTCTACCCGAAGAGCTGGGGCATTGAAGAGCTCTTTTCCAAGCCGGATGAAGCTCTCGCGATCTCGGCAAAGTACAAGGGCTGGATCTGTGACGAGCGTCGTATGGCTCTGGCTGACGGTAAGGCGGTTTACATGCACTGCCTGCCTGCGGATCGCGGATACGAAGTCACCGACGCGGTGATCGATGGTCCGCAATCGGTGGTGTATGACGAGGCCGAGAACAGGCTCCATACGGCAAAGGCGATCATGGCCTTAACCATGGGAGGAAAGGGCGGCCAGGCGACCGATGCGTAAGCGCTGGATCGCCATTGCGCGCGGCGATGAACCGGCGGATCTCGTTCTCTCGGGAGGCAGCGTGCTGTCCGTCTTCACGGGCGAGGTCTTTCGAGCGAACGTAGCCATCGCGGACGGACACGTTGTTGGAGTCGGAGACTATCAGTCCGGCCCACAGAAAGACGTCTCGGGTAAGTTCCTGACCCCGGGCTTCATTGATGGCCACTGCCACATCGAGAGCTCGAAGCTAAACGTCGACGAGTTTGCCAGAGCGGTCCTGCCGTCCGGCACCACGACCGTGGTCATCGATCCACACGAAATGGCCAACGTTCTCGGCGTGCGCGGTGTGGAATACATGCTGGAGGCCAGCAAAGGGCTGCCGCTGGGCGTGTACGTGATGATCCCGTCGTGCGTGCCGGCAAGCGAATTCGAATCACCGGCGTCCCCGCTCGAAGCCTACGACTTTGCGGAGCTGCTGCAGAGGCAGAGAGTGGTCGGCATCGCCGAAATGATGGACTATCCCTCGGCAATCGCGGGCCAGGCGGGCGTCCTCTCCAAGATGGCCATGACCGGGTACAGGCACGTCGACGGCCACGCTCCAGGGATCTCCGGCAGGGACCTGAACGCCTACATCGTTTCAGGGCCCTCCAGCGATCACGAGTGCACGACAATCGCGGAAGCCCTCGAGAAGCGCCGGCTGGGAATGTGGGTGATGATTCGCGAGGCGTCGATGATCCGAAACCTCGTCGACTTGCTTCCACTGGTCCAGGAGTACGGCACCGAAAACACCATGTTTGTCACGGACGATCGCGAGGCGGGAACGCTCCTGGACGAGGGCCACATGAACGCCATCGTCCGCAAGGCGGTGGCGAACGGGCTTTCGCCGGGGGACGCCGTCAAGCTGGCCTCCTTGAACGTCGCGCGCTATCACGGTCTGCAAAACTTGGGCGCAGTAGCGCCAACCTACGCAGCCGACATTCTCGTTCTGCCAAATCTGACGGAGTTCCGTCCGGAAATGGTGTTCAAGAATGGCGAGCTGGTCGCGGAGAACGGGGAGGCTCGACAGTTCGAGTCTCCTCCGGCGCCATCCGATGTCCTTTCGACCGTGCATCTGGCGGAGACCAGCGCCGCGGATTTTCGCATTCCTGCATCGGGAGAGCGGACCATCAGAGTCGTTGATATCGTGCGCGACCAGGTATTGACGCGCGCCGGCACGGCTGTGCCGACGGTGAGCGCCGGAGAGACTGTCGCCGACCCCGCGAAGGACCTGGTCAAGCTGGTCGTGGTGGAGCGGCACCATGCAACCGGGCGAATGGGGAAGGGCTTTGTGCGCGGCTTCGGACTTCGCGAAGGCGCGATGGCGTCCACGGTCGCGCATGACGCTCACAATGTGGTGGTTGCCGGTGTGAGTGATGGCGACATGGCCTGCGCGGTCGGTCGGCTGGCAGAAATCGGAGGCGGTTTGGCGGTGTCACTGAACGGAGCCATCGTCGGAGATCTGCCCCTGGAGATTGGCGGCCTGATGAGCCGGCTCGATGCACGCTCCGTCGCGGAACGCATTGCGGCCCTCGAAATGAGCTTGAGAAAGATGGGCGTGGAACTGGACACGCCGTTCATGTATCTGAGCTTCCTGGCCCTCTCGGTCATACCGGAGATGCGGGTTACCGATCGAGGACTGGTGGACGTTCGAAGCTTCGAGGTCGTGCCGCTCGGTGTGACATGAGCTCCCTACTCCTGGCGAACCTTCGGCTCGTCGTCACCATGGACGACGAGGGGCGAGAGCTGTCAGGCGCGTCTATCGCAAACCAAGACGGTTGGATCACGCGTGTAGGGGAGGTCTCTCCGTCAGACAGGTTCGACGAGACCATCGACTGCAGCCGGTTCGTCGCCATTCCGGGACTGATAAACGCCCACCATCATCTCTATCAAACATTGACGCGCGGTTTTTCCCAAAGCGTCGGCCTCGGCTTGTTTGACTGGCTCACGCTGCTGTATCCGATCTGGGCCGGGCTCGACGAGGAGATGGTCTACGCATCGACTCAGACCGGCCTGGCGGAGCTAGCTCTGTCGGGCTGCACCACGTCTGCAGATCACCTGTACGTCTTTCCTCCCGGAAGCGACGCGTTTCTCGACGCGCAGGCGGAGGCGGCCGGCGCCGTCGGGCTCAGGTTTCACGCGACGCGCGGCAGCATGGATCTGGGACAGCGCGACGGCGGCTTGCCGCCCGACTCCATAACCCAGCCGCGTGAGGTCATCCTCAAAGACTCCGAACGGGTGGTGCAGCGCTACCACGATCCAGGACCCGGCTCGATGCTTCGTATTGGGTTGGCCCCATGCTCCCCTTTCTCGGCAACCCCTGAGCTGATGCTCGAAACCGCCGGCTTGGCCCGCGAGATGGAGGTTCGGTTACACACCCATCTGGCGGAGACCCTCGACGAGGACGAATACAGCCGGCGCGAGCTCGGCGTCGGCCCCGTCGATTTTTTGGACCGCGTGAGCTGGCTCGAGTCGGATGTCTGGCTGGCGCACTGCGTCCACCTGCAGCCTTCCCACATCCAGATGTTTGGTGAACGCCGAGTATCCGTTGCTCATTGCCCAACCTCAAACATGCTGCTCGGCTCCGGCCTCGCGCCCGTGCGGGACCTGCTGAACGGCAATGTTTCCGTAGGCTTGGGAGTCGACGGAAGCGCTTCGAACGATGGGAACGATCTTATTCGAGAGGTGAAGCAGGCGGTCCTGTCCGCCCGTGCTCGGGACGGGGCGGGGGCGATGCCGGTTCGGCAGGCTCTGCGCCTGGCCACGCGCGGCGGTGCTGCCTGTCTCGGCCGCGACGACGTCGGTTGCATCGCCGCGGGAAAAGCGGCAGATTTGGCGTTGTTCGACGCCGATTCGCTGGTCATGGCGGGCACCGATGAGGACCTGGTCGCGGGCCTGGTTCTCATCGCCGCGAGACCTGATTCGGTATATGTGCACGGTCGCCCGGTGGTACGGAACGGTCATCTTGTCCGGCTGGATGAGGAGGCACTCGCGGCGCGGCAGAGAGCCTCCTCACGCCTCCTGCTGGAACGCTGGCGAGAGGGGGCCTCGCTCTGACAGGATGGTGCTAAGCGGCCCGAAGAAACGCATTGCGCCGCTTGGAAGAGAAGCATTAGAAGGAGGAGATCGAGCGAACTGATGACGCGCATAAAGCCCCTCAACCGGTGAATGTCTCCGGCTGAGGAAACCCGGATAGAGAAGGTCATTTTCAGGTTCTGGGAGGAGAAATAGGCATGCGTACACGATCTCGACGCTCGCTCATCGCCGGCGCAATTATCAGCGCAGTGCTGGCGGCGAGCCTTCTAAGCAGCGGGCGCGTCGCTCTTGGCAGCTCGGCGCTCAATCAGCGCACTCACGCTCACGCTCATGCAGCCGCTATGCAGCATGTGTTCTTCATTCTCAACTGGCTCCCGAACGTCGAGTTTGCCGGGGTTTGGGTGGCTCAGAGGTTCGGCTGGTTCAAACAGGCCGGGATCGACATGAAATTCGAATCCTGGTCGCCTGCGGTGCATCCGGAGACCGACGTGGTAAGCCGGGGCGGGAATAGCTTTGGCTTCCAAAGTGGAGCTGCCATAGCTATCGCCGCGGCGCAAAAGGTTCCCATCGTCGCTCTATACACGGACACCCAGAAGTCGGTATTTGGTTTGACCGTGCTGAATAAGAGCGGAATCAACAAGATCACGGATTTACGGGGCAAGCGGATCGGCTATCAGTCGCACGAGATCTACGTGCCCGAGACGATGCTGAGCTTCGCGGGCCTGAAGCCAAGCGACTACAAGCTGGTGCCGGTCGGCTTCGACATCTCGGGGCTGACAGCCGGCCAGGTCGATGCGTGGCTCACCTTCCAGACCAACGAGCCGATCGCGTTGAACATGCAGGGCATCGGCAACCATAGCTTCCGTGCCGCGGACTACGGGTTCAACTTCTACGATGATGTGTTGCTGACAACCCGAAGTCTGGTTCAAAAAAACCCGGCTCTGGTCGCAACGGTCACGAAGCTGGTGGCGCGCGGTTTTAAGTATGCGCACTCGCATCCCATCCTGGCCGCCAATCTGACCGTGAACAACTACTTCCACGCTTCAACGGCCGGACCGGGCATCACCGCGGCTCAGAATCTGCGCCAGCAGATTCTCGAGCTCCAGAAGTTCAAGCAGTTCTCAGCCGACAAAAAGGGACGCTACACCGGACTGATGAAGGCCAGCGTGTGGAAGGCCAGCATCAACACCCTGTTCAAGTACGGGGAGATCAAGCGAAAGCCGTCGGTGACGGCGATCTTCACCAACACCTTCAACCCCTACGTCAACGGAAACTACCATTAGGTAGGCAGCGCGCTTTTGAAGCTAGGGGGGACGCGCCTGCGTCCCCCCTAGTACTTGCACGGAGGCACCATGGCGTTCCTCGAAGTGGACGGTCTCAGCTACATCTTTCCGGGCGCTCAGCCCGTTGAGGCACTGCGGGACATCAGCTTCGATGCCAAGGAGAACGAGTTCATCTCGGTCATTGGGCCCTCCGGCTGCGGCAAGTCGACCCTGTTGCGGCTGATCTCTGACCTCCTGCCCGTGTCCACGGGTCAGGTCCGCATCGGCGGAGAGCCTAGCAGAGCGGCGCGCCGCAAGAGAGAGATCGGCTTCGTGTTCCAGGAGCCGGCGCTGATGCCGTGGCGAACCGCGGGCAAGAATGTCAGACTACCGCTCGAAGTGCTGGGCAGGCGTCGGGGCGGAACCTCCACGCCACTCCAGCTGCTCGATCTCGTCGGACTGAAGGACTTCGCCGACAAGCGCCCCGATCAGCTGTCGGGCGGCATGCGGCAGCGCGTCAGCATCGCGCGCGCCCTCACCTACGACCCCAGACTTCTGCTGATGGACGAGCCGTTCGGAGCGCTCGATCAAATCACCCGCGACGACATGAACAGCGAGCTACTCAAGGTGTGGGAGCAAAAAAAGAGCACGGTGGTCTTCGTCACGCACAGCATTTCCGAGGCCATCTACTTGAGCGACCGAGTTGTCGTGATGACTCCCAGACCCGGTAGGATAACCGAGATCATTGGTGTTCCGTTGCCGCGGCCCCGAGACTCGGAAATGAAACGCGAATCGGAATTCTTCGAGATCGAGACCAAGGTGCTACGCGCCCTGGACGCGAGGAGCGTTCATGGCTGAGACAGTCAAGGAAATCGACGAGCGACCTGGACCACTCTCCGAGATGCCGGTGAGCAACGTTTCGCCGGCTGGCGGCGCGTCCGCGGTTGCGTTGATTGGGCAGTATCTGCTGCCCGTCGTGGTGATAGGGATATTTCTGCTCATGTGGCAGATCGTTCCCCCCTTGGTCGGCCTGCACTCTTACGAACTGCCCACGCTAGGCGACACGATTACCGGCATGCGGGACGATTGGGGAGATATCGGAACAGCGCTAATGGTGACGCTGCAAGACGCGCTGGCCGGCTTCGTCATCGGGAACGTGCTGGCGATCCTCGGGGCTACGCTCTTTTCGTATTCGTCCAACGCCGAGCGCGCCTTCTACCCACTGGCGATTGTCGTGCAGACCATCCCGATTCTCGTCTACGCGCCTCTGCTGTCCATCATCTTTTTCCGGTTGCCCTTCTTCAACAACAATTCTCAAGGCGCGGCGGTGGTTGGAGTCGCGGTCCTCATCACCTTCTTCCCAACCCTGGTGAACATGACGGTCGGGTTCAAGACCGTGGATCCGCGCGTCCTCGAGCTGATGCGCCTGTTGAACGCGTCGAGGACGCAGATATTCCTGAAGCTCCGTTTCCCGTCGGCGCTGCCATTCCTCTTCTCGTCCTTGAAGATTACGGTCACCCTGTCGTTCGTCGGCGCGCTGGTCGGGGAGTACATGGTCGGTGGGGCATTCAACCCCATCGGGACCGCGCTTTCGGATGCCGGATGGCAGTCCGTCCTGGGATTCCAGACCAATCCCTTCAGTCTGGAAGGGGTGGGCGGCCTGATGCAGATCCTTTATTCCCGCCTGGATAAACCCGGCATCTTCGCGGCCGTACTGGCCGTTTCCATGATGACCATCTTGTTCTTCGGGATGATGGTGTTGCTGGAAAGGCTACTCGTCCCCTGGAGGGCCCAGGAGTAGCTAGGCGGACTGCTGGGAGGCCGGAATCCGATGCGTGACCGCCTCGCGGCTAGCTCCCCAATGGAGAACGGGTATGGGCGGCAAGAGGCGCGGGCTGATGAAGGGAATCACGAAATTGGCCATCGCGAACAGCTCGAGCCCAAACGGTAGATATCCGGCATAGCCCAGCACCGGCATCTCGAAGATGTGGAAGAAGCCTACGTGGGGGACGGAGTAGGTCCATTTCGGCATGGACCAGAAGTTCCAGGACTCCCAGAAGAACCCGCAGATGAGGCCGGCGGGCGCGAACCGCATTACGACGCCCCAGTCACGGTTCCACAGCTGCTGCACGATGGAGGGCCGCCCGAGCAGGCAATTTACGGGGTCCAGAAGAAGGAACATACAGCCCCAGATCAGTCCGAAGGCAAAGTCGGGAAACAGCACGGGTAGCGCGATGCAGAGTAAGCCCGCCGAGAAAACGCCCAGCAGGAGCGGCCTCGGCACGGAGCTTTGCGCCGATCGCGGACTGGACTTCAACAGGCAGTCGACCGCCAGCGCCGTGATCCACACCGCGGGCAGGACGGTGCTGAAATCCATCGAGGCGATACCGACGTACCAGAGGCCCGTCCAGGCGGCGGCCCCTTCGTATACCCAGTTGTGGACCGCCTGGTTGAAGAGCTCGAATAGCCACCAAAAGGCGCAGGATACCGGAAACAGGAGGACGAACATGCGTCGGGAGTCGCCCAGGAGCGAGCGGCCGCGCTGCGCCAGCACGGCTCCGTCTAGAAAGAGAATGTACCCTACCCAGACGAAGGGAAAGTAAAAGTCAGAGAGTGGCCGGAAGCGGGCAATGATAAGGGCCTCGCCGACGATGACGAGGCCCGCCCCGAGCCGGGCATGCTTGGAAGCAAGTGCTTTTCTGAGGCCGTCTCGAAGCAACACGTGCGATTGTATCAACCTCGGCGAGCGCCTCAGGCGGCCACATCTCTGGTAAAATCACGCGGCTTTGCGCGGGAGCCGCGCGGGGGATAAGGGGGATCGGTGCGGGAGCTTTCACTGAGCGATTCGCGGGTTGTGGGTGCCGCGATCGCCGTGTACATCGCGGTCGTGGTGGTCATGAGCTACCACTTCAACGTCTCTCTAACTCCCGACCGGTTGGTGCTACTGCTGCTCATCGCCGGTCTGGCGACCGGGCGAGCTCGCCAGTTTCTGAAGGACTGGTCCGTCTTCCTGATCGTGCTGCTAGCCTGGCAGCTGCTGACCGGAATGGGCCACAAGATCGGTCACGGGATCAAGCCCCACGTGATGGAGATGATCACGGTGGACAAATGGCTGTTCGGCGGCAACGTGCCGACGATCTGGCTGCAGCACCGCTTCTATCATCCGGGTCGTGTCGCGTGGTACGACGTCGTGGCAACCATTTTCTACACGCTCCATTTCGTTTTCCCGATCCTTTTCGCCTTCCTGCTGTGGGTCTTTCGGCGCCGTGTCTTCGTCGACTTCATGGTCACCTTCCTGATCATGGCGCTGGCCGGCTTCATCACCTTCGTGCTCTTTCCCGCCGCGCCGCCCTGGATCGCCGGCAACTGGTACCACGTGCTGCCACACGTGTACAAGATCTACAACGCCGGGATCACCTTCTTTGGCGGCCAGCTGGCGATGGGGCCGCTGTACCAATGGATGTTCAGCCATCAGAACTGGGACTACTATGGCGCGGTCCCCTCCGAGCACGCGGCTTTCCCCTTCCTGTGCTTCTTATTTGCCCGGCAGGTGTGGCCACGAGCGGGTTGGTTGGTGCTGCCGTACTGTTTCTGCGTGTGGGTTTCCATCGTCTATCTCGGCGAGCACTACGTGGCCGACGTGATCGCCGGCGTCGCCTACGCTTCGGTCGCCTACGCCGCCGTGAGGTTCGCGTACGCACTTGGCCGGCGAAAAGTGGATCGCGAGGTCCCGCGGGTTAGTGCGGCGGCGGCGTCCGACTCCGTGCCCTTCTGACCGCATCCCAGGGCCTCACCGCGCGGCTTCACGGCGCCGGCGCTGAACGCTTGTTCTTGGCCGGTGCCGCGGCCAGTGCCGGCGTCTTCTACGCCATTTGGCAGTGGGCGCATGCCGGCATCCACGCCTACAACACCAGCGTTTTCCCACTCGATGACGCGGACGAGTGGCGGTACACGGCCTGCAGCCGCCTGGTCGCGCACGGCTATCAGCTGTTCACTCAGGTGTTCTCCGCGCAGCCTCCGCTGCTCTTTCTATCCCTCTCGACCGGCATGAGAGTGGCCGGGGACTCCATTGCCGGGGCGCGAGCCGTGGAGATTGCGTTTGGATTTCTGGCTCTGGCGGCGACGACGTGGCTGGCCTGGATGTTGGGTGGCCGCGTTGCCGGCGGAGCCGCCGCGCTGCTGCTGGCGGTTTCGCCTTTGTTCCTGGTGTACAGCCGAGCCGTCGAGGCGGAGGGCCCGATGACGGCAATGCTCACGCTGGGGCTGGCCTGTTGCGTGGCTTATAACCGTTCGGGCCGGCGACTCCTGGCGGTGGTGGGTGGCCTGGCTCTGGCAGCTGCTGTGCTATTCAAGCTGTTCGCGCTGGTGGCCCTGTTGCCGGCCCTGTGGATCGTGCTGAGCCGGCCTGGGACGCGGGCAGAGCGTCTGCGAATGGGGATAGCCGTCCTCGGAGCCGCACTGGTGCCTGTGGTGCTCGAAATGGCCCTTGTGGCGCCTTCCGCGCAGTGGGACCAGGTAATCAAGCTTCACGAGCGCGCGGGCTCCCTGAGCCTTCCTAACGCGCTTTCCAACGGCATGATCCTTCGCGATTTCTTCTCGGTCGATCTGGGGCTGACGGTGCTCGCGGTGTGCGGTCTCGCTGCCCTGGCAGCGATCCGCCGCTGGGAAGATCTGGGGTTTCTCGTGCTGTGGGCCGGCGGCTCCACGCTGATGCTCGCGCTGTTTCATCCCCTGTTTCCACATCACGCGGCAATATTGCTGACTGCCCTGGCGGTGTGCGGGGGGACCGGAGTCGGGACTGCCTGGGAAGCGCTGCCCGAGGGAGCGTGGCAGGCAGTTGTGCCGGTTGCGGTTGCGGGTTTGCTGTACCTGCTGCTTTCGGTTCGCATCGTGCATGCCGATCGTCACGTGCTGCTGCCGTGGAACGATCCAACGGTGGACGCGGTGGCCGCGTATGTCCAGTCACATACCGCCTCCTCGGAATTCGTGGCGGCGGACGATCTGGCGGTGGCCGATCTTGCGCACCGGCTGGTGCCGCCCGCGCTCTGTGATCCGTCGACGGTACGGCTGCGGGCGGGCTATCTGACTGCGGGCACGTTGATCGGGGAGACATCTCGGTATCGGGCCAAGATGGTGGTGCCGACCAGGGGGATTTACGTGCAGGTTGGGGAATATATGAGTTGGGTGGGAAGGAATTATCGCGAGGTGCACGGCCCGGATGGTTCTGTTTTGTACGTGAGGAAATAAAGGCTCACTGAAAATTCTTCGACAATCTGATGGGGATGGCACCGCGGCTCAGGTGGACGTGCAGTTGGGGTTCCAGGCCATAGTCTTAGCCTGCTTCGTAGGAGATGGTCTCTTCTACTGACAGTCGTGGCGCCGAGATCACTGATTCATGGCGCCTGAGACGTAGCAGGTGGTGGGCTTGCTCATTGACGCTCGTATTGAGCTGTGCCACTTCATAACGGATTATCCGGACACGCGCGTGGAAGGACGTGCGGGTGGCGAGAACACTTCGGGGCGACCTCTGCGACATTGAACGGGGCGAAACCGCAGTTAGCCCGTACGAAGATTTTGTGCCGGGGGCGGGTGGACATCCACCGCCTTCGCAGCTTCAAGTTCGATACGCCCTGAAGGGCTGACCTACGGATGTCGAAGAGCATCTGTGGGCTGAGACGGAGTTGGAGTTTGGCGCCTGAAGGAAGATCGCGTCGCTCGGATAAGACTGCGGTCGCGGGGAGCACCGAACACACGGACCCGGAAAGACACCGGCGCGCTCGGACCCATTCCGCAGAAGGCTCAAATCGGCTTATGTGGGCTCGCTGAATGGAGCCCTTTACCCGTGTTAGAGCGTGAAGTGGGTGTAAGCGATGTAGGTCTGGCCCTGGAAGCTCATCTCGACCTTGATCTGCACCACGTAGCCGGGGAAGTTCTGGTTCATCTGGAAGGAGCAGGAGCCGGTGCCGGTGCCGTCGGTTAGGGCGTCGCAGGTTTGGGTTCCGAAGGGGAAATACCAAGTGGTGTGCATCTGGACGCCCGGCTGGGGCATCCCGTTGCTCCACAGCTTGCCGTATACCGTTTCGATGTCACCGCTACTTGGGTGATCTTCGGAGACGCTCGACGTGGGATATATGCCAAGGGGCACGGCGGTTGGGGTCGGAGTCGGTGGTGGCGGCGGTCCAAAACCTGCCGGTGGGGTGGAACAGCCGTTGTTGCCTTCCGCAACTGTATCTGACGAACCGGTCAGCGCGGTCGTGCCCGATGGGGAGACGGCAAGCAGGACCGTTTTCGACGAAAGGGTGAAGCCTCCCGGCGGCAGCAGAATGTTGTTTCCGCTCGGGTCCTGATAGAAGGCGTGAAGCACCAGTGGGTAAGTGTTGGAGATCGTGCCGTGAGGAGTGGAAACCTTGAGCACGGTGTTCGCGGAGCCATCCGAGGGCGAGGTCTGGTCGTCTCGAGAGATCGCAGGGTTGGGCGAAAGCGACGCGGAAGAGCCAAGCGGCAGGCCGCAGGGGTAGAGGCCCGCTTGATACCTGCTCGCTAGATACGCGGTAAT